>JBDSFG010000188.1:0-22461 GCA_039919615.1 Ginsengibacter sp. | reverse complement strand
GTTCACTTAGTTGAAGGGGAAGAAAATAATATAAAAATTACTGACCCGGTTGATTTACTGCTGGCTGGTAATATAATAAAGTTGGTATAGCTGCTGGCGATTTAGTCGCCTGACACCCGTTATTTTTTAAAGCTTCGAAAAAGTGGTGGTAATGTATTATACTTTAGGCCGGGATACTCTTCTGCCTGTGCGCCAAAACCTTTAAAGAAAAAAGCTATTTCAGCAATATTAGAACCTTCAAAATCCAGGATCATATTTCTTCCTGCGTGTTTTTGAATGAATGTATTTATAACAAGATGCGAAGCGCCAAATGATCTTCCTTTAGTTTTATTACCGGCAAGAACATAATAGGCTCTGTTATGTGAAAATAAAAATATTCCGGAGGCCAGCAGTTCATCTTTTAAATAGACGCCGTAGTTAGTAGCCTTTCCTTTTGAGAATAACACGTTATACAATTGTTCAAAGTTATGCCAATCACTTTTTTTTACTTTTGCAACAGTGTCAAATTTAATTTTTGCAAGATCTAATATTTCTTCCACGTTAATGTTTTGCTTTATCTGTATGTCAGTTCTCAATGATTTTTTTATCAGTTGTTTATAGCTGTTTCTAAAATTATCTGACAGTGTTGTATAGGATTTGTTAATTGGAAGAACATAATTTGTTCTTTTATACAAATCGTATTTTTCTATTGTAAAATTATTAGCGGCATTAAGATATATATCCCGGTATCTAAAACGTTTTGGGATATTATCTAAAAAAAAAGAAAGCTTCCCGCCGGTAATATTATTTCCAAACAAACCTAATGAAGCACACAGAAATGGCTGGTACAAATAATAGATCCCATATTTTTTATTCCAGGTAATTGGCATTACTATTTTATAATCATTCAATACAAGGGCATCCCAGTGTTTTGCCATGGCATCAAGATAAAATGAGTAAGCATATATTAATCCATTAGAAGCGCTATCAATACACTCGTCCCATTTAGCCCGGTCAATATTTTTATTTTCTATATAGAGGATAGATGAAGTATCAAGGGTTTCATTCTTCATATTGATACTTTAAAATGGAAATGGCTGCAGTATATTCTTTATTTTAAAATTTTGAATATCTATACTGAAAGATATATTTTTTAAAAATCGTTTTTCGGTAATAGTCGATTTAAAATAATCAGCATACACCTTGCTGTATGCTACAGGTATATAAATATTTATGAGGTCATGTAAAAAAGATATCTGCAAACCTGCATCATAAATAAATTTTCCGGTAGATGAATTTTTATCCCAAGCTTCTGAATATGTGCCAATATCAAAAAATATTTTTACAGGAATTTTTATTGGCAGTGCCTGCAAAGGATTAACATTTTTAGGTATGTCTGTTTTAAAATTCATTGCAGCCAGCCAGTCGTCAGTTTTGCCAATTTTTGCTGCGAGCAGGTCGGTACGAACTTTGAAGCCGCCATCACGAATCATTATTTGTTGTGAAGAAGCTCCCTTGAATTCGTTTCTTCCTATAAAATAATTACTGTAGGTGTAATCTTCATAACCATTAGCACCGGTCATATTCAAATGATATCTGTCTGTAGCAAATTGTTTAGAAAATGTTTTATCGCCGAGGTATAAAAATTTTCCTGCAAATAACCTGACATTTAATCCACCACTATTTTTATAGTTGAAAAAATAATTGCCGTTAAAGGTTGTTCTAATAAAATCGTTTCCCTGTTCTGTTTGCAACTCACCTTTGTACGGATATAAAACCCTGTTATTTTCTACAACAAATTTTAACTGGTTGAGATAACGCCTGGTTTCGGGATAGGTAATTATATCAGCTTGTTTAATAGTATCTCTTTTAAATGATAAACCTTGTTCCTGTATAAAAAAAGTTTTCCATTGAAGCCATTTAACAAAATGGCTCCTGTCATTTTTTTCCCTAAAAACAATTTTTAAAGAAGGTACTATTTTATTTACGCCAAGGTATTTTACATTTCCAACCGAATCAGTAAAATCATCAACGCTGAAAGATGCTCCGCCAACGGATACTTCTCCTCTTTGTATTGCACCATACGAGGTCCAGTTATATGCCACCCTTGCAAGGCCGGTTAACTTTTTGCTTTGTATACCATACATTGGGGTTGCAAAGAATTGAAAATGGTTTGCAGGTAAAGTATAATTGTGAATTACTCCGCCGATCATTAGTTTATCGTAATAATTTATACCGGCAGCAGGTGAAAAAAAAAGGTAGTTATATTTATCCCGATCTCTGAAATTGAAAAATGTTTTTACTTTTAACATCCGTTTATTTTCAACCCCGATACTTCCTTTTTTATTTAATAATGAAAAAACAGAATCTACGTTTTTCCCGCTCACATCCTCAACTACTTTTTTGAAATCTTCCGGGTAAGGATGTTTAAATTTCCAACGATTAAAATATTCATGAAGACTACTGTCGAATATTTTTTTACCAACATAATCTTGAACAACTTTCATCCAAAGCCCTGTTTTGTGGTAGGCAATCAAACCAGAATTCAATTCCGAAAATTTTTCAGAAGATGTTTCAACAGGCATATCTTTTTTTAAAGAAATCTGTACACTGTAAGCCCAGGAAAATGCATCTTCAGGAATTCGTTTATCAGCAAAAGGGAAATTAGTCTTGAACTCAGCCGAAGGGTTCTTAGGGTATTTTTTTTCAATGTAACGATTATCAAAATATGTATTCATTCCTTCATCCATCCACGAATGTTGTCTTTCATTGCTGCCCAAAATTCCATAATTCCAATTGTGCCCAACCTCATGTTCAATTACAAAGTCAAGCGCTTTTTCATCAGGCATAGGAGAAATACTTGTGATGGTTGGATATTCCATTCCTCCATTGAATCCCATTTTAGCCTCTAATGCTGTAACAACATTATAAGGATATTCCCCAAGCCATTCACTTCTTGTTCTTACAGCGTCTTTAATAAACTGAATACTATTTTTCCATACAGGATAGCCTTGCGGAGTAAAGAATGCCTGGGCATTTATTACTCTGCCAGAAGTCAATTGTAAGGTGTCTATTCTTACTAAAAATTTTTTATCAGCAAACCAGGCAAAATCATGTACGTTATTTTGAATATAGTGGAGTGTTTTTGTTTCAGTATTTTGAACTTTAGCTTCGTTGTTGGAAATGATTGGAAAATTAGCAGGATTTGGCAGCTTGCCTTTAACTGTTTTGTGTACAGGCTTCTTTAAATTCTCTCGTTTTTTTGTTGCAGTTTTTTTTACCTGTTTTTGTTTAACAGCCGGTTTAGCGGTTTCTTTTACTGATGCATTAAAAGCTTGGTTTGATTTTTCAACAAGCCAATTTTTTTCATTTTCATTTTGCAGTTCTCCGGTGGCTGCAACAACATAATCTTTTGGAAGCGTGATCTGCACGTCAAAATTTCCAAATTCGCTGTAAAACTCACCCTGGTCCAGGTATGGAATGGGGTGCCAGCCTTTTATATCATATACAGCGGGCTTCGGATACCATTGGGTAGCCTGGTAGGTATGGCCAACATAACCGCCACGTGAAAAATTATACGGCAGCTTAACATGAAACGGCGAAGTGATATTAATTGTTTGGCCGGGAGGAAGCGATAAAGGCAATGCCAACTTTACAATATCAATGTATTGCGGATGATCATCAAGCCTTGCAGTTAAACCATTTACTTTAAAGTTTAGCCGGTTTATATAACCTCTTTTTTCGTTATTACTAAAGTAAAAGTCTGTCCTTCCATTCTCTAAAAGCTGATCGCTAAATGCAGTTTTATCATTCTTATACGCATTGGGCCATAAATGAAACCATATATATTGCAGTGTATCTGCAGAGTTATTGGTGTAATCAATATTTATAGAGCCGTCAAGGGTATTGTCAACATCATTAAGGGTAACATTAAGTTTATAATTTACCAGTTGCTGAAAGTAGGGAAGGGTACCGGTTATTTGTTGACCACTGGCGGTTATAAATTTTGAGGAAATCAATAGAATAAAAAAAAGTTTCTTCACTAAGATGTGGGTTGAGTATCAAAAATACCTAAAAAAAACTTCTATAAAAATTTGGATAAGCTAAAAAGATTAGTATTTTTACACTAAATAAGTTAGCTAGTATGGCAATTGCAGGGCAAAATTTGAAATACCTGAGAAAACTCAGGGGCTGGACGCAGGAAGAGTTTGCGAATAAGCTTGGTATTAAAAGATCACTGATTGGTGCTTATGAAGAAGAACGTGCAGATCCCCGTCTGGAAGTACTTGAAGTGATGAGCGATATGTTTAAAGTTACCCTTGATGAGTTATTACGCCAGGATTTAAGTGAAGTAAAAGGAAGTAACTATCTTACCAAAAGGCGCCAGCTAAAAATGATGAATGCTGACAGGAATATCATTCAGTTTGTGCCTGTTAAAGCTGCTGCTGGCTACCTGGCCGGATATGCCGATAGCGAGTTTATTGATGAACTTAATACTTTCACTTTACCTATGCTTGCGGGTGGCAATTACAGGGCCTTCGAAATAATTGGTGACAGTATGATGCCAACACCGAGCGGAAGTGTGATAGTAGGAGAGAAAGTTGAAAGTGTTGAAGAAGCTAAGACCAATATGGCTCATATTGTAGTTAGCAAGAGTGAAGGAATTGTTTACAAAAGAATTGTAAAAAGCAATAAGAATAAAAATAAAATAACATTGGTTAGCGACAACCCGGCATACCAGCCTTACCAGGTTAATACTGAAGATATTTTGGAAATGTGGCTGGCAAATACGGTAATTAACAAAATTACCAATCAGCAAAGATGGGATGTGAATTCATTGGCAAATATTGTTAATAATTTGCAGGACCAGGTGAGCAGCCTTAAGAAAAAGATGAATTAGGTTTGTAAAGTTTCATAAAGATTTTGCTCCATTCTTACAATTAGAATGAAGCCGTTCAGATACATCGATTAACAATTAAAAAACACAGTTATGATCAAGTTACAAATTGTAGGCAACCTTGGTAAAGATTGCATCGTTAAGGAAGTTAACGGAAAAAATGTTATTAATTTCAGCGTGGCACACACTGAAAAGTTTAAGGATTCCCAGGGCAATCAAAAGGAACGTACCACCTGGGTTGAGTGTGCTTATTGGACTGACAGAACAGCTGTTGCTCCCTATTTAAAAAAGGGCCAATTGGTATATGCCGAAGGCTCACCTGAGGCTGATGGTTATACGAATAAAGATAACCAGGTGGCGGCCACTTTAAGAATGAGGGTTCAAAATGTACAATTGCTGGGAAGTAAAAATGAAGGTGGCCAAAATAATACACCTGCTATCGCAGAGGCTTCTTCGGGTAGTAATTACGATAAAGCCGGAGATACTGCGGAACCTGCAGATGACTTACCCTTTTAATGAGTTATAGTTTCTATTTTTGAAAAGCTGCCTCGATTTGAGGTAGCTTTTTTTTGTTGCGTACACTTCTTGTCGTATAATTTTCAAGGGATAAATAGGGTATGCTAATCGTCGGCTTTATCGGTAAATATTTCGCCGCAATTTACAAACCCGGCTCTGTCGGGCTTTCTTCCAAAAAAGCATAGGCCGTTTTGAATGTATACAAAAGCACAGCAAATAAAGATGCCCGGCTTGGCTGGAATGGATTTAAAATCTAATCGTGGTTATAAAAAGTTGCTCCAAAAACCGGGCAAATTTCAGGTTAACTATACGAGTTAAGAAGGCAGGTAACGCTTGTAGATAGTCGGTTTAACATCTTCGTAACACATAGCCTTTAGCAATGATCAATGAAGAGCCTGGTAATTATTCGTACTGAATTTGTATCTCTACTATTAAAATAGCGTACTTTTCAAAGCAATATAATTTCTCATAAAACGCTTAAATGGCAGCAAAATAATTGCAACAATTGCCTGAACAGAAATAATGCACACATGATGTAAAACATTTGTTTTAGGTACAATTGGGAGACATAAGCCCCGGCGGATCCGGGGTTTTGTTATATTATTTATATTACAGCAACTAATAATTGCAAATTATAAAACGATAGCAGCACTAATTATCTGGCATATTATCCCCCATAGTAAACCCAGGTAAACTTCTTTTTGGGTATGATTACTTGCAATCATTCTGGAGGTGCAAACAATACCAGCAAGTAGCACAGCAATAGCAAAAGGTATTGTAACCGGTGACGATGTATTTGTACCTAAAATAACCAGCAGAATCCCAATTAACCCCCCAACTCCAATGGCATGCATACTTATTTTAAAATAGGTATTGGCTAATAAAGCAATAGAGGAGGCAAGGAAAACTGCAAAAACAAATGCAGTTAATATCAAGGGTATTTCACTTTGATTACGAAATACAAGGTACATCCAGAAGAAAAATATATTTGAAATGATGTAAGGAATAATTCTTTCTTTCCGTGTCTTTAAAAATATAGAATCAATAAAGCCTATTGCTTTTAATAATAAGACTGATATTAACGGAAAGAAAACCATATTTACGGCAACCCTAAGTATCACCCACATTTTTTCTCTTTCCCCGATCCCATTAAAATATCCTGGATGCAGGAAGGCCAAGTAATAGGTAACATATAATGGAATGAATAATGGATGAAACAGGACCGAAAAAAAGTGAGCAAAAAAGCGAACTAACATTGGTTGATTATCAGCATGACTGCGTCTAACTCGCGATGAGGAAATGCCTGGTAAGCTATTCATTGCTATAATTCTTTTCTTAAACGTGCAACAGGAATATTAAGCTGTTCACGGTATTTAGCCACAGTACGGCGGGCAATATTATATCCTTTTTCCTGGAGCAGATCGGTGAGTTTTTCGTCACTTAAAGGATGTTTTTTACTTTCTGCCTCTATAAGATTACTTAATATTTTTTTTACCTCACGGGTGCTTACTTCTTCACCGCTATCTGTTACCAGGCTTTCACTAAAGAAAAACTTTAGCCTGTAAGTGCCAAATTCTGTTTGAACGAATTTACTGTTGGCAACACGGCTTACCGTAGAAATATCCAGCCCTGTACGTTCGGCAATATCTTTTAATATCATTGGCCTCATTTCGGTTTCATCCCCTGTTAAAAAAAATTCCCTTTGATATTCCATTATGGTTTCCATTGTGCTTAACAATGTATGCTGGCGCTGCTTTATTGCATCTATAAACCACTTTGCAGCATCAATTTTTTGTTTAATAAACAGTACTGCCTCCTTCTGACGTCTGTCTTTTTTTGAACCCCGTACATATTCTTTTAGCATGTCCCTGTATCCCTCGCTGATCCTGAGATCCGGAGCATTTTTGGAGTTTAAAGAGAGCTCCAGTTTACCCATGTTATTCACTACAAAAAAATCAGGGATAACATAATTTTCCAGTTTATTGGTATCACCCATTTGCCCGCCTGGCTTTGGGTTTAGCTTTATAATCTGGTTAATCACGTCTCTTATCTGCTCATCAGTGAGATTAAGGCCACGTTGTATTTTTTCATAATGTTTCTTGGTAAATTCTTCAAAATATTTATCAATTACTTTTATGGCCATTTCAACTGAATTAGCATTTGCTGCTTTTCTATAAAGCTGCAATAGCAGGCACTCTCTTAAATCTCTTGCAGCCACTCCGGGAGGATCAAACTGTTGTATAAGTTTTATCAGGTTTTCAATTTCCTCTTCTGAGGAGTCAATATTTTGCCTGAAAGCAAGGTCATCGGCGATGGCACTAAGTTCTCTTCGCAGATAGCCGTCATCATCAATACTGCCTACAATGTGTTCTGAAATCTTTAATTGACGCTCATCAAGGTCCAGCATCGAGAGCTGGTTAAGTAATATCTCATGAAAAGAAGTTTCAACCCTGTGAGGTATTGTTTTAGTTTCTTCCTGGTCCGGGTAATTGTCGTCCCTTAACTTATAATCCCCTACATCATCATCACCATCGTTTACATATTCACTTATGTCAATGTTGCCATATTCATCTTCGCTGCCGTCTTTTTCAAAATCATCTTCAATAGTATCAAATTCTTCTTTTACGTCATCACTATCTTCGTGGCCATCCTCGGCCGTTTCCAATGCAGGATTTTCTTCCAACTCTTCCTTTATTCTTTCTTCAAGGTGGGCCGTAGGAACCTGTAGCAATTTCATCAATTGAATTTGCTGCGGCGATAATTTTTGTAATAGCTTTTGTTGTAAGTTTTGGCTAAGAGACATTTTTTTAATGCTAAACTCCTGAATAAGGTTGTAAATTTACATACACTAAATCAATGATATGTATTTTTGGAATAAATTTTGTGGCTTTGTCGTAATTTTTTTTCTTTCGGCATTTTTCTGTGGTGCACAATCGGATAAAATTTCTTCATCAAAATTTGTAAAAAAGCCTCTATTTACTCCTGAAATAATATTTTTGAGCTCCAATGAAAATCAAAATATCGTGCGTGCTCCCTCTAAAAATATAATCACCTCAAATTATTATACGCAACATCTCGGATTTGTTTGTAAAAAAGAGATAGCTCTTGAAAAAATTACAAATATCCCGTTACGTATCCGCTTGGGCTCACTGCAGCAATGTAATTATTTAGAAGGAAAAAAGTAAGGGTACACAAAGTGCGTCATACAAGTCAATTGACAGCAGTGGGTTGAATTATAGTCCAGGTATTTTCCTTTCTTTCCAATATAATGTAACGGCTAAGAAGACTTTCATTGTTATATTTATTTAAACTGGTTACTCCTATTATGAGCTGTTTTTTTTCTAAAGGAATATTTATTAAAGAATATTCAAAACAGGTTTGTTCAGCAGAAACTATTGCTACTATATTTTTTGGAGTACTGATATCCATATTTGAAATATCTGCAAACGAATACACTATATATCTATTCACATCCATTGAAAAAGGCACCTGCTTAATTAATATTCTTAGTGAATCATAAATAATACTATTTGTTGTATCAAAACCGATAAGCGGGCTTGTTGGCGTTATATTATTGATCCATGGCATTGGTGGAACTAAAGCAGGATATCCGTAATAATTATTTTGCAAACTATCATTCCATCCATTAGGATTTTTATTAAATGTTTTGCTGCTGAAATAAATGCTTCCCTGCACCTGGGGGTAACTTCTTATTTTTTTTATTTGATTAGGTAATTCGTTTTTATTTTTCCACGCATACGATTTTGGCTCAAAGGCGCGGTACACCCCATGCCCGATATACAACTGTCTTCCGTATGAATGACTGGCCCACCAGTCAATTAATATTTCAAAAGGAACAACTCTTTGGCCAAACTCCCAGTACAATTGCGGGGCTGCATAATCAATCCATTTCATTTTTAACCAAAGTAATATATCAGCATAAAGGTCATCATAATTGGTTTGGCCTGCTTTTGTATTACTACCATCCGCGTCTTTATCATTATTGCGCCATACGCCAAAAGGGCTTATACCAAATTTGCAATATTTGTTTTCCTCCTTTATAGTTTTGCCAAGCAGTACAATTATAGAATCAACATTACTTCGTCTCCAGTCATTTCTGTTCATGCCATTTCCATATTTTAAAAATGAAACCGAATCGGGAAACTCTTTGCCGGCTATGCGGTAAGGATAAAAATAATCATCAAAATGAATAGCATCTACCTGGTAGCGACTTACAATATCCCTGACGACACTATTTAAAAATTGTTGTACTTCTTTATTACCCGGGTCAAAATATTTTTTATCTCCATAAGTTAAAAACCATTCCGGGTGTAATCTTGTAATGTGTATAGGAGAGATGGAAGACAAGTTAATATTAAATTTTGCCCTATATGGATTCATCCATGCATGAAACTCCATTCCCCGCTTATGTGTTTCTTTTATCATGAATTCAAGTGGATCATAATAAGGATGTGGTGGCTTGCCCTGAGTGCCGGTAAGCCATTCACTCCATGGCTCATATTGCGAAGGATAAAATGCATCAGCAGAAGGTCTTATCTGTGCAATTATAGCATTCATGCCATTTTGCTTATGCATATCCAACAAGCGGGTAAATTCAATTTTCTGGCTATCGGTATTAAGATATTTGTTTGATGGCCAATCAATATTATCAACTGTGGCTAACCAAACTCCCCGGAATTCATATTTTGGTTGAGAAGATGTTGGCTGAACTAATAAAAAGAGAAAATACAGGCATGCGCAAATTTTACTCATAAAAGTTTCTCTTTATAAAATAGATATCAGCGGCGAAAATGCTATTCCGGCAACTGCAAATGTCAATATTATTTGTGCTATTCTTAAATATTAAAAAGAATAAGGTTAAAGAAATTAAAGAGAAAAATATGATGCTATTATATTATTTAATCAATCTTTAGATTCTCAGAAGGTAATGTGTTGTTGTATTTAAAAATTTGAAATGGTATTTTATAAACTTCTTTTGATTTAAATAATAATTGCTCTTTTACAAAGTTTTCATAATTGTTAAAGATAACATTCAGGGCTATAAAATTCATAACGTAATTTCTCGTCTCGGCGGGGAGCAAATTTTTTATATCCCAAAAGCCGGGATCGGTTTTGTGGCATTTTCTTATAGCGTTTTTAATGGTTCCAACACCGCAATTATAGGATGCGACCATCAGCAATAAATCATTATTTAAATTTAGTTTCCGGTCACGTAAATATTTAACCGCGGCTAATGTTGATTTACTGAAATTTTTGCGCTCATCCTTGTTTGCAATTTGCAGACCATACTCTTTTGCAGCTACGTCCATTAATTGCCAATAACCCACTGCACCTGCCTTTGAAACAGCATTAGCACTAAAGCCTGATTCAAGGGCAATTAAAACTTTTAACTCTTCAGGTAATTTATATTGCCTTAATACAACAGATATTTTTGGAAAATATTTTTTACCTGTTTCATAAATGCGTAACAGGTAATTCCTTTTTTTATCACTAAATTTTTCAACATAGTCCAGGGCTTGTTCTCTGGAACCTTCCAAACTTTCAGGAAATACAACATTAGAGGCTATTACCGAGCTTCTATAATCTATAGTTTTTTTTGAAACAGCCGCAAGAATTTTTACTGTATCAGCATTAATTATTTGTGCAGAAAGTTTTTTAATACAAACTCCGGATATAATAACTAGGCTATAGAGAAATTTTATAGGGTGTACTCTCATGGAAAAAAAGTTTTTTAAACTCAGACTTCGCTTTGAATTAAAGTGAACAGCCTTAAACGGTTAAGTTGATTTATATATAGCTTTAATAAAAAATCAGGAACTTTATCCTGATTATTAAAAAGGAGGCAAAGGTAATTGGCATGGGCTTAAAAGCCGTTAAAAGACAGTTAAACAAATGATGCTTACACGTCTCATATTCATACTACTATTGTTTTCAAGCGCTTATGCGCAAAAAAATGATTATATAGAAGAAGTAAATTCTATTGTATTAAACGAAATGGCAAACCGTCAGCGCCTTATGCATTCTGCGATATATAATTCCCCTGCATCGGCTGATAATTTTGACGTTAAATATTACCGTTGCGAATGGGAAATTGACCCTGCTCTTCGCTTCATAAAAGGAAAGGTTACTGTTTATTATGTGATTGTCACTTCAACGAATAGTATTTCTTTTGATCTGATGGATCCGCTTATTGCCGACAGCATAAAACAGAGAAACATTGTTCTGCCAAAGCTTCAAAGTAGTAATATTCTTCGGGTAAATTTTAGTGGCAATATACCCCCAGGTACACTGGACTCCATAACTATTTTTTATAACGGCATACCACCTACTACTGGCTTTGGTTCATTTATACAAAGTACACACGCCGGTGTACCAATTTTATGGACGTTGAGTGAACCATACGGAAGCCGTGATTGGTGGCCTTGTAAAAATGGATTAGATGATAAAGCGGATTCAATTGATATTTTTCTCACTCATCCATCTCAATATAAGGCAGCATCCAATGGTTTATTACAGTCTGAAACTACCTCTGGGACCAATACCGTTACGCACTGGAAACACAGGTATCCCATAGCTTCTTATCTTGTTTGTTTTGCTGTAACCAACTATACAGTATTTAACAACACGGTTCAACTGGGCGATATCACTTTACCTATGCAAACATTTTGTTATCCTGAAAATCTTGCTTTATTTCAGGCCAATACGCCACTTGTTTTAGATGCAATGCAACTTTACAACAGCATGTTTGGAGAGTATCCTTTTATAAAAGAAAAATATGGCCACGTTCAATTTGGTTGGGGGGGCGGACAGGAACATCAGACCTCAACTTTCATCGTAAGGCCGGATGAATCCCTCATGGCACATGAACTTGCCCACCAATGGTTTGGCGATAAGATTACCTGTGCAAGCTGGAAAGACATATGGTTAAATGAAGGCTTTGCCACACACTTGGCAAGTATTTATATGGAGAAAAAATATCCTGCCGGCATATCATCTGCCAGGAAAAATGAGATAGCTGAAATAACTTCTTTGCCGGGAGGTTCAGTATCTGTGGATGATACAACGAATGTTTACAGGATATTTGATGGGAGACTTTCTTATAGAAAGGGCTCACATCTTTTATACATGTTGCGCTGGATGCTTGGTGATGAAATTTTTTTTAAAGGAGCACAACAATATCTTTCTGATCCTTCAATTAAATATGGTTTTGCAAGAACAGCTGATTTGAAAAGAAACTTAGAAGACGTAAGTAAAAAAGATCTTACTAAATTTTTTAATGATTGGGTGTACGGCCAGGGCTATCCTTCGTATAACGTAGCATGGAGCCAGGCGGGGAGCGATTATGTAAAAATTAAAATGAACCAAACAACTTCTCATCCTTCTGTAAGTTTTTTTGAGATGCCTGTTGCCTTAGAGTTTAAAAATGCAACACAACAGAAGACTATAGTTATTGACAACAGATCAAATAATGAAGTATTTTTTAAAAATATCGGGTTTGTCGCAGACACGGTTTTAATTGATCCGGAATATTGGCTGATAAGCAAAGACAACGTTTCAAAAAAAGTAACAGATAATATTAACGGGCAGAATATTTTGCAAATATTTCCTAACCCTGCAAAAAACCAGCTGTTTGTTTATTTAAGAAATTTTGTAGGTGTAAATGCAACAATTGGGCTATACAATTCTGCCGGGCAGTTAATGTATAAAAAGAAAATCTCCTTATATAATAATTCCTGTTTTAAGGAAATTGAAACCACTAACTATTCATCTGGAATATATTTTATAAAAGTTCAATCGGGCAATAAAATAATAGCTGCAAAGAAAGTAGTTATCAGCGCTTTTTAAATTTTCAAACTAATATTAAAAGTTTTCAGGCATACTGTGGCAAGAAAAAGAAAGCTTTCAACCCTTAAAACTGTTGCAGTCACTATTTTAGCTCTATGCCTGATGTCTGTTGCCGTGTACTATCTTATAAAATTTTTTACAAAAGCTGCTCACGTGAAATACCCTGCATTTGGCATTAATATTCCTTTGGGGTATGCGATACATGGTATAGATGTAAGCCGCTACCAGCGTGTAATAGATTGGAGCGATGTAAAAAATATGCAGGTAAAAGATATTAAAATTGGCTTTGCATTTATAAAAGCGACAGAAGGTATTGGAAAAATAGACGCCCAATTTCGCCGTAACTGGTTAAAGGCCGCAGACGAAAAGATACCTAAAGGCGCATATCATTATTTTATTGCGGGAGAAAGCGGCAAGGCCCAGGCACAAAACTTTATTGATATTGTAAAGCTGGAAAAAGGGGATCTTCCGCCTGTACTTGATGTAGAGCAATCTAACAGAACAGGGATAGATGATCTAAGAAAAGAAGTATTGGTCTGGCTTAATAAAATTGAACAGGAATATAAAACCAAGCCTGTAATTTATACCAACATCTATTTTTATAACCGTTATTTAAGTACTGGCTTTGATGACTATCCTTTCTGGATAGCCCATTATTTGCAACCAGCAAAACCACGGCTTAGCCGTAACTGGCTATTTTGGCAGCATAGTGAAAGCGGCCATGTAAATGGTATAGGGCCACCAGTGGACTTTAATGTGTTTGCGGGTGACAGTCTTGAATTTGATAATTTATTACTTAAGTGATCAAATGATGCGTGCGGATAAATTGCTTCAGGGTTGATGGCAGCTATTGCAAACAATCAGGTTTATTTAATTGTTTTTACCTTCATGCAAAGCAATTTTTAATGAGTAATATGGAAACTGAAACGAGAGATTTTCTTGTAAAGATTGCTACATCACTTTCCATGGGCTTATTATGGTTACTTGTAAACACTACAACTGGCATTGCATTTAATCTTGCTTTTTTTGATAACAAACCCAGCATTGGAAATTATATTTTTTATGCTTGGTT
The DNA here is from genome assembly GCA_039919615.1 of Ginsengibacter sp. GTDB lineage: Bacteria > Bacteroidota > Bacteroidia > Chitinophagales > Chitinophagaceae > Ginsengibacter. The sequence goes on along the minus strand of JBDSFG010000188.1, from coordinate 8,131 downwards.
TATAGGTAGCCTTATTGCCTTGATAATTTATTATCGAAAAAAATGGAAGTTTTGATTTTGATCAACTGCTGTGATCTGCAATGATGAGCCATTTATAATTTATCTTTTTAAAAAGCAATGTAAAATGCCCACTTATATCACCAATACTTCTGCTGAGGTGCCACCTGCCAATTACAAAAAAATATTCTTCTGATAACTGGTTAACTTCTAAAAGATCAAACGCTAATCTTCCCATGGAAGTAGTATCAGGATAGTTCTTTATATAATTTTGCAAAGTCTCATTCCATCCATAAGTAATACCGGATTTGCCGATAAATTTTAATGAATCACTTCGCCAGTATCCAAGCATAAAATTTTTTATCTCTCCGCTATTCCAGGCAGCAACCTGTTTGCTTAAAGTTTCTTTTATTTCCAATTCATCTTTTGATTGAGCATACGATGCCGCATTGGCCAATATTATAAAGCCAATAAGAAAACATATTTTCATTGCCGTTATTTTATTTATAAGATAGCGAAAATATTTTTTGAGAGATTTATAAAGTTTATACTAATGCTTGTGATGGGGAGAATTACAAACTTTGCTTTGGTGACAATACCTGTAATTAAACAGATGAGATGAAATAATAAGAAAAACTGCGAAAGCTAAAAATAAATATTCGTAGGGGAGAAAGAGTTGTTTGAGTACTAAAAATATAGCACCCGCAGAGAATATAATAAATGGTGCGTAATTTTTATGGTGTCTTATGTAACCATGATATAAAGAATAACACCCTACCACAAAAGCAAGAGCTATCATACCCCATTCAAAAAAAGCATTATGAATTATGTTGATGCCAAAAATGGGTAAAGTACTTACCACTATAGGTAAAAGAGCGCAATGGATAGCACAGGCCACGGATGTAGCAATCCCCATAAAATCCCAATTAACTTTTAATGGCATTGACATATAATAAATGATCGGCAAAAATAGTAAATTTGCAACAACGATGCAAGTTTATAATTCGATTAATTATGAGGGTGCATTAGTTTTGCAAAATATTTTATGTGCATATGAAAAGAAAATATGGGTGGTATATCGGGTTTTTTTTAGCGCTTATGGGAGCCTTTTATTTTTTCCTGTTTGCAGGTAATGATTATTATAAAGTAAAATTACCGGTGCTTACTTACGTAAAAGATTTTTCATTTACTGACCAGAATGGCAAGCCTTTTTCAGAAAGAAATGTAGAAGGAAAAGTTTATGTGGCTGAATATTTTTTTACTACATGCAAAGGCATTTGCCCCAAAATGAATTTGAACATGAAAAAAATTTACGATAAGTATAAAGATAAAGAGAGATTTGCTATTCTCTCTCACACATGTATGCCTGAAACAGATTCGGTTCCTTTATTAAAAGCATATGAAAATAAAATGCTGGCCCCCCACAACAACCAACAATCAAACAGCAACTGGTATTTTCTCACCGGCAGCAAAGATTCTTTATACAGAATGGCGAGAGAAAGTTATTTGCTTGATAATGAAAAGAACAATAGCTTAAATATTGCTGACCAATTTATTCATACGCAATTTTTTGCGCTGGTTGATAAACAGCGTCGGCTAAGGGGAATTTACGATGGTTTAAAACAGGATGAACTGGAAAAATTATCAACGCACATCGGTGAGTTATTAAAAGAAACTAAAGATCCCCAGGGAGGCATTAGTTCTCCATTTAGCAATAATCCAAATTAACATATGAAGAGCCAGGCATTAGCCATATTAAAAAAGAAACGTTTAAGCATAACGGACAGCAGGCAAAAAATACTTGAGCTCTTTCTGCAATCGAATGGTGCGCTGGAACACGCTGATATTGAAAAAAAAACCGGTGAAACCTTTGACCGTGTTACTGTATACAGGACCCTGCAATTATTTGCTGAGAAAGGCCTTATTCATTTAATACCCACTACAGACAATGCCATTAAATATGCCTTATGCAAAGATGATTGTGAGGGGGGCCATCACCAGGATAACCATGTACATTTTATATGTGATAAATGCAGTAAAACCATTTGCCTTGATGATGTAACAATCCCTTCTGTTAAGCTACCTAACGGCTTTGTACCGAACGATGCAGAGATGGTAGTAAAGGGAATTTGTGGGGATTGTAAGTGAAATAACGTATAAGGTCAGGGGAGCTTTTCAAACACCGTGCACTACCGATTCAAAGAAAAAAAGCCTCAGGAAGTACTTATCATTTCGACAATCTCTTCTTCCACTTCCATAGCAGTGGATTTATAACGTATAACGCTTCTTCCTAAAAGCAAAACCGTAAAGCTAAGCAGTGCGCAACAAGCCATTACAGCCGTCATGGGCAAGGCGCTTTGGCTCGTTAAAAAACTTACAATTGCAGAAGTAAGAGCGCCCACCCCAAGTTGAATTGCTCCCATTAATGCAGAAGCTGTTCCGGCATTTCTGCTGAACGGCGCCATAGAAAGAGCTGATGAGTTTGGAAAAGTAAACCCCTGGCAGCTTAAAAAGATCATTATCAAAATTATAGTAGAATACAAACCCGCTAAATGACTCACTGTTCCCAGGAATAAAGTTATACCGGTAATGCTTTGACAAAACAAGGCAAGACGTATTATTTGCTCGCTTGTAAATCTTCTCAAAAGAATACTGTTGAGCTGGCTGGAAATTATGAGGCCAAGCGCTATCATGGCAAATATCCATCCGTATTGTTTTTCAGTTACTTTAAAAATTTCCATAAAAACGTGCGGAGATCCTGCAATGTATGCATACAAACCAGCAGCGGCTATTGATCCGGTAAAGGCGTAAGTATAAAATTGCGGTTCCTTAAATACTACTAAAAAGCTTTTTACAGTTTGCGCTGGAAGCAAAGAAACTGAAGCGTCCGGCCTCCTGCTTTCAGGCAATGCAAAATGAACAGCAGCCAGTATAAATGCCGACATTATTGTAAGTATTATAAAGATCCATTGCCATCCGAAAACGGCGGCAACATATCCGCCTAATGTGGGCGCAACAAGAGGCGACACACCAATAACAAGCATTAGCAACGAAAATATTTTTGCATTTTCCTGTACGGGAAATAGATCACGAACCATAGCCCGGGCAGCTACCATTCCGGCGCAGCCTCCCAAAGCCTGCACAAGGCGAAGTGCAATAAGGGCATCTGAAGATGTGCATAAAGCGCAACCCACAGAAGCAAATAAGTAAACTGATAACCCAAAATATAAAGGTTTCTTGCGGCCAAATCTGTCCAGCAGAGGACCGTATAACAGTTGCCCAATGGAGATGCCGATAAAAAAACTTGAGAGAGACAGGGCTACTCTTGCCACGGTAGTATGAAGATCGCGGGCTATTGCCGGGAAGCCAGGCAGGTACATATCAATAGAGAACGGCCCGATAGCTGAAAGCATTCCCAGGATAAGTATCATTAAAAATTTATTCCTTCCTTTCATGTGGTTTATGACCGCAAAATTATGCAAGCATTTTTTTAAAACCATCATTTAAAAAAACGCAGTCTTTTAAAATTTAAGGATTTTAAAAAAAAATATAAGATTTGAGCTGGTTACCTGTTATTTGCAGAAATAGTGAAATAAAATGTAGCCCCTTCGCCCGGATTAGACTTAACCCATATTTTTCCACCGTGTAATTCAACTATTTTTTTACAATGTGATAATCCTATACCAGAGCCTTTATATTCACCCCTGGTGTGAAGCCGCTGAAATATGATAAATATCCTTTCGTTATGCTTTTCATCTATTCCTATGCCGTTATCACTAAATGCGAATTCCCAATATCCCGGAATTAGCTTAGCTGAAATTTCTATTTCGGGTGTTGTATTTTTCTTCCTGAATTTTATGGCGTTCATTACCAGGTTTTGAAAGAGCTGTTGTATGTCTGTGGGATAACCGTTTATAACAGGCAAATGCTCAGCGTGTATTTTTGGATTTTCATCTGTTATTAATTTATTGAGGTCTTCGAGCACCAGGCTTAGCATTGAATTACAATCAATCTGTTCAAGGTCTTTTTTTCTGCCTATTCGTGAATAATCAAGCAGGTCTTTAATAAACATTCTCATTCTATCAGAAGATTGAGTGATGAAAGTGAGGTATTGATTTGCTCTGTCATCCAGCATTTCACTGTACTGCGTTTGAAGCAACTCCACAAAACTGGAAGTAGTGCGTAATGGCTCCTGCAGATCATGTGATGCGACGTACGCAAATTGTTCAAGCTCGCGGTTTTTTATTTCCAACTCCATGTTTTTTATTTCAAGATCGGCTTCTGATCTGAGCAATGTCTCTTCCGCCAATTTGCTTTCTGTAATGTTCCGGAAATTCCAAACCCTGCCAACGCACTCCCCATTAATTAGCTGTGGTTGGGAATAACGTTCGAAAATACGGCCATCCTTACAATGAAATATATCGAAACTCAAATCGTTCTTTTTAATGTACAACTCTTTTACTTTTGAAATAAATTCTTCAGGATTCACTAACTGGTCCAGCACAAATGCAATAGCCTTTTCATCGTCCCGCGAACTTAATATTTCTTTAGGTATGCGCCATAGTTCTACAAATTTATTATTGAAGCGGACTATTTTACCATTAAAATCCGCCACCAATATACCATCAGCGGTAGATTCAATCGTAGCCTCGAGTATGGAAATAGATCTTTCCAGTTCCTGCTCTGCTTTTTTGCGATCAGAAATATCAATGGAAAATCCTAACACAGCAGGAACGTCTGTTCCTGAGGCAGTAAAGGGAATTTTAGTAGTAGATAATGTGAGAACATTGCCCCTTGCATCGGTTATAATTTCCTCTTTATTAAATTCCTCTTTTCCACTTTCAATAACCATCAGGTCATGTTTAAGAAAGTGTTCCACCTCTTCCTGGTTAGAATTGAAGTCAGCGTCGCTTTTACCCAGTAAGTTCTCTATGGTAGACCCATAAACATCGGCCACCGCTTTGTTAGCCAGGATAAATTTTCCGCTAATATCTTTTGCAAAAATGAAATGGGGAACCAAATCAATTATTTCCCTAAGTCGTACTTCACTTGCTATTAATCTTTCTTCTGTTTTTTCCCGTTCCTTAATATCGCTTCTTAGATTATTATTTAATTCAATCATTTCATTTGAACTAAGGTCAATGGAATGCTCTATCATTTTGCGATCCTTTTCATAATGGTCATACGAGTCGCTGATTACTTTCAACAATGACATAATGCCCGCCGGTATCTCATCCAATGCGCCAAAATTTTTTTGGAGCTGGCGTTTCAGAAGTTTGTTGTACATAATTTATGCTTCACTAAGTGTTGTGATCGTCATTGTTTGATTATGCAATTCGCATTTAATAAAGTTGAATGAAGGCGATATTTCCCCGTATGAATAAAAGCCTGCGATAGCGGTTTTATTGCCATATATGGCTCTCACCACTTCTACTTCTTCTTCTATTCGCTGATCCAGCACAAGCTTTCGTCCAACACAGCTTATTAACAAGGCAAGCTCAGGAGTATGTGCATTGTTGCACATTGAATTTTGTGCAGCATCAGAAGCACCTTCAATTAGCCGGTCAAAATTTGCTTTCATCAACCTGGCATAAGTTCCCTCAGGCATATTGCCTGCAAAGGTCAGGCTCTTCTCTTCATCATTCACTGACAAAATGGTTCTTACCAGCGAGTGTCCTGCTTTATTTGTGCGAATACTTAACGGAAATAATAAGCCGGATCCGGGAAGCTCATTTGCATATTCACCGAGGTACATCTTATAAATGTCAAGTGCAGGTTTTCCGTCGAGCTCATATAATATGTTTGCGTTAGATCTGGTGATAAGGCGCTCGGGGCCAAAGGAATCCCAGCCACCTACACTTCCATAAGAAACAGACACATGACTTCCGTAAAAACCAATAGCGACAATTCTTCCTTCAATAGGCGCTTCATTCAAACCTACCAGCGTTTTTTGAAATCTTCCACCATCTCCCGCTAAGCCGCCTGTTATAATTGTTCCTGCAGGCAATTGCTCCTGCAGGCCACTCACCAGTTCGCTGCCATTTACTTTTTGCCCGTCTGAAATTACCAATACATATTTCAATTCATCAGGGTCAAGGTCAGAAGCAAGACATTTACCGGCCTCAAAACTATTTTTCATTTTTTCAATATGAGTAACAGCAGTTTTTATTTTTATTTTTTCAAATGCAATAGCAGTTAATGAAATAGTTTCATCGCTTACCTCTGTGTCTGTTATTTCACCTGCCGTAGAATTTAAAAGAATATGGGCGTTGGGATAATCGTTTTTTATAGAAGTATAAATTGCCGGATCAGCAAGAATCCCGGTACTTGAAAATACTAAAACCAGGTTGCATATAGCCGGGTCAAAGTCATCATTCCGCAATGTCTTCCATCCTGCAGCTTTTGAGTATTTTTTTTGTTGGATTTTCATAGTATTTATTTTTAATTCAATTTTTTAAAGTTTTAAATTATATCAAAATATCATCCATTACTTTTTCATAAATTTTGCTTTTATCCTGCTCATTTACACGGATGGTGAAATGAAAAGCGCTTCCTTTACCAGGCCCGGATTCTACCCATATTTTTCCACCGTGTAATTCAACAATCTTTTTACAATACGACAGGCCTATTCCTGAACCTTCATACTCTGTGCGGTTATGTAAGCGCTGAAATATAATAAATATCTTTTCCCTGTGCTCCTCTTCTATTCCTATACCATTGTCTTTAAATATAAACTCCCAATTATTCTTTAATTTTTTTACTGAAATTATTACCTCCGGGCAAGTATCTTTTTTTCTGAATTTAATTGCATTGATCAAAAGGTTTTGGAAAAGCTGTTTTATCTCATTGTGATAGCCCATGATCACCGGCAAAGATTCATGGGATATATGTGCATCTGCATCCTGTATGGCAACATGAAGATCGGCCAGAACGTTCTCCAGTATTAGATTACAATCAACCTGTTCCAGCTCTTTTTTGTTGCCAATGCGTGAATAATCAAGCAGGTTCTTTATTAAAGATTTCATACGGTCTGAAGCTTCCTGAATATAATTAAAATATTTATCTGCCCTTTCATCTAACTGCCCTTTGTACTGTTTCTGAATCAATTCTACAAAACTTGAAGTAGTTCTTAATGGCTCCTGCAGATCATGAGAGGCTATATAAGCAAACTGCTCTAGCTCAGTATTCTTTTGCGCCAGATCTTTATTTGCTTCCTCTGCTTCGTAACGGGCCTTCCGCTCTTCCCTGGTTGATTGAACTAATTTAATGGTTTGCTCTTGCACCTGCTGCTGCAATATTATTTTTTGAGCTTCAATGTTATTTATGCGCCTCGTGATAATTACAACCGTGCCACCAACGACAATTAGCAGGGCCATTATTTTAAACCACCAGGTTAACCAAAAAGGAGGTGTAATAATTATTTTAATTGAAGTTGCTTTCTCGTTCCACACGCCATCATTATTAGAGGCCTTCACTTTAAAAGTATATTCTCCGGCGTCGAGGTTGGTATAGGTTGCCATACGGTGGTAACCTGTATCCCATATTTTATCAAAGCCTTCCAGTTTGAATGCATACTGGTTCTTTTCTGATGCCGTGAATCCGAGTGCCGCAAATTCAAAAGTGATTATTGACTGTTTATAGGATAAAGTGATCTCCTTTGTTTGTGTAATATCCTGCTTTAAAGAAGAATTCTTTTCTGCCGGAGTAACAGATTTATTGAACAATTTGAAATTGATAATAACAACGGGGGGAACATTTTTATTTTCCGCAAGATTGGCAGGATTAAAAGCATTGAAGCCATTAACACCGCCAAACAGGATTTCCCCTTTGCTTGTTTTAAGACCAGCACCCTGGGAAAACTCAAAACTTTGAATGCCATTATACAGGCTGCTGTTTTTAAATGATTTTTTCTCTGGATCGAAACGGCTGATACCGTTATTGGTGCTTAACCATAAATACCCTGTATCATCTTCCAATATACTGTTAATGGTATTGTCAGGCAAGCCATCATTTACTGTATAAACCCTTATTTTTTTGTTTGTTGATTCAACAGGTTGAAGCCGCCACCTGATGTTCCTACCCACATATTTCCCTTCTTGTCTTCATACAGGGAAAAGATCACGTCACTTTCTAA
>JBDSFG010000149.1:0-7284 GCA_039919615.1 Ginsengibacter sp. | reverse complement strand
CTGATATCGGATTATTTGGTTTTCCTGGATGGGGAATGGTTCTTTTCAGTGGATATTGGATAATTCTGATTAATGTTTGTTGAACACCAATCAACTTCTGCAACAAAGATACTCTCCAAACTATGCCCTTGCAAGAGCAATACTGCTCTATTTTAAAAGTATGGTATTTACTGCGACGGTAGTAAATTACCTTATATTATTATCGTATTGTTTCGCGTTATATCGATTGGCCGAACCAGAAAAACTGGCTGCATACCTGCTTCGCCATTAATCTGAATGCGCAGTGCAAAAAATGAATGAAGCAATGTCTTCATTAATTGAAAAAGGGGTATCGTTTAAAGTGCCTATATCTGTACTCATTAACAATTTACTGCGTAGGTAGGTAGCAGGCGATAAATTAAACTTCAGGGATGATATTTATGGACATGATAAAAACCTGGCAAAGCATCTTTTTGAGCAGTAAAGGGTAATTGTTTTACCATCATCGGCATAAACTTTTTAATGACGACTGATAATGAAAGGCAGATTATAAATTGACGAAAAAAAGATCAATGTAATTGTAAAATATTACCAGGGTTTTAAAAACTGCTGCGATAACTTACACCAACCAGATTTGGTGAAAGCATGCGTCAAAAACAGGTAGTCCAAATGCAAAGTAAAATCCAACAGATAAACTCTTTTAATGTTTAATTTTACGCGACGCCAGCTTTTAATAAAGACTAACAAGTATTTTAAGGACTGAAATAAAAACGATTTAAATAACTAATAAAATCAGACAACATGTTTTGTGGATTCAACGAAAAAATGCTAAAGGGCCTTACTGAATTTAATGAGGGTCTTGTTGAACATGGCCTTATGTTCAACTCAAAAAAGAACAACGAATCAATTAACCAGGCAATAAGGAGGGAAATTTCTGATATGACCAGGCTACTTACCGAAACGTACAGAATTAATGATTCAGCGAAAAGGCTAATGACTGAAGCGCTCGTTAAATATGTAATTGCATTTTACATGCACATGAGAAAGGGAAACGCAGAGAATTATAAAGATATTATTCAAAAAGTAGGAGAGTACTTCATAAAAATGGACGATAAATATTATTCGGAATTTGATGGTAAACCGGAGGACATGAAAGAAATCGCTGAATTTCTTAACGAGATAAAAATTTAGTCATTTCTTTGATTTCCCAAACGATAACAAAATGAACTCAAAAGATTTTTTACTCCAAAAAAAAATTAATCAGAGCCTCTTAATTGTGCCAATTACTGTCATCCTAGTTGTTGTTGGAATTTCCTGACCCATAACCTCAACCTTGCCGCTGCCCTCCATTGTAGTGTTCCTTTGTTTTATTACGCCAGTTTTCAGATCCACTACTTCTTCACCGGTTAATTTTCCATTTGATTTAGTAGCAAGCTCTGTGCCTTGCATTTCCATTTTGGTATCCATATTTATTATGCCTGAAATACTTACAACAGCCTCTGTTCCGTTTATATTTGTAACAGTGTAGGTAGTAGTCTTTTTTACTCCGTCCGTTGACGAAGAATCTATCCAACTGAAACCCGCCAATGCATTAGGAATAATCATAAATGCCTCACTTAATCCATAACCTGTTTCTTCAGGGCTTCCCATCACCTGGTTCATCATCATTGACATCATTCCGGCTTCTGGCTTTTTAACTGTAGTATCCCCTGTATCTGGTATTATTTTGCCATTTTTATCCATCACAACATTCTTTGGCTGATTAATAAGATTTTTCATGCCACTGCCCATTTCGCCATCCATATCTTCTTTTTTATCCGAATCAAAACTCATATCCTGACCCATGGCATTTATACTGGCTGTAAGTTTTGTATAAGTATTTATAAGATCATAATTATCCTTTTTTACCTCTTTCACTTCCATATTATTTGAAGTAAAAAATGATACTTTAGAGTTCATTGATTGACCCATCATCTCCTGGGTAGATACTGCAGAAATTTTGTTTTCAATAATATATTTCTCGCCTTTATTTAACATAAGCTTTCCTGCATTTTGACAAACCCCAGCAGCTGAAAACAATAAAGAAGATGAAAGAAAAAGAGTATTTTTTATCATTACAGTTATTTTTTTTAATCGCAAATATAGAGAGGGCATTTTGAAGAAAGACACATCTGTGAATAATTTAACAGGAGAAAATCTAAATATTGGTTTGTCCTTTTAGCAGGCTTCAAGGCTATGTATTAATTTTACCTGGTTGAGGTTTGATGAGCTACTTATTTCAAAAAAGAATATGAATGTACATTTGTGGTTGATAATTTTATGGGCTGGGTATTGTGTACTGCACAGTTTTCTTGCCGGGATAAAGATTAAAAAACAAATTCAAAAATTCATGGGCTTGTCTTTTAAATATTACAGGCCGGCCTATTCCATATTTTCTGCAATAACATTAGTGTTGATTTTATGGTTTCAGTATTCTATAGTAAGCCCGCAATTGTTCAGCAGAACGGCATTATTATATTTAAGCGGGTTTGTCATAGGAATACCAGGATTAGTTCTGATGCTGATCTGTATTAATAAATATTTTTATGAATTAAGTGGCTTGCAGGCAATTCAACATTCATCAGTAAAACAAACACTCCATCAATCAGGATTACACAAATATGTAAGACACCCTTTATATCTCGGTACATTACTATTTATTTGGGGACTGTTCTTAATTTTTCCGGTGCTCAGTAACCTTATAGCTGCACTTATTATTACTCTGTACGTTTTGATAGGAATAAGGATAGAAGAAAAAAAATTACTCCTTGAATATGGGAACTCTTATTTAGAATATTCCAAAAAAGTCCCTAAAATAGTACCTCACATTCATATAATAAAAAAAGGCTCCCTATAAATGGAGCCTTCACAAGCTTTGGGAAAATATCAGATTTATCCGATTAGTTTCACATTAACAGCGTTCATACCTTTTTGGCCATTTTGCAGGTCAAATTCTACATGGTCATTTTCTTTGATCTCATCGATCAGACCGCTTGCATGTACAAATGTTTCCTTATTGGAATCATCGTGTTTAATAAAACCGAATCCTTTTTCAGTGTTGAAAAACTTTACGGTTCCTGTTGTTTTACTGTCCATTATTAAATTATTTTAAAAAAAATTGAACGGCGAAGATAAACAAATTTGCCGAAGCGAAGCACTATTTAAAAAATTACATTTTTTATTTCTATATTAAAACCTTAAATATTTTTGTTGAATAAGCCATTTTATAATCCCGTCTTTCAATGATTGGAATGAAATATTTACCAGGGTGAGAATAGTGTAATGACTGAGCGCTTATGAAAAGCATATTTTGTTATGAAGCGGTTAAAGGAACAAACCTTATACATATAATTGGGTTTGAAAAGAAAGTATAAATCAGGCCACCCTAATGATTATATAGCCACTTTACTTTTGTACATCACTTGTTGCCAGATGCGCTTGCCGGGAGTAAAAGATTCAACTGGCCGTGTAAAATAGTTGCTGTAACCCTGTTAATTTTCCCGATATATTCACCGTCAACCTGGAAATGTATTTTTTTAGTGGTTTCAATTATGGCAGATTCGGCCTGGAATAATTCCACCTTTTTAGGATTAAACTTTTTGAATTGTAAAAATATTTTTATCACTGACCAGAATGCCAACCGGCGCACCACTACAATTTCAAACTTTCCGTCGTGTAAATTTCCTTTAGGATTAATTAATGCTCCTGTTCCATATTTACTTGCGTTGGCCAGCACAACCATAAAAGCGTGGGATGTTATTTCTTCCTTATCGGTTTTTATGGTAACACGCATTTTCTGTTTATGCAGCAACACTTTTAAAACAAGCTTTGCATAACCAAGCTTGCCTCTTAAGTTGCCTTCCTCAAAGTATTTTACTAATTGGGCATTCACTCCCAGATCGCTCAGGTGAAGGCAAATCGCTTTATCATTTATGCGAATCAGATCCGTGCTCTTTATTTCACCATTGAGAATTACATCCATAGCGCCATTCACTGTTTCAGGTATGGCTAATTCTTTTGCCATTCCGTTTGCTGAACCTGCTGGCAATATACCCATAGCAACGGAAGAATTTAGTAATTGTTCTGCTACTAAGGATACCGTACCATCCCCGCCAACCGCTATAACACGGTCAGGTTTATAGGTATCAATCCAATATCGTAAAGAAATTGCATCATTATTGCCGGTTAATAAAAAAAATTCAATTATATGTTTAAGAGATTTAAAATATTCACGGGTTACGGTTTCCCAATCTTTTTTTGATTTTGTACCAGAGCCGGGATTGATAACAAATAATATCTTTAACGTATCATTTTCGTTCATAATTTTTTATTGTTAACATTCAATGCAAAATTCTTTTAACTCACATAAAGTAAGCAAAGTATCTTTTTTTAAGCGTTTTAAAAAAAAGATACTTATTTGGTTGCGGCTTACTAATTCCGCGGTTATAAAAGTTTACAACGGATACGGTAACCAGCAATCACTAGTAATTTTCGGCCATGTACTTACCTTAAGTTCTTTACCAAGAAAAACGCACCGAAAAAATTTTATTACTAATTTTTTTTCCATGTTGCGGTTATTTATAGTTAAGCCCTCAGCCGGCGCTCTTGTAAAGCTTGATTGGGAAGGTATAATATATGAAACCCGGAGCGAGGCTGATGGATTTTTTCGTTTTGAATGGGAGCCGTATCAAATAACAAAACCGGGGAAACACCAGGTGAAACTTAGCCTATGCAACAAAGCATCAATTGTAATTGCAGAAGCAGCCGGAAGTATATATGTACCCGATGAACATAAATATGCAATAATTTCTGACATTGATGATACGTTCCTTGTTTCACATTCTTCAAATCTTCGCAGGCGTTTGTATGTATTGCTTACCAAAAATGCGCATAGCCGCAAACCTTTTGAAGGTGTTGTAAAACATTACCAGTTACTGGCCAATGCCGGAGTAAAAAGTGGAGCTACAAATCCTTTCTTTTATGTATCGAGTAGTGAGTGGAATTTGTATGAATTTCTTATTGAGTTTGCCAGAAATTACAAAATGCCCGAAGGCGTTTTTTTATTAAGCCAATTAAAAAATATTTCAAAGATTTTTGCCTCCGGGCAGGGGAAACATTCGGGGAAATTTGTCCGTATTGTTCGAATTGCAGAAGCTTTCCCCACTGAGCAATTAATTTTATTAGGAGACGATTCTCAAAAGGATCCTGAAATCTATCTATCTCTGGTGGAACACTTTCCTAAAAGAATAAAGTGTGTGTATATACGAAAAAGGCATAAAAAAAACTATGCAGCAGTAAAAAAGATAGTGGAAAAAATAGAAAATGCCGGCGTTCCATGTTGCTATTTTGAGCATAGTGCTGAGGCCATTATTGATTCACATCAAATCGGATTAATTGTCTCATCCAGCTAATGTGATAAATTATCTTATGTATCAGTTTAAAATTATTTTCAAATGCTAAATGCAGATTATTCAAATTATTTTTGCACATGCTCTCAAAAAAAGCTCAATATGCCCTAAAGGCTCTTGGTTACCTGGCAACAAAAACACATGAAGGGCCTATCCTTATAACCACCATAGCTAAAGAAAAAAATATCCCTCTTAAATTTTTGGAAAATATTTTGCTTGAATTAAAAAAGGCTGACATTTTAGGCAGCAAAAAAGGAAAAGGCGGAGGCTATTTTTTACAGCAGGATGCCTCTAAGATATCCATTGCAAAAATTATCAGGATCATTGATGGGCCAATTGCTTTATTACCCTGTGTAAGTTTATATTTTTATGAGCGATGTAAAGATTGTAACGAACAAGGATGTAACCTCAACCATGTATTGATACAGGCAAGGGATGCTATACTTGGTGTGCTGGAAAATAAAATGTTACAGGATATTGTTTAAAAAATAGATGCTACATACTTCAGAACGATGCCATTAGCGGATATCGCCTGAAAATGGATGTGCGGTTTTTTTCATACTATGTCTTCTTTCAAAAAGGATTATTAACAAAGTAAACACGGCTGTTATGACGGCATTTCCCCCAATTCTACACCCGAACTAACAAACTATTGCAGTATATAATTTGCCAGCTCTAATCCAATTAATTTAATGAACTTGCAAGCCCCATCCAATGTATCAAGCCAAAAAAAACAATTAATATGCGCCAGGGTTTCAATTCTCTGATAAAATATGCTTAATAAACAAAGCCCTATTACATATTACCTCCTGCGAAGGGCATTCTCAAGATCATAATTTGTCGAATCCATTGTAGTTTTCAATGATAAAATTAAAATACATGATAACATCAGCAACTTTAATATTTATAATTTTCAAGATATTTGTATGCCAAGATCTATCGTAGCAAATATTCAATGGCAAAAAAGTTATAATGATTGCATTGCCTGCATAGTTTGTGCTTTTAAATCTCCTGCATAGTTTGGATTGTTTTTTATTGATTGTTGCAAAAAAGCTTTTGCCTTTTCTTTATTACCTGCCTTTGCATAAATTAAGCCTGCACGATTAAGTAATACTGGATTTTTACAATTAGTCTTTAACGCTTCTTCAATATAAGGAATTGCTTCAGCTGGTTTACCCAGGTGATAATAAACCCACGCCACAGTTTCATTTACGTCAATATTTTTTGGACGGCGGTTGTATTCTGCAAGGGCATGTGTTAGCGCCTTATCATTTTCTTTTACTTTTAAATAAGCATACGCTAATTCCCTGTCAGCGTAATGGCCGATGTTATCATTTGTCAATCCTGCATTTGCATCTTTGTTCATTACACTAATTACACTTTGTTCAAGGGATATGGCTTTATTATTTTGCCCGGTTAATTTATATATATCAACCAACTCATCTTTAAAAATATAATCTGAAACAAGCGCATCAGCTTTTAAAAAATAATTAACTGCTTTTGTATAATCCTTATTTGCAGTTGCTATATGGGCCATCCCTGCCAGAGCATATGCATAATCAGGCCTCTGTTGTAATGCAATAGTGTAATGCATTTCAGCATTTCTAAGATCACCTGTTTTTTCATATAAATGACCCAATTGAACCCTAACCCATTCAGTTCCTTCGTCTCCCGGCATACCTGCCTCCAGCGCAAGTTTCATCGCCTCAATAGCACCAGGGTAGTCGCCATGTATTTCACGTAAGTAAGAAATCCGTGAATATGATCTTATATCGGGGTGTATTGAAATCATACTATCGGAATATTCCACCGCCTTTTTGTAATCACCCATTTCTACATTTGCATCTATCAGCAACCC
>JBDSFG010000141.1:0-5692 GCA_039919615.1 Ginsengibacter sp. | reverse complement strand
CAATTAGAAATAAAATAGCATTAAGAGCAGTAGCTGTTGTGAATAATCAAACAATGTATGTGAACAACTATGAATATGCAGCATAAAAAAAGGGAAACTTTAATTTGTTTTATTCATAGCAATCCCCACCGACCGAAATCATGAGCGACAATTTGGAATGCACCCTCTGACACTCTTCAGGTTTTCTTCATTAATTTAACCGCAGCACTGCATACACCGGAAAATGGTCAGATGAAAATCTGCCCTGCCATGTTTGAGATAAAGTTGCGTGTTTTAAAACCCGTATATTTTTCTTTACAAAAATATAATCAATAGGCAGATCACTTTCTTCTTTTGATTTAAAAGCATTAAAAGTTCCGGTTGGGCCATAATGCGGCTTTGCTGAAATTTCTTTAGTGTCTGTAAAATGATCAGCATTTGTTTTATCTGTGATTATCTGTATTGGCTCATCTGTCGGCATTGCATTAAAATCGCCGGTGATAATACAATATGCATTACCCCCTATCTCCTTAACTTTTTGCAGCAAAAGCTTTGCGCTCTCACGTCTTGCTACTCTACCAATATGATCAAAATGCGTATTGAAATGATAGAATGTTCTCCCGGTTTTTCTGTCCCTGAATTTAGCCCATGTTACTACACGTTCTATAGCCGCATCCCACCCTTTCTTACCTGGCACATTTGTTTGTTCCGCCAGCCAAAATGTTTCGGATCGCAGCAATTGCAATCTCAGCGTGTCATAGAAAATAGCCGAGTACTCTCCTTTCTCTTTACCATCCGCTCTTCCAACACCTGTGTACTTATAACCGCCAAGCCTGGTTTCTAAATCCTCTAGCTGGCTATGTAATGCTTCCTGCACACCAAGCAGATGTACCTCATGAAATAATATTTGAGAAGCGGCTTTATCTTTCCGATATTGCCATGCATTGAGACTATCGCCGGCATTATCGTACCGAATATTAAAGGTCATAATATTCAAATCAGGTTGAGCAAGTGCCTGTAAAATACAAAGACACGAAATAACCGTAATAATTGCCTGTTTCATAAATTGAGTATTGATTATACTAAGATAGAATTCTTCGCCTACTTTGCCAGATATCGCCTCCTGGAACTGCCATTTTTCTTACAGGATTTTAGGCCTGAGTAGTTTGTTTGGAAAGCGCTTTGATTCGTTTCAGGCTTAGAAAGGAGAGATCAAACCAAAAAAAATTTTCCATGGTTTGTTGTATTGTATAATCTATGGTACCAATTATTTTTCAACCATTTAAAAGTATTTCATTCCTTCAATATTTTGCCCAATCACTTGTTCCACCAGTAGGTAAACTTCAATACAAAGGCCCGGTTGCGTACATACAATGGCGAAGGATAATAATTATCGGTGTACACAAGAAAGAGGTCTGATGCAGGTTTGTAGCGCCATTGCAGGCGTGTATTTAAATTAATATTCCGTAACTGGTTATTATATTGAATAAATGTGGTGAAGAACAAAGTGTTTGTCATGGTTACATCTATGCGTGGGCCAACGAGCCAAAAATCTGTATTGCCCCATGGCTTCGGAAGTTTAATATGATTGTAACCGGCGCTTAATGCAATACTTACAAAAGGCTGAAAACGGTAGCCAATATCACCGGATAAATTAAGCCTTGAACCATTTAAATAATAACCGCCAAAGCGTGTTGAAAAATCATAAGTTAACAGTTGCTGGGGCTTTGAAAAATAGTCTGTACCAAAAGCTTTCCAGCTATGCCTGGTGCCAGCAGCTATAGTATCTTTTGAAAAATTAGTGGGATCGAATGGCTGCAACAATTGTACATAATCATTAGCAACCCATGCATCAAAAATACTTTGATCCCTGAAATTTAAGTTGTACAATAAAATTGATTCATTGTCTGTTTTGTGAAAGGCTTCATTAAAAAAATACGTGGAAATCAGTTTCGGCCCATGACTCAATATAGAACCTGCTCCGGGGAAAAATAAATATGCTGCAGAAGGATTTAACTTTATATAATTATGGCGTGGCACATACCCAGCCTCTGCATTATAATTACTGCCAACATACTCATGCTGCCATGCCATGGTCCATTTTTTACTTACATATTGCAGGTTGGCTGCATGCACGAGATCTTTATTTGTTTTGCCGGCGCTGAAAGATTTTATAACCATTATTTTTCCGGTCCACTTATTATTAGACGAAGCAAGATTATATTCCAGGCCAAGGTTACGGTTGAATTGTGAGTATAAAGGTTTAGTTGAATCTTTAGCATGATCGTAGTTAATGGATTGCTTGTTCACAAACATTACTCTCATATTAGACCGGGCAAACATCCGCCTCTGCAGGGCAACTACAGCAAAATTTTGCGCAGGCAGACCGCTTGCTATTACGTTTTTAGTTTGCATATCCATAATACCAATACGCCAGTTCTTGTTTAAACTTCCGCTAAGTCTTGCGCCATAATTAATGGGAACACCGAGTCCTATCCGGCGGGAAAAAAACGGGCGAATATTGATATAACCGAAGTTTGCAAACAGGTCATTGTTCTCTAAAAAAAACTGTCTTTTTTCCGGAAAAAATAATTCATAACGGTCAAGATTAGTTACTTGCTTATCTACTTCTACCTGTGAAAAGTCAGGGTTTATGGTAAGATCAAGATTGATGGAAGAAGTAAGAGCGATCTTTGCATCTGCACCAATGTTTTTTTTATACGCAGCTTTTTTACCCGTAATATAATCTTTGGTAACTCCACCCAGTGCATACGGAATTATAGAAATATTTGTGCCGGGGTCAGGAGGCGGCTCGTCCCATATTAAATTGCCTGTATAAGCCAGCGCAGCCGTAGGAAATTGTCGTGGCACAGGCGCCCATGAAGACTTGTCAGCAACCTTAATATCCAGCCTGCTAAAGTTTACTCCCCATTTTGTTATACCTTTTTTATAGCGCATAGATTTAAAGGGAATAGCTGCTTCAAATATCCATTTGCCCGGATAATTTTTAACAGCAGATATCCATTTGTTATCCCAGTTAAGATCCGCTGAACCACCGGCATATAACATGCCATCCCACTGGGCGCCTGCAGCATTGGCTCCGAATGTAAAGCCATTGGTTCGATCATCAAAGGGATCAAGAAAAAAAATAAAATTATCGTTCCTGCTAAAACTAAAATCACGCCTGAGCGATTCTACCATGTAAGGCCCTGGTTTTACAAGATGGCAAATTGCAATAATGTAAATATTGTTTGCATCATACGTCATACGAACTTCAGTTGGCACCTTTGTAAAACTGGTATCCATCGGCAGCACCATAAAAAAATTAGTGGCACTGTCAGCATCAAGCCATGTCTGCTCATCCATTACGCCGTCAATAACTATTTTAGAAGATGCTTTATGTATATGCAACTGGTATGCATCGTTCCTTTTTTGTGCATATAAAGCGGTGCAACAAATACCGAAAGAAATAAGCAATAATATTTTCAAAACCCGGGTGTTCTTGTGAATTAATTTATCGGCTACAAATTAAGCATTGTTATCTTTATAGAATTAAGAAAGTTCATTTACCTGCATCTTTATATCAATTCAACATTTTTCCATGCAGATCCCTGTCAAAAAATACTTCCACCAATAATTTTATTTTATGTTTTATATCTACTTTGATTATTAATATTTTCTGCAGGATGGATGCAATCTTTATTACTTAAACATTTATGCAATTCGATTACATTATTATTGGTGCAGGCTCTGCCGGATGTGTACTGGCAAACCGTTTGTCGGAAAATGCTTCTTGTAAAGTTTTATTGCTTGAAGCCGGCGGCAAAGGAACGCGTACTATGAATATTCCCGGCGCTTATGGCACACTCCACCGAACTTCAGTTGACTGGGCATTTAGTACTGAACCTCAATCTTTCGTAAACAATCGCAAAATGTTTATTCCACGGGGTAAAGTTTTAGGAGGCTGCAGCAGTACCAATGCGATGGCCTATGTAAGAGGCAACCCTGAAGATTATAATGAGTGGGCACTTTCAGGCAACAAGGGCTGGGGTTATAAAGATGTTTTACCGTACTTTAAAAAGTCAGAACATCATGAACGATTTGGCGGGCCGTATCATAATGATAAAGGGTTACTTAATGTTGCCTTTGCACAATGCCCTTCGCCGCTAAGTAAAGTTTTTTTAGATGCCTGTGCAGAAACAGGTATCCCTTATAATGAAGATTATAATGGTGAAGTTCAATTTGGCGCCAGCATGCTGCAGTACACTATTAAGAACAACCGGCGGCATAGCACCGCCATTGCATTTTTAGGGCCTGCGATAATGCGTTCTAATCTTATTGTGCGTACCAATGTAATGGCAAAGCAAATTATAATTCAGAATGATAGAGCTGTAGGTGTAGAAATTGTTACGACCTCCGATAATACAGAAAAAGTATACTGCAATAAAGAAGTGCTTCTTTCAGCCGGAACCATTAAATCCCCACAAGTGTTGTTGCTCTCGGGCATAGGCGACGAGAAAGAATTGAAGAAAGTTAATATTGATGTTAAGCTTTCTTTACCCGGAGTTGGCAAAAATTTGCAGGATCATGTATGGACGGCCGCAAGCAATTTATGCAACATACCTACTTCTAACAGCACTATTAAACCGATAAATATGTTGAAGGGACTGTTGCAATATCTTCTTTTTAAAAAAGGGGCATTCTGTAATTCCCCTATTGAGGCCAATACCTTTATCAGAACTGATACAACACTTACAAGGCCTGATATTCAATTTCATTTTTCGCCATTCCAGCTTGGCAATAATTACAAAGCAGACCTTTATAATATTAAAACATTTCCACGTGAGAATGGATTTGCTATTTTAGCAATTCTTCTTCACCCGCAAAGCAGGGGTTATATTTCTTTAAGAACCAGTAATGCTTTTGATGCGCCTGTGATACAACCCAATTTTTTTGAATCCGCTAATGATAAAACTATTTTATTAAGAGGCCTGAGAAAAGCGATGGAGGTGGCAGATGCAAAATCTTTCAAACATTATTCACCGGACGGATTATATCACCCTGTACGCAGTGCAAGTGATGAAGAATTAACTGACCATATTTGCAAAAGCCTTGAAACCCTTTATCATCCTGTAGGAACCTGTAAAATGGGAAATGATACAATGGCGGTAGTTAACGACCAGTTACAAGTGCACGGCATAAAAAATTTAAGAGTAATTGACGCCTCCATTATGCCAACAATTATCTCAGGTAATACAAATGCAGCAACTATAATGATAGGAGAAAAGGGTGCGGACAGTCTCCTAAACCCTCCTTAAAAAAATGTTTTATTGATCCTCAGCAATACTTATAACCACTTACTGAATCCTTCATTAATACCTCGTTATTCTTACTTAAAATCATCGGCTTTTACCTCCTCATTGATCTTCACTTCTTTTGCTTCTATCACAAAATCCTGGTTCCCTTTTTCTGTTTGAACTGATACAGAATTTGTAAAAGGCATCATGATATTTCCAACTTTTTTATAATTGCTTAATTCAATTGTTTGCTGCACATCACTACCTTTTGCTTGGGTAGTTTTTTCATTTTTTAAAAGATAGCCGGTTTTCAAATCGTAATATTCTGCGCTCATATTTCCGGAAGGCGCTGTAATATTTATTTTATAAACAGCATTGTCTCCTACTTTTTCGGTGCCTGCCAATTCTAATTTATA
>JBDSFG010000119.1:0-10410 GCA_039919615.1 Ginsengibacter sp. | reverse complement strand
CGTAACCTATGCCATTTACATCTACATAAACAACTGTTGGATTTTTATATGTGAATTTACCTGCTAAATATGCAATCATGATATCTGTACCAAAAATAAGAATTTCATTGACAAATGAACAAGCGGGAATGATTATATGTTTTAAAGCAATTAATTTAATATGCAGTAAGTTGTATTTTTATTATTGATTACTAATGAAATAAAAATTAATGCAGAAGAAAATAACCGCCGCCATATCATCTGTTGGAGGATTTGTGCCTGAATATCGCTTGACTAATGCTGAACTTGAAACAATGGTGGATACAAACGATGAATGGATACAAAGCCGTACTGGCGTTGAAGAACGAAGGATTTTGAAAGGAGAAAATAAAGGAGTTTCTGATATGGCTGCTCCCGCCGTTTTACAATTATGTAAAAAGCGGGGGATTGATCCATCGGAAATTGATTGCCTGATATGTTGTACTGTTACACCGGATATGACTTTTCCGGCAACTGCTAATATAATTTGTAATAAGATCGGGGCCGTAAATGCCTTTGGCTACGACCTTTCTGCAGCCTGTTCAGGATTTTTATTTGGGGTTACTACGGGCGCTGCGTTCATCGAAAGCGAAAGGTATAAAAAAGTAGTTGTGGTAGGATCTGATAAAATGAGCGCCATAGTTGATTATACTGACCGTACAGCCTGCATTCTTTTTGGAGATGGCGCCGGGGCTATTTTGTTGGAACCAAATTATGAAGGTTACGGCGTATTAGACAGCTTGCTAAAATCTGATGGCAGTGGTGCGGCATACCTGCATATGAAAGCAGGTGGTTCTTTAAAACCTGCAACTGTAGAAACTGTACTAGCTAAGGAACATTACATTTACCAGGAAGGCCCTGCAGTTTTTAAATTTGCGGTTAAAGGAATGGCAGATGTTTCGTTTGAATTATTGGAAAGAAATGGCTTAACTGGTGGTGATATTGCCTGGTTGGTTCCTCACCAGGCCAATAAAAGAATAATTAATGCCACGGCAGACCGGATGGGACTATCTATGAATAAAGTAATGGTTAATATCCAGCGTTATGGTAATACAACCTCGGCAACAATTCCCTTATGTTTATGGGACTGGGAAAAGCAATTAACGAAAGGAGATACTATTGTTCTTGCTGCTTTTGGCGGTGGGTTTACGTGGGGCGCTACTCTGGTTAAGTGGGCTTATAATACTCCAGGCGCTGATTCACTCCATTAATAAAGCTGCTTCTTTTCCAAACTAAGAGATAGCCGTTCTTGAAAACACTATAAAGTCCGCAGACGCAATGTTATCTGTACCCAACTGCCGCAACATCGTAATTAGCTGTCCCCGGTGATATGTTTGATGATTAAACAGATGCAAAAGCACTTCATATACGGGTTGTTTAAAAAGTTCCTTTTTAGTGTTCTGGTAAGCAAAAACATGATTAATATTAGCTTCCCTGGCATTTGTCACCCAGTCGAGCCATTGCCCGGATAGTTGTAATAACTTTTTTGTGAGTTCTTCAAAATTACCGGTAAACCATCCTGAAGGTGTTGTATGTTCTGCAAGTTTGAGACGCTCCCACCAAACATTTTCCACTTCCATCATATGCATTAAAGTTTTATAAAGCGATGGGAAACTGCTTACGATTTCTTTGTTTATTTGTGCTTCTGATAACTGATTTGTTGCTTCAATTATTTTTTTATTAGCCCATAAATTGTAGGCAGCATATTGTTGTAAAAGTTGCTTCATGTTTTAACTACTTTTGCTTCAAATTTAAATATTCATTCTTATTTCCCATACTAATTATAAACATGTCTTCAAAAAAAAATCGCTTTACGGGATTTGGATCAACAGCTATCCATAGCGGTCATGAGCAGGATGAAAGTAATGCTCACTTAACTCCCATTTACGCAAGCAGCACTTATGTTTTTGATAATGCTGAACAGGGTATGCGCCGCTTTAAAGGTGAAGAAAAAGGATACATCTACAGCCGTTGGGGCAACCCAACTATGACGGAAGCAGAGGAGAAGATTGCTGCACTGGAAAGTTTTAACGTTAAAGATGCAAATGGAAAAGACCTGCAATTGAAGACCATTTTGCATGGAAGTGGAATGGCAGCAATTTCAACTTTATTGTTATCGAAATTAGAAACCGGGGACAGAATTCTTTCTCATTTTTCATTATATGGCGGCACCCAGGAGTTAATGGAAAAAGTTTTGCCCCCTTTAGGAATACAGGCAACTATTGTTGATCTGAGAGATTTGAACAAAGCAGAAGATGCTTTAAAAAAAGACAATAAACTAAAACTGTTGTACCTGGAAACTCCTGCAAATCCCACTATACAATGTGTAGATATTGATGAGTTAACCAAACTTGGCAAGAGATATAATTTAATTATTGCTGTAGATAATACATTTGCAACTCCTTTTTTGCAGCAGCCATTCAGGTACGGAGTTGATTTTGTTTTTCACTCCACCACAAAATTTTTAAATGGCCATGGAACTGCTATTGGCGGAGCGTTGGTAGGAAGTGATATCAAATTCATGGAAGCACGAATGACTAAAGTTCACAGGTTGTTAGGCGGAAACAGTAATCCCTTTGACGCATTTTTATTAACGCAGGGAATGAAAACTTTAGAAGTGAGAATGGAAAGACATTGCAGCAATGCAACCGCTATAGCCCGCTTTTTACAAAAGCATCCATCAGTTGCTAAAGTAAATTATTTAGGATTGAGATCACATCCTGATTATAAAGTTTCCCAAAAACAAATGACTCACCCCGGCGCTATGCTAAGCTTTGAATTAAAAGATGGATTAAAGGCGGGCAAAAAGTTTATTGATAAATTACAAATGTGTGTACGGGCCGTTTCACTTGGCACATGCGATACATTGTTATCTCACCCTGCATCCATGACGCACTTCGGAGTGCCAAAAGAAAAAAGAGAAAAATATGGGATCAGTGACGGACTAATACGCATGAGCGCAGGCATTGAAAATGTTGCCGATATTTTGAATGATCTTGATGAGGCTTTGAAGTAAGGTATCGGATGACAGGTATCAGATATCAGGTAATCATGATGAACTAAAATTCTTAATTTTTAACTAACGGAATGGACATACAAATAAGGTCTGCGGTGAGAGAAGATTGCGGAAGATTGATGGAATTAATAAATCAATTGGCTGTTTATGAAAAAGCGCCCGAACAAGTTATAGTAACACCAGAGCATTTTGAAGAAAGTGGCTTTGGAGAAAAGCCTGTATGGTGGGGATTTGTAGCTGAAGTAAATGGAGTAGTTGAAGGTTTTGCGTTGTATTATGTTCGTTATTCAACATGGAAAGGGCAGCGAATGTATCTTGAAGATTTTTTAGTAAGTGAAGAACTTCGCGGAATGGGAATCGGGAAACTATTGTTCGACAGGGTGATTGAAGAAGGCAAAGAAAAAAAATTTAGCGGTATGGTTTGGCAGGTACTTGACTGGAACGAACCTGCAATAAATTTTTATAAAAAATATAAAGGTGTAGATATTGATGCAGGCTGGTTAAATTGTTCAATAAATTTTTAGAGACATGCAAGAAAAAATTTCAATGGGTGATAATGGACAATTACATGTTCCGGACAATCCAACGATCCCTTATATCGAAGGCGATGGAATAGGCCCCGATATCTGGAAGGCAAGCGTACGGGTTTTTGATGCAGCTATAAACAAAGCTTATGAAGGAAAAAAGAAGATCGAATGGATTGAAGTATTAGCCGGAGAAAAAGCATTTAATAAAACAGGTGAGTGGATGCCATCAGCCACAATGGATGCATTCAGGGAATATCTGTTATCAATCAAAGGCCCGCTGACTACACCCGTAGGTGGCGGCATCCGCAGTTTGAATGTGGCTTTGCGGCAGGAACTTGACTTGTATGTTTGTCTCAGGCCAATAAAATATTTTGAAGGAGTACCGTCCCCGATGTGGCAGCCCGAGAAAGTTAACATGGTGATCTTTAGAGAAAACACTGAGGATATTTATGCCGGTATTGAATACATGACAGGTACAGCGGATGCGAAAAAATTATTGCATTTTTTACAGAATGATTTGGGTGTAAAAAATATTCGCTTCCCCGAAACAAGTTCTTTTGGTATTAAGCCGGTAAGCAAACAAGGTTCTGAAAGATTGATACGATCCGCAATCGAATATGCAATCGCCAACAAAATGCCTTCTGTAACAATGGTACATAAAGGCAACATTATGAAATTTACTGAGGGCGCTTTTAAAAACTGGGGTTATCAACTGGCCGGGGATGAATTTGCCGGAAATGTATACGCATGGAACCAATGGGAAGCCACCAAAAAAGAAAGCGGAGAAGCCGTTGCCAATGAAGAAATGCGTATAGCACGGATTGGTGGAAAAATTATTATTAAAGATGCTATAGCCGACAACTTTTTACAGCAGGCTCTGCTTGCACCGCAGGATTATTCTGTTATCGCCACTTTAAATTTAAATGGAGATTACATTAGTGATGCTCTGGCTGCACAGGTGGGCGGCATTGGCATTGCTCCGGGAGCCAATATAAATTATTTAACCGGCCACGCAGTATTTGAAGCCACACATGGCACTGCACCTCGCTTCGCCAATACCAACACAATGAACCCATCATCAGTAATATTAAGCGGGGTCATGATGCTTGAGTATATGGGATGGAGAGATGCTGCAGAATTAATTACTAACGGTGTAGGTAAAACAATAAGAAGCAAAAAAGTTACGATAGATTTTTACAACCTAATGAAGGATGCTACACTAATGAAGACAAGTGAATTTGCGGATGAGATAATAAAAAATCTTTGATAGGAAATTCTACTAAACCTATTCTATTTATTATCAAATTTACATTCTGTAAAGACTAACTCCAATTTGTTTTAAGCAACTAAAGTATCTGTTTTGTACTTTTGCCGACAAATTAAAATAAAGTTTAAAAATGAATAAGATCAAAGTAGATAATCCTGTGGTAGAGTTGGATGGTGATGAGATGACAAGAATTATATGGAAGTTTATAAAAGATAAATTGATTCTTCCCTACGTTGATATTGATATTAAATATTTTGATCTTGGCATTGAATACCGGGATGAAACAAATGACCAGGTAACTGTTGATGCAGCCAATGCGATTAAACAATATGGTGTAGGAATCAAATGTGCTACTATTACTCCTGATGAACAAAGAGTGGAAGAATTCGGCCTTAAACAAATGTGGAAAAGCCCGAATGGCACGATACGCAATATTTTGGACGGCACTGTTTTTCGTGAACCTATTGTAATGGCAAATGTTCCCCGCCTGGTAACTAACTGGACCGCACCCATAATTGTCGGTCGCCATGCTTTTGGTGATCAGTATCGGGCAACCGACACTGTTATTAAAGGCAAAGGAAAATTAACGATGACTTTCACTCCTGATGATGGAAGCCAGCCTCAAATTTTTGAAGTGTATAATTTTAAAGGAGATGGAGTAGCCTTGAGTATGTACAACACAGATGAAAGTATTAAAGGTTTCGCAAAAAGTTGCTTTAATATGGCGCTTAATAAAAAGTGGCCTTTATATCTTTCTACAAAAAATACTATTTTGAAAAAATACGATGGGAGGTTTAAAGATATTTTTGAAGAGACATATCAACAGGAATTTAAAACAAAATTTGAGGAAGCTGGAATTACTTACGAACATCGCCTGATAGATGATATGGTGGCAAGCGCTTTAAAATGGCATGGAAACTTTGTGTGGGCATGCAAAAATTATGATGGGGATGTACAGAGCGATACTGTGGCACAAGGCTTTGGTTCTTTAGGATTAATGACATCCGTTCTAATTACACCAGACGGAAAAACAATGGAAGCTGAAGCAGCACATGGTACTGTAACACGCCATTATCGTGAACACCAGGCAGGTAAGCCAACATCAACTAATCCAATAGCATCTATATTTGCGTGGACAAGAGGATTAGCTTTTAGAGGTAAGCTTGATGACAATCAAGCCCTGATTGATTTTTGTATTTCGTTAGAAAAAGTATGTATTGAAACCGTTGAAAGTGGAAAAATGACCAAAGACCTTGCGGTAGGAATTCATGGAAACAAAGTGACACATGGTAAAGACTTTTTATACACGGAGGAATTTTTAGAAGCCATTGATGAAAATTTAAAATCGAAAATCACACAATAGAACAAAAAAATCTATATCTTACTTTGATTTCCAAATTGAAAAACTATGTCTCGAATATTAGTTGTTGACGATGACCTTGATATTTTAGTTGTGATGGAAATACTGCTAAGTATGAAAGGTTTTGAAGTTGACGTTACTGCAAAATGGGAAAATACTTTTGATAAGATCGGAAGTTTTAAGCCTGATCTTATTCTCCTTGATGTGCTTATTTCCGGGAATGATGGAAGAATTTTATGCAAACAACTAAAATCCAAACCGGAAACAAAACAAATCCCTGTTATTATGTTTTCTGCCCATCCCAGTGCTGCTGCTACTATTCATGAATATGGAGCGGACGATTTTATTGCCAAGCCTTTTGATGTAAATGATTTGCTCACAAAGGTCAACAATCAATTACTGGTAAAAAGTTCAATGTAAATAGCCGCAACGAGCGGCTATTAATTTATTATATCATCCCCATCAGTAACGAGCAGTTAACTCTTATTACTATTACCCCGCAATAGAGCAACTAATAATAATAAAAAAACCGCACCACCAACTATCCACACCCAGGGTTGCGCATACCAATTGCCATCGTCTTTTGTAATCTTTACATTTACATCTGCTCCACCGGCATCTTGTGCCCATACTGCAGTTTGACATAAACTTAGTACCAATAAAACAATAAAGTTCTTTACATTAAGAGTAGCGCTTTTAATCGTTTTCATATAAAATTTTTGTTTGTTAATGATATAAAAGTAAATCATTGCAACTTGTTTATCAACATTTTCAACAATCAAGCCAGAATAAATTTTAAGAAGTAATTACAGGAGTGCCCCACGCAGTTAAACTGCGTATACTTACATACCTTCTTTGCACCTGTACACTTATCTTTGTTTCATGTTATCTATCAGCCATCGTGGAAAAATAATGCCGGCATCTCCAATACGAAAGTTAGTGCCTTATGCTGAAGCGGCTAAAAAAAAGGGCATAAAAGTTTATCACCTCAACATAGGTCAACCAGATATTGAAACCCCTCCGCAAATTCTTGACGCTGTCAAAAATGCTGATTTTAAAGTACTGGAATATAGCCATAGTGCAGGAAACGAAAGCTATAGGAAAAAGTTAGTCGAGTATTACAACAGAGTAGGCATACACGTAGACTTTAATCAGATTATAGTAACCACCGGTGGCAGCGAAGCTATTTTATTTGGTTTTATGAGCTGTTTGGATGCAGGTGATGAAGTAATTATACCTGAGCCATTTTATGCAAACTATAATGGCTTTGCGGTGGCAGCAGATGTTTTAGTAAAACCAATCACTTCTTCCATTGATAATGGTTTTCAATTACCTGCAATGGAAGAGTTTGAAAAAGTAATTACAGCTAAAACTAAAGCAATAGTTATTTGCAATCCAAACAATCCAACTGGTTATTTATATAGCCGGGAAGAAATGGAAATTCTGAAATCAATTATACTTAAACACGATTTATTTTTATTTGCTGATGAAGCATACAGGGAGTTTTGCTACGAGAAGCCTCATTTTAGCGCCATGCACTTGCAAGGTGTGGATGAGCATGTAGTATTGATGGATACAATTAGTAAAAGATATAGTGCCTGCGGCGGAAGAATAGGCGCATTAGTAACAAAAAATAAATCCGTTCTGCAAACAGTGATTAAATTTGCACAGGCAAGATTAAGCCCTCCTTCCTATGCACAAATTCTTGGCGAAGCTGCAGTTGATTTACCTGCTGATTATTTTGAAAATACCAAAGCTGAATATAAATTAAGGCGTGACACTATTGTTAAAAGGCTAAACAATATGCCGGGTGTATTTTGCCCAAATCCCGGTGGTGCATTTTATGCTATTGCAAGGCTGCCTATTGATGATGCTGATGTTTTTTGCCAATGGCTGCTTGAAGATTTTTCGTACAATAATAAAACAGTGATGTTGGCACCTGCAACAGGCTTTTATGGAACAGCCGGCCTGGGCAAAAATGAAGTAAGGCTGGCATATGTATTAAATACGGAAGCTATTAATTTTGCTATGGATTGTTTAAAAGTAGCGCTCACTCAATATCCCGGAAAAAAAACTTTTGCAAATTAACCTGCACTTCTTTTGTTGCAGGGTTTTCTTCAAACGCCTATATTTGCACTCCCAAATAAATGTCGAGGTAGCTCAGCTGGTTAGAGCATCGGATTCATAACCCGAAGGTCGGCAGTTCAAGTCTGCTCCTCGATACCAGGTTAAAATTTTATTGTAATGGTCCCCATTGTTTTATGGATAAGTGAGGTGCTTTAGGTTAAGTACCTTGTGACGGTGGTGTTTAAGATGTTTGATATAGTCTGAGGCCAGCCATTCAATAGTATGTATTTGCCCGGCGTTGCATGTTCCTCTTCCTGGCGGGTGTCCTTTAGATTTGTATTCTCATTATTGAACATATTATTACTACTACTATTACTTTTCTTTCGTCCCCATCGGGGTTTTCATTTCCTAAAAGACGATGAACAATTAATAAGCAACCGGAAATGAAAACCCCGATGCTTGCTGAGCCTTAAAGTTATAAATAATGTTTCTTCCTACTTTAGCAGGATGGCTGTAAAATATAAACACTCCGATATTTATTCAATGTATTTCTGCACGTTCACTTGTTATGAATGGATGCATCTTTTTGAGCTTACTAACAGCTATGATCTTGTTTATAGCTGGTTTGACATTTTAAGAAAAGATAAGATTGGAGTAGTTGGCTATGTCACTATGCCGAATCATGTACACTGTATTTTATATTTTCCTGAAGCAGGATTTAATTTGAACAAAATATTAGCTAATGGCAAACGCTTTATGGCTTATGAGATTGTAAACAGATTGGAGTATGCAAACGATACTGAAACTTTAAAAATTTTGCAGGAAGCACTTACTGAAAGGGAAAGGAAGAAAAAACAATTGCACAAAGTGTTTAAAGATTCTTTTGATGCAAAAGCAATTTTCTTACGAACACAGCAGCGCATCATTTTACGAAGAAAGAGTTGTCAGGCATTTTGAGCCGAAGCACTTTAAAGATTTGTAGCCTGAGTTTATGATAATCGGGGTGTATGAGTGAATCGGGGTTTCACGTAAAGATTTTTTTAATGATAGTTCATGCCTGTGAAAACCCCGATAGGACGTGTTGTTGGTGAAGCCAGGCTGCAAAAGCCCACTGCACAAAACACCAACAACGGGTTCCAATTTTATAAAAGCATTAAAATTGTGGTAAGAAAATCTTATTAAAAAAATGGACATTAAAATTGCTTTTACTGATAAAGAAATTACCCCACAGGCGCAGATATGCAGCTAGGGTAATGTGGGGCTGGCGTATCTGTGCTTAGAATAGTGCCTTTTATAAAGCCCCTCTTCCTGGCGGGTGTCCCCACCCGGCATTCCTGAAATAATATTATCTTAGAAAAATATGCAGGCAGCTTTCAAATATTCAGGAGAACGAAAAAGCCATCAATCATTTAACGAGGTTCATTTTTGCACATCAGTCATTAAAGGCTGGAAACATTTGCTTAAAACTGATGAGATGAAAATGGGTATCATGCAAAGTTTTCAATAGCTGGTACAACTTGAATTAGTTTACATTTATGGATATGTTATCATGGATAATCATATTCATCTGTTATGGGAACAATTAACAATGAATAGTAAAGAAACACCTAATGAAAATTTTGAAAAATTTACCGGCCATATGTTCTTAAAAAAATTAAAGGATAATAAGAAAGTACCTGAAGAATATTCGGTTGAACAAAAAGACAGGAATTATTTATTCTGGCAAAGAGACCCATTAGCGATATTAATCACGATAAAAAAATGGCTGGAGAAAAAAATGAAATTCATATATTTTTTTCTTTTCCTGTCTGCTGTTCCCCATATTACCCCGGCTCAAAAACCTGTATTTAAAGATAGTACAGCACTTATTGAAAAAAAGAAGAAACAACATCAGCCATTTACTGCAACTATTTCTTTTTTTAATCATTCCATTGCAGTGCCGTTCCATAAAATTATTAACTCACCTTTCCACCCGGGTTTTCAGGCCGGCCTCGAAGGAAGATATTTGGAGACGAATAAAAGCAAACTCTTTCAAACCCTGAACCTTGGGATGTTTTATAATAAATATAATGGCACAGGGTTTTATATAAATACAGAATTTGCTTACAGGTATACAAGTAAATGCAGCGTTTTTTTAGAAACATTGGCGGGGGCC
>JBDSFG010000103.1:0-9487 GCA_039919615.1 Ginsengibacter sp. | reverse complement strand
CTTCAGATCGATTCAAGGAGTGTGCATGCACATATTATAGGCGAGCATGGTGATTCAGAACTTCCTGTGTGGAGCCTTGCAAACGTTGCAGGAACAGCGCTTACATTGTCAGCAGAACAAAAGGAATTTGTTTTTACAAATACCCGGGATGCAGCCTACCAGATCATTGAAGCTAAAGGATCTACTTATTACGCAATTGCTCTTGCGCTCGACCGTATTTGTACCGCTATACTTCGCAATGAGGCAGCAGTATTAAATGTTTCTGCGTTGCTCACAAATTATCACGGTCTGTCTGATGTATATCTTGGTGTGCCCTGTATTATAGATAGAAATGGTATTCGTGATACGCTGTCGCTTGCCTTAACTGAAAAGGAAAAAGAATTATTGCATGCATCCGCAGCGAAGCTCCGGGGTGTTATAGATTCTATCAGCAAGCCCCTCTAACTCCCCCAAAAGGGTAGCACCATTGATGCGAATTAGGATTGTGACTAATGTTTTGGTAAAGTGCAATGAAAACTAAGGCTATAATAAAACCCAACTTATAGGAACTTAATAAAGCTTGGGTAAGTTTTATTTACTTAGTTTGCTTCAGAATTAATTAGTAATTCAGCCGTAAAAATAATTAAAACGTTATATCAATATTTAAGGCAATGAATAGCAGGCTCATCAAAATATTATTTAGCTGTGCCGTTGGTCTTTACATATTTGCAGTTTGCTTCAATAATATTTTTGACTACAGTTCCAATTTTCCATTTGTAGTTATGGTGGCTAAAATGGAAGACACATTCTCGAAAGAAAAGAACGGGTGGCGTTCGATTAACAATAACTTTTTGCATCACGTATTGTTTACAGTAATTGTTATATGGGAGTTATCAATTGCTTTTTTTGCATGGCTTGGCGCTTATAGAATGATTATTAAGTTTAGGGCAAACGCCGCAGTATTTAAGCAAGCTAAGAAATATACATCTCTTGGTTTAGCGCTTGGCGTACTGCTTTGGTTTATTGTATTTATCATCATAGGAGGCGAATGGTTTTTGATGTGGCAATCGAAAACCTGGAATGCGCAAAGCACGGCGTTTTTTCTAACTTGTTGTTTCCTTCTTTTTTTAATTCATCACAACCAGGACGATGGCCCCCTCTAATTCTCCCCAAGGGGGGAGACCTATTATTGCGAAATAATTATTGCCAATAATATTTTTGACCACTTTCAATCAGATAAAAAACTCCTTAAACCACTAATATTTAAAAGATTAAATCTTTAACATTTTTCGACTAACCTAAAGCCCATTTATCATTCAAATAGTTTTTATAGCTTCACAGTTGATAGATGTAAATATTAATTCAAACCATGAAAAAAAGAGTTATTAAAAAAGTTGCAGTATTAGGGAGCGGGATTATGGGAAGCCGTATTGCGTGCCACTTTGCAGGTATTGGGTTGCAGGTTTTATTGTTGGATATTGAGGCTCCCTCTAATTCGCCCAAAGAGGGAGGACCATTGGCGCGGAATAAGATTGTGAATGATGCTTTAGCTGCGGCTATTAAAAGTAATCCCTCTCCGGTATTTACTAAAGATGTGGTGAAGAGAATTAAGACGGGGAATTTTGCTGATAACATGAAAGACATTGGGGATTGTGATTGGGTGATAGAAGTGGTTGTGGAAAGATTAGATATAAAGCAATCCGTTTTTACTGAAGTAGAAAAATATAGAAAGCCCGGAACACTTATTACTTCAAACACTTCAGGCATTCCTATACACCTGATGGCGGAGGGAAGAAGTGATGATTTTAAAAGGCATTTTTGCGGTACACACTTTTTTAATCCGCCGAGATATCTGCGGCTGCTTGAAATAATCCCCACAAAATATACTGATGCAGAGGTAGTAGATTTTTTTATGCACTATGGAGATCTCTATTTGGGCAAGACAACAGTTCTGGCAAAGGATACACCTGCATTTATCGCCAACCGTATTGGTGTTTTCAGCATCATGTCTATATTTCACCTGATGCAAGAAATAGGGCTGACTATAGATGAAGTTGAAGCGCTGACGGGCCCCGTGATTGGTCGTCCAAAATCAGCAACATTTCGAACAGCAGATGTTGTTGGTATTGATACATTGGTGAAAGTAGCTAAGGGAGTTGCAGATAACAGCCCTGATGATGAGGCGAAGGAGGCTTTTAATATTCCAAACTGGTTAGGGAAGATTGTTGAAAATAATTGGCTGGGTGATAAAACAGGCCAAGGCTTTTTTGCCAAGAGAAAAGGAGAGAAAGGAGAAAAGGTAATACTGACATTGAATCTATCAACATTTGAATATGAGCCAGCACAAAGGCCAAAATTTGCAACTCTCGAAGCCGCGAAATCAGTTGATGATCTAAAACAAAGATTGAAAATATTAACTGAGGGCCAGGATAAAGCAGGGGAGTTTTACAGGCAGTTTCATTACAGTTTATTTTCTTACATCTCTCACCGCATACCTGGAATAAGCGATGAAATTTACCGCCTTGATGATGCGATGAAAGCCGGCTTTGGCTGGGAAATAGGCGCCTTTGAAACATGGGACGTGTTGGGGGTAGCAAAAACTGTAGATGCAATGAAGGCCGCTAATTTTACTGTTGCCAAATGGGTGGAAGACATGCTGGCAAAAGGATTCAATTCTTTTTATAAAATTGAAAATGGAAAACGTTTGTATTATTCGCCACAATCACTTGCTTATTCCTCCCCCCATGAGGGAGGTCAGGAGGGGGCTTTCATTATAATGAGCAACAATGCCGGTAAGATTGTATGGAAGAACAGTGCATGCACTCTTTATAATTTAGGTGACGATGTTTTAGGGCTTGAGTGGAATACAAAAATGGGCAGCATTGGTGGCGAGGTTTTAGAAGCTGTAAACAAATCAATCGCTCTTGCTGAAGAGAAATATAAGGGCCTGGTAATTGCCAATGAAGGCCCGCAATTCAGCGCCGGCGCAAATGTGGGAATGATCTTTATGCTGGCGGCTGAACAGGAATATGATGAGCTTGACATAGCCGTTCGCATGTTTCAAAATACAATGATGAGAGTGCGGTATTCAGCCATTCCTGTAGTAGTAGCGCCTCATGGCTTAACACTTGGCGGCGCCTGTGAAATGTGTTTGCACAGCGACAAAGTTCAGGCCGCTGCTGAAAGTTACATCGGTTTGGTAGAGCTGGGAGTAGGGCTTATTCCGGGTGGTGGCGGCACTAAAGAATTTGCGTTAAGAGCTGCAGATGAAATGCACTATAATGAGCCGGAAACTATCACACTTCAAAACCGGTTTTTAACTATTGGTACTGCAAAGGTTTCTACATCTGCATTTGAAGCTTATGAGACCGGCGTATTACGAAATGGTGTTGATGATGTAAGCATGAATCAATCAAGAAGAATTGCAGATGCCAAAAAAAGTGTTATTGAACTTTATGATTCAGGCTACACTATGCCTGTGCAAAGAACCGATATAAAAGTTTTAGGCAGATCAGGATTGGGAATGTTATATGCCGGTATCAATGGAATGTTTCGTGGCAACTTTATAACAGAGCATGATGTTAAGATAGCACAAAAACTGGCTTACGTAATGTGCGGTGGCGATCTTAGCGAGCCAACATTAGTGAGTGAAGAATATCTTCTCAATTTAGAGCGGGAGGCTTTTTTAAGCTTGTGTGGTGAAAAGAAGACTTTGGAGAGGATTCAAAGTGTTTTGAAAGGTGGTAAACCCTTGAGAAACTAGTATGTTCTTACCCTCCTATACGCCTTAATAATCAAAATAATTGGCAACTAGACAACTGCCGAAGATATTTTTAGGAAGCATTTAATATAAGATGGGAGAATAAGATATCTTTTGATTGTTAGAAGAAACGTTATTCACTAAATTCTCGGTATGGCAAAATGCCATTGAGAAATAACACCGGATTGGGAAAAATAATGTCAGGACGCAAAACCCTGGGACTAATAAATGAGTATATGAGAGGAAATGAGAACGTATTTCCCGAAACGGCATAATGCAATGGTTTTGTGTTACAGTTTAAGATCGAAAAAGACTCAAACGAAACATTTGATCCTATTCCTTTTAAAGGCAATAACTTTACAATGGCAACGGCAGAATTAAATAAGTCTTTAAATAGGTTAAAAGAAAAAGTAAAAATGACGATTAAACAATTAATGGAGGTCGCGATATTGTGAAAACATTAAAAGCATATATCGAATCAGGAATATTAGAATCCTATGTATTGGGTATGACTACTCCTCAGGAATCTATTGAGGTAGAAGAAATGTCAGCAGCGTATATGGAAGTCCGCACTGAGATCAACATGATAAGTGAATCAATAGAACAATATGCTAAACTACACGCAGTAGAACCAACCATTACTATAAAACCTTTATTATTTGCTACAATTGATTATACGGAGAGACTAAAAAAGGGTGAACGGGTTACTGTGCCGCCTTTATTGCACCAAGGCTCTGCAATTGCGGATTATGAGGATTGGCTAAAGGCGGAAGAGGCTATTCTGCCAGAAGATTTCACCAACATTCATGCAAGAATTATTGGCCACACTCCAGGGGCTACCACAGCAATTATATGGATAAAGGAATTTTCCCCACCGGAAGTGCACACCAATGAACTGGAGAAATTTCTAATAGTTGAAGGCACCTGCGATATTACCATTGGAGAAAAAGAATATCGGTTAGTTCCCGGAGATGTGTTGAACATTCCATTGCATATAAGTCACAGAGTAAAAGTAACTTCAGCGATACCGTGCAAGATAATACTGCAGAGGATCGCGGCTTAGAATGCCCAATTTTTGAGTGCAGAATGAGCAAAAATCGCAGCAATGAAGGGAATAACTTTTTTTCTGAAATATAAACAATTTGTTATACAGGTTAGTTAAACTGTTTCCGCCACCATTTGCTTAACAAATTGAACATTGGCGTTTATCTTTACTTCATCACTCAACAATAAGCCACCAGTTTCTGAAGCAGTGCCAAAGCTAATTCCAAAGTCCTGACGGTTTATCTTTCCTGTTACAGAAAAACCTGCCCGGGTATTTCCCCAGGGATCTTTCGTTATTCCACCAAACTCTACAGTTAATACAGTATCCTTACTCACACCTTTTATGCTGACTGTGCCATGTAGTTTGTATTCATCTTCACGTGTTTTCTCCATTTTATCGCCTTCAAATATTACGGCCGGATATTTTTCTGCATCAAAAAAATCTCCGGCTTTTAAATGTACGTCACGCTGTTCATTATTTGTAGAGATGGAGTTCACGTCAGCCTCGAAATTAACTTTGGCTGTGCTAAAATCATGTTCATCAGTTTCAACAGTACCGCTGAATTTATTGAATTGCCCTGTAACCGTAGAGATCATAAGGTGCTTAACCCTGAACTGAAGTTCTGAATGTGTGGGATCTAAAGCCCATGTTGTATTTTCCATGATAATAATTTATTTATTTTTTGTTTGCCGCCACAAATATATCTACATTTACTATACTTTATATAGTACTATACAAGTGTATAGCACTATACTTTAGGATAGTGTAATATGAACCATATGGCAAAAGCAACAAAGGAACCGGAAAGAACTCACGAAAGCTGCACTAAAGCGCTGATCCCTGTAAGAGATGCTTTGGATATTTTAAGCGGCAAATGGAAACTGCTTATAATTATTTCCCTCTCATTTGGCAACATGCGGTTCAGCCAGATGGCAAAGCAAATACACGGCATCACTGACAAAATGCTCTCAAAGGAACTAAGAGAATTAGAGATGAATGAGCTTGTAAAAAGAACGGTATATGATGCCGTACCTGTTGTCGTTGAATATTCAATGACTTCTTATGGCAAAACTCTTGAAAAACTGATTGGAGAATTGCAGGCTTGGGGTGTATTGCATAGAAAGCGAATATTGAAGAAACCTAAGTAAAAAATTATCTTTCACGGTTATTCAGGAACATTTCGGGCATAAATCATGCGCCCTATTTTTTGGTACAACTAAATGTTTTTTATGAGAGCAATAAGAATTTACGAATTCGGAGGCCCGGAGGTATTACAAATGGAAGATATTCCCCGCCCAAAACCGAATGCAGATGAGGTATTAATAAAAGTATACGCCACAGCCGTAAACCCTGTTGACTGGAAGATCCGTAAAGGATTGCGAAAGGAAAAATTTCCAACAACTTTTCCCTTAACATTGGGATGGGATGTTTCCGGTGTTATTGAAGAAGTTGGCAACAAGGTGACAAACTTTACATCCGGCGATGAAGTATATGGCCGGCTCGACTCTACAAAGAATGGCGCTTATGCAGAATACGTTTCAGTAAGGGCCACTGAAGTGGCGCTGAAACCAAAAGCGATTGATCACGAAAAAGCGGCAGCAGTACCACTGGCTGCTCTTACAGCCTGGCAGGGCTTGTTTGATCATGGCCATTTACAACCTGGTCAAAAAGTTTTGATACATGCAGCAGCTGGCGGAGTGGGTACATTTGCAGTTCAATTTGCCAAATGGATTGGTGCTTATGTCATTGGCACAGCTTCGGAAAAAAATATTGATTTTTTAAAGCAATTAGGAGCCGATGAGGTGATTGATTATAAAAAAGAAAGGTTTGAAGAAAGATTAAAAGACCTGGATGTTGTATTGGATACACTTGGCGGCGATACACAAAAAAGGTCATTGCAGGTGCTTAAAGCTGGTGGCAGGCTTATTACAACCTTAAAAGCGGAAAACCAGGAAGAAGCTAAAGCTAAAAACATATCTATAGAAGCTTACACGGCACAATCTTATACCAATCAATTGGAGCAGATAGCTCATTTAATTGATGAAGGAAAAGTAAAACCTGTAATTGCCAGAGTGATGCCTCTGGAAGAGGCCGCAGAAGCTCAAAAGCTTAGTGAAATTGGACACATAAGGGGGAAAATTGTATTGAAGGTAATTTAAGAAGGAGGAATTGACTACTATTACTTTCCGATACAGAATTTAGAAAAAATATAATCCAGGCGGTCTTCATTTGTTATCTCGCCTGTGATTTCTCCAAGATGATGCAGGCATTTTCTGATCTCAAGAGAAAGCAGGTCAGTAAAAATATTATTATTCAATCCTGTCCTTATGTCTGTAAGTGATTTTGCCACCTCTTGTAATGCCTCATAGTGGCGGGTATTTGTAATCACGACGCTTTCTGTTAAAGGTGTTTGATTGGTGATAGTGGAAAAGAGTGCTTCTTTCAGTTCACTAATTCCAATATTATCTTTTGCAGAAATAAAAAGAATTTCAGGGATTGCCCGTAATTTCTTTTCTACAAGGTTAACATCAATAATATCAGATTTATTAACGATTAAAAAAAAGGTCTTTTTTCGTTGAGTTAGCTCTTCTTTTACTTTTTCTATGCTGTTAATTTCCATAAGTGCGGCATCAAATAAATATAGAACTATATCAGCCTCTTCTATTTTTTTAAGACTTTTAACCATCCCCATAGCCTCAATTGCATCATTAGTATGCTCTCTTATTCCTGCGGTATCAATCATCCTGAAAAGTATCCCGTTAACATTTAAAGTCTCTTCTATTGTGTCTCTTGTTGTACCAGCAATTTCACTAACAATCGCCCGGTGATCATTTAAAATTGTATTTAAAAGTGTCGATTTACCGGCATTTGGTTTTCCTACGATAGCCACCGATACGCCATTTTTTATAACATTACCTAAAGAAAATGAATTTAGTAATTGTGTTGTGACAGACGAAATCCGTTCTATAAGTGCAATAAATTTATTTCTATCAGCAAACTCTACGTCTTCTTCACTAAAATCTAATTCCAGCTCAATTAAAGAGGAGAATTGAATTAATTGCTCCCGGAGGTTTTTTAAAATTTCAGAAAATTTACCTCGCATGTTATGCAAAGCCGCTTTTTGCGAGGCAGCAGTACTACTGGCTATAAGATCCGCTACTGCTTCAGCCTGGATTAGGTCTAATTTGCCATTTAAAAATGCCCTTTGCGTAAACTCGCCTGGTTTGGCAAGCCTTGCACCTTTGCGGATAGCAGCCTGCAAAATTTGTTCCTGCACATAGGCTGAACCATGGCAACTGATTTCAATTACATCTTCACCAGTATATGATGCCGGATTTTTATATACCGAAATTACCACTTCATCCAGTAAATTCTTGTCCTCTTTTAAAAGCCCTACATGCAATGTGTGAGATAGCTGGGCTGATATTTTTTTAGAAGGAAATAGTTTGTCAATGATGATCATTGCCTTATTGCCACTTAATCTTATAACCCCAATAGCCCCCATGCCGGGTGGGGTAGCCGGCGCAACTATTGTATCATCCCATCCGAAAAGTTTATTGAGCATGGGAGTAAAGATACCTTAGCAAATTTCAATAAAAAAGCCGCTTCTAAAAGAGACAGCGGCTTATAATTTTAGCTTTATTATTATTCCTGAATAGTAAATGTAACAGGTTGCTCACGAAATGCATTTACAAAGCGGCCATTTTGCTGTGCTGGTTTCCATTTAGGTCCTTTACGAATTGCATTTGTTGCAATCTCAGCAAGCTTAGTTCCCTTCATGGTTAATGCTTCAACGGCACTCACCGTTCCATCTTTAGAAACTATAAACTTTACCCTGCAAGTGCCTGATTCACCGGCATCAGTGAGGTCATCCATATGGTTTTCAATTTCTCTTTTTACATAACGACTCCACCCTGCTTCACCACCAGGAAATGAAGCGTCAATTTCAACTTTAGTAAAAATCTTATCTTCATCTTCTGCCTTTGGGGGCGGTGCTTCTATCACCTGGGTTCCTTTGTCCTCTACAGGAGGGGCTACTATGCCTACATCTTTTATACCTTCTACGGTAACCACATCCACTTTTTTTTCTTCTAATTCTTTATTCTCTTCGGGTGGTTTTACGACCTCCTCATCTTTTACAATTTTAGGGGGCGTAAACTGTATTGTCGCAATAGGCGGCGGCGGCGGCAATTTTGGCGGGGGCGGCGGCGGGGGGGGAGGCGGCTCATTTTTTATTTCCGACAGCGTGAGATCTTTTATTACCGGTTTATTTGTATCCTCTTCATTTATGGACTTAGCCACGAATGAAATTATAAAAATAAGTACAGCAATACCAAACATAATACCCAACGCAGTAGTAAGGCGTTTATTATAGGTTTTACGCAATTCATACGCGCCGTAAGCTTTATTTCTTCCCTCAAAAATAATATCAAGCAGATCGGCACCTAAAATTTTGTTAGCTTCCATCTTTTTGTTTTTAATTAGATACAGAATTTAATATATTCCAATAATTATTTAACTCCCGATGCCTGTTCCGTTTGAGTAATAAAATCGTATTCCATAGGTGTGGCATCAATCATTGCGTACCTTTTTACATCGTTAATTGTCATTTCGTCTAACACATCAACTACATTTTTATAAACCGCATCCTTGTCAGGTTTAATAGTTACAAAAAAATCATCACTCGGTGTGCTTCTTTTTTT
>JBDSFG010000037.1:0-27542 GCA_039919615.1 Ginsengibacter sp. | reverse complement strand
TTAAAACCTGCTTCCTTAAACGATATTCTCTTCAATCTATTTTACTTTTAAATTATTGCATTGAATAAAAATATTCCAACTTCTTTACCTGTTTTGTTTAAGTCTGAACCCAGTTATATTTCTTTCTTAATCAAATTATTTCTTTAGAGGGTTCTAATAAATTTTTCGATTTGGCTGAAGTTTTTCCGGCAGGTCCGTTATATGGAGCGCTTCTGCCTTGTTTTTTAACACGAAACCAGGAGCGCAATAATGCCCAGGGACCAGCAAAATTTCCGGCAATCTCCAACAATATCATTGAAACCGGGTAATTGCTTTTGCCCATCAGACTTTTTTTGATCCGGTTAATATTGGTAACCGGCAATTCAACCATAATTCTATATAGTCCGCGTAAATCTCTATCGTTTATTAAAGTTAATATATGATGGGCCACATGCCCTTTACTATAGTTGTAGAGTTGCTTGCGAAACGATGATATGTTCTGCCGATGCTTATGCCATACAAATGAAGCAGGTTCATAAACAATTGTGTAGTTAGCCTTAAGTATTTTATACATCAGATAGCTATCTTCTGAACATCCGGTAGGAGTGCCGGCACCCAGCGTTTCTTTAAAAATACCAATTTCAGGATGCTTAAAAATATCAGCACGGAAAGCAGCATTAGCACATGCTCCCAGTTTCCATGTAGGCACAGCCTTCCGTTTAAAAGATTCAAACCATTTTTTATTTGCTTCTACACGTTTAAAACCTCGGCCAAGCCCTCCATATTTTTCAAAAAGATGCTGGGCTTCGCCTTCCATTTCTATTGGCAACACATTTCCTGTTACAGCCATTACATCTTCTTTAGCAAATGGAGTCACAATGTTCTCCACCCAATCAGGAGGTACGGTAACATCATCATCTGTTGAAAGAATAATGTGCCCAGTGCTATAATTGATCCCTGTATTGCGTGCATATGATAAGCCTTTCCTTGTTTCATTAACTAATATCACCTCCTTAAATTCATTAACTACCGGGGAGGTTAAACCTGACGAAGGATTATTGTCAACAACAATTATTTGAATTTGCCGCGGAGAAATTTGTTTAACCAAATGACGAAGACAATTACGTAAATCTTCCGGTCGGTCGTAAGTAGCTACTACAACAGAAACGGTTATTTTTGGAGAAAGCTCTTCCGGGCAAGCTTTACTTTTAACAAAAATGGAATATAACTTTTGCAAACTATCAAATGTGTGCCTGCTGAGAACATTTTCATTATCGTAAAATGGTTTCTCTAATTTAAAACCGTGAGACTGTACAATACTTTGTATCACCCTGCCTCGGCTTAAAGGTTGGTAATGATTATGGATATCTGCATATCCGAGAAGCCATTTACCCCACTTTACAAACAAGCGAATTTTTGCATAGTCAGTAATATCCGTAAGTGCTCCGATTGGCTCGTTTATGTTGATCAATCGAATTGCTGTACCTGGTTTTTCAGATACATTCACCGATTTTTGAGTGAGTTGTGGATAATCGG
Organism: Ginsengibacter sp.; assembly: GCA_039919615.1. Classification (GTDB taxonomy): domain Bacteria; phylum Bacteroidota; class Bacteroidia; order Chitinophagales; family Chitinophagaceae; genus Ginsengibacter. Next base: position 26,027 of record JBDSFG010000037.1, on the reverse strand, counting down.
ATTTCATCGCTGGTTCCGACTTAAATTGCTTTTGGATTTCGTTGGAAGACTTACGGGCTTTGGAGTAGAGTGAGCGACTCTTAAAAGCACCCTGGATTTCAGCTATAATTAAATCCCGTGGGACACCTGATTTTTTTATATAGCTTTTTATTAAGCGCCTCAAGATCCACTTACGTATCCACCACGACCAAAGCTTGTAAAAAGAAGATCTTTCATCGGGATAAGCATGTAAACTTCTTGCGCAATATGATAAAAAGCCTTTACTATTATTAGTAATCTGATTTCTGAGTTCATTGTAATTGCGGCGGTGGCGATGACGTACAAAGGCCGCTGGTTCATAAACAAGCGTATGTCCTTCTTTTAATATTCTGAAAAACATTTCTAAATCACCGCCGCCGTTTGTTACTGTGCCTACATCAAGTGCCGGATCAAAATACCCAATCTCTTCAAATATAGAGCGGCGATATGCCATATTAGCTCCTGTTCCAAATTGGCCGGCACCAAGGTATGTCCAGGGTAAGTTTTTGCCATCTTTCCTAAACCATTTACGCTCAAAGCCCCTTCCAAAACCTCCGTACATTTCAAATAATACTTGTGACTTTGTCTCCATTTCATATGGCACAACCAGCCCTGTTACCGCCATAACTTCAGGGTTTTCAACAAATAAAACAGCAAGCTCATTCACCCATCTTTTATCCACCATTACATCATCATCTGTATAAGCAATAATTTCACCCCGGGATTCAAGAATTGCTCTATTTCTGGCCCAATCAAGACCTGGCCTGAGTTCCCTCACATATCGAAATTGAGGAAACTTTTTCTTCACCAACTGCTCAGTGTCATCATTACCAGGGGCATTATCAATTACAACAACTTCAAGATTAGTATATTCAAGTTCAGAGATAGCCGCAAGGCAAAGAGCAAGATCATTGGCACGGTTGCGTGTGCAAACTGCCACAGTAACAAGAGGTAAATTTTTTACCATAACCGAAGGCTTTATATTAAATAAATCTTCCGGGCAAAATTCCGTGTTTTGTGTATGATGATTTAATGCATTTTGTAATGCTATTCTGAAAATTGTATTTGTATATTTATCCAGGATAAGCCTGTGTAAAACTTCTACATCAACACATCCATTAGTAACAGCAACGGTAATATGGCATAAAGGCCTCTCATGAAGGCGAAGTATTATTTGCACACCTTTATAACCTTCTAATCCTGTAATTGAATGAAGGGGACTATTTAAATCAACGTCAATTAATTTGATCGGGTACACCATTTAGCATTTGTTTTATGTAAAAAGTTCCATCTATCTGTGGCCTTATAATGCCTGGCCAGGTTCCAAAATAGTGCATATTCTCCCGGATATCTTCTACATCAAAAGTGAGACAATTGGTAAACTCATAAATTGGGGAAGTATTATTTTTAACAACGGATAATGAAACCAAATAGGTGCAATTATTAAGCAGATTTGCCGGAATTACACTTTTTAAACCTAATATGGCTTTTTGAGCTTTAAGACCAGGAGTGCCTAAATTAAATACGCACTCGCCTTTGTCACTGTGTAAAATTACGTTTACGTTAATATCACAATCATCAAGAAAACACCAAAATTCAAAGTTCATTTCAATGGGTGTTCTAACAGTAATAAAGGCATCGGCCTCGTTTGTTTGGGGCTTAATATTTATGCTTTTCATTTTAATCAGTTGGTTACCGGGAGCTACTTCCGGCGCTTCCCATTCTTCCGCATTTTGATCGCCTTTGGAACTGCTGATATAGCTGTTAACCACGTCGGCCGCCTTTCCTATCTTTTTAATTTTTCCTTTATCCAGCCAGAGCGCATTATCGCAAAGGTTTGAAATTGCCTGCAGGTTGTGGCTTACAAAAACGATTGTTCTTCCAACTGTATTGGATATATCTTTCATTTTGCCCATGCATTTTTTTTGAAAATCAGCATCACCAACCGCCAGCACTTCATCAACAATTAATATGTCGGGCTCCAAATGTGCGGCCACTGAAAAAGCTAACCTAACATACATTCCAGAGGAATATCTTTTAACAGGTGTATCCAAAAATGCTTCTATTCCGGAGAAGGCAACTATCTGATCAAACTTTTGTAAAATTTCCTGCTTTTTCATTCCTAACATGTACCCGCTTATAAAGATATTTTCCCTGCCAGTCAATTCCTGGTGAAAACCTGTACCTACTTCTAACAGGCTGCTTACTTTCCCTTTGCCCCTTATAACTCCTTCGGTAGGACGAACAATGCGTGACAAAATTTTTAAAAAAGTTGATTTACCTGCTCCGTTGTGCCCGATAATTCCCCACGTTTCACCTTCCTTAATTTCAAAGCTTATATTCTTTAAGGCCCACAAATAATTTTTATTTATTTGTTTATTATCCCCGCCTGCTTTAAAAAAAGGATCTTCTTTTTTAAGAACACGGTTTTGCCACCACCTCGTCATATCCCGTCTTAAAGATCCGGTTCCTATTGTACCGAGCTGGTATAATTTAGAAATATTTTCCGCTTTTATTATTATCTCCGGCATAGTTAAATTTAATATTAAGCAATGTCCATCAGCTTATCAGTTATCTTATTAAAGATCAATACCCCGGCAATTACAAGTATGATCATGAAACTGCCGCTATAGACAAATTGCGCCACTGAAATTTGTCCTTTCCCTAAAAGAGCATAACGGAAAAATTCGAACTGCGATGAAAGGGGATTGAGATTAATCAGCCATCTCCTTTTTTCAGAGATCATTGACAGTGAATAAAATATCGGGCAAACAAACATGAATAACCGTATAAAAAGTTGTATAAGATTATTGAGGTCTTTATATTTTACTGTAAGCACCGAAAAAATAAGCCCTGCCCCGAACCCCGTTCCTGCAGTTATAATAATTACAGGAATAACAAGGTATACGTGACTTAGATTTAATTGAACCTTATTTGTGGCATAACAATATAATAGCACAATTAGCAATAAAAGCAATTGAATAAGAAAGCGGATACCGCTCATTAGTAACATAGAAAGAGGAGACAAGATTCGGGGGAAATACACTTTGCTAAAAACCGCCAAATTTTGCTGAAAGGTTGATGAAGTATTAAGGAATAATTCAGAAAAAAGATTCCATAAAGTAATACCAATAATGTAGAATAAGATCGGGGGCACACCGTCTGTTGGTATGCCTATAACCTTATTGAAAACAAGGACGTAGGTTATAACCGTTAATATTGGTTGCAGCAACACCCAAAATGGACCCAATAATGTTTGCTGATAAGATGTAAGAAATTCTTTACGAACAAGCCTTAAAAGAAGATCTTTATAAGTTAATAATTCTTTAAAGCCGGTGCCAAGCCATGTTGTTTCCGGTTTAATTTCCCAATCCCATTTTTGTTGATTCTCTGCCATTGGTTTTAAAACACTTACGGTTTGTAATTTGTCAGCTATACCTGCTGCAATAACTTTATCAAATTCTGCCCGGTTTATTTATTGTATAGCTTCTAGATTTTTTTTTACAAACTAAACATTGTTTACAGATTATTATTGTTCAATATAGCTTAAAAAATTAAAATTATTAAGAAGAATGGTGCTACCCGGATTCTAAAAATTAAACTATGGCAGCGCCTGGTATTGCAGCAATTAACTTTTTTGTATATTCTTTTTCCGGACGTAACCAGATATCCTCTGCAATGCCGGATTCCTCAATACGGCCTTTGTTCATTATTATTATCCGGTCACTTAAATATCGTACTACATTGAGGTCGTGAGAAATAAAAATCGTGGTAAATCCAAACTCTTTTTTTAGATCATTTAAAAGATTTAATACCTGGGCCTGTACGCTCACATCCAGCGCTGAAACACTTTCATCGCAGATAATAAATTCCGGCGACAAACCTAATGCCCTGGCGATACAAATTCTCTGCCGCTGCCCGCCACTAAATTCATGTGGATACCTGTTGAAATGCTCAGGCTTTAAATCTACTTTCTCTAATAATTCTATTACTTTTTCCCTGCGCTGTCGATTGCTTTTTAATAAGCTGTGTACTTTTAAAGGTTCCTCAATGGCGCCTCCAATTGTCATTCGGGGGTTAAGCGATCCGTAGGGATCCTGGAAAATTATCTGGATCTTTTTTCTCAATCTTCTCATCTCCTCTTTTGGTATATGTGCTATATCCCGCCCTTCAAAAAAAATTTGCCCTGAGGTGGGCTCAATCATTCTTGTAAGTGTTCTGCCTAACGTGGTTTTTCCACATCCACTTTCCCCTGCCAGCCCGATAGTTTCTCCTTTTTGGATGGTGAAGCTTACATCATCTACCGCTTTAAATTGTTTAACAGTTTTGCCCCAAAAATTCTTTTTTAAAAAATAAACTTTCAAATTTTTTACCTCCAGCAAAACTTTGGGTGCATTCAAAAATTCTTTACTCTTATTGTCATGTGAGCTTTGAATCATGGCTCCTGCTGCTTTTTGCTGCATAAAATCACTTACCACTGCAAGCCGCCGATGTTTTTCATATAATATTGGCCGGCAAGCCAGTAATGCTTTTGTATATGGATGTTCAGCCTGCGTAAAAATATTTTGAACTGTGCCGCTCTCAACAATTGCACCTTTATACATTACTATTATCTTGTCAGCTATTTCAGCTACAAGCCCCAGATCATGGGTGATATAAATTACCCCCATATTATTTTGCCTTTGCAAATCTTTTATAAGTTGTAATATTTTTTTTTGAACGATCACATCTAATGCAGTAGTTGGCTCATCTGCAATTAAAATGGAGGGATTGCAGCTCATGGCCATGGCAATTATAACTCTCTGTTTTTGTCCACCGCTTAACTGGTGAGGATAAGCGTTAATTGAAGAGTCAGAAAGATCAACCTGTTTAAATAATGCAACTGTATTTTGCCTTGCCAACGTTTTACTTAGATGCTTGTGTGCAAGCATCGCTTCTACCACCTGGCTGCCACATGTTTGTACCGGGTTTAAAGACGTCATTGGTTCCTGGAAGATCATGGCAATTTCGTTTCCCCTAATATCTATTAACTGTTCAGGGGTTAACTTAAGCAGATCATTTTGTTGGTCACCATTTTTAGAAAACAATATCTCCCCGTTTTTATAAACAGCCGGAGGGGTTGGTAATAATTGTAAAATAGAAAGTGAGGTAACCGTTTTACCGGAGCCTGATTCGCCAACAATAGCCACTATCTCACCTTTATTTAATTCGAAAGAAACATTTTTTATAGCGGAAATTGCTTCGGATTCAGTTTTAAAATCAACGGAAAGATTTTTTATTTGGAGAAGAGGATGCAATGAATAAATCTTTAGTGACGATTTGATATATCTCTTTTAAAAGATTGGTTTAAAATTTCAGATGCCTTACCGTAAGGCCATTATTCATTAATTGTTTTAAAGAATCAATGCCAATTTTTAAATGTCTTTCCACAAAAGTTGCAGTTACAGTAACGTCGCTTGCCTCAGTTTTTACACCTTCCGGAATCATAGGAGAATCACTAACTAAGAGCAAAGCTCCTGTTGGAATTTTATTAAAAAATCCCACTATAAAAATAGTGGCGGTTTCCATATCGATAGCATAAGCACGAATACGCTGAAGGTATTCTTTAAACACTTCATCATGCTCCCACACACGCCGGTTGGTTGTGTAAACTGTACCCGTCCAGTAATCCTGTTCGTATTCTCTTATAGTAGTTGAGATAGCTTTTTGTAAAGCAAATGCCGGCAGCGCAGGTACCTCCGCAGGAAAATAATCATTTGATGTTCCTTCTCCCCTTATAGCTGCTATAGGCAATATCAGGTCGCCTATTTTATTTCTCTTTTTTAAGCCCCCGCATTTGCCTAAAAATAAAACAGCTTTAGGCTGCAATGCAGTTAGCAGATCCATTACTGTGGCTGCTGTGGGGCTTCCCATACCAAAGTTTATAATGGAAATATTGTTTGCAGTGGCGCACTGCATTGGCTTATCAAGCCCTATAATTTTTACTGAATTCCAGTCAGCAAAAAATGTAACATAATTACTAAAATTTGTAAGGAGGATATATTCGCCAAAATTTTCTAATTTTTCGCCTGTGTACCTGGGTAACCAATTGCTTACTATATCTTTTTTGGTTTTCATTTTTATTTAGTGGTTACTATTAACGCCATTGATAAAATTACAAAATAATAATTGAGCTTGCATTATGATCAAGATCGAATACATAGCTTATGAGTTTAAAATAAGAAAAGAAAAAAATGTTGAATACATCTTTGATCAATTGCGCAAACGATGGTGTGTACTATCACCGGAAGAATGGGTGCGCCAGAATTTTTTACAATACCTTACCAATTTAAAAAAATACCCCTCATCTCTTATTGCCATTGAAAAGGAAATTTCCCTGGGAGAATTAAAAAAGAGATGTGATATTGTTGTTTACAATAGGGAGACCCTGCCCTGGATGATCATAGAATGTAAAGGAATGAATGAGCCACTCAATTCAAAAGTGTTAGACCAAATTCTTCGTTATCATATCACTTTGCCTGCGACTTACCTGGTTATTACTAACGGCAGGTATTGTTTTGGGTTTGAAAAAAAGACAGGTCACTTTTATGAAGTTGCTGAGTTGCCGGAATATGTTTTATAACAGCTGGGGAATTACCCTGGAATAGTACGGTCAAATGATAATTTATACAAACTTAGCCGGCCTGTCCGGCTTTTTTATTTTTTAAAATAGTTATTGAACGATAAACTAAATTTTTGTTGTATCGACATTTTCTATAAAAAAATACTTATTAAAAAGTTCATCGTTTTGATAAGTGTATTCAGCAACTTTATTTGATAGATTGGCGAATAAAATATACTGCCGCCCGGCCGGTATATTAATATTATAAGTTGTATCGAAATTACTTGGGGGGTTTCTTCCAAAATAAAAATTATAACTCCAATAATTGCCTCCATAGGATGATGCAGAAATATTAACCCAATTTTTATCATGACGGAGTATAGTTATTTTTAGCTGTAATATTTTCAACGGATTTTCGGAGAAGTTCAATAGATTTTCCTGGTTGTTTATAAGCTTGCCGAAGTATTCAGTTGCAGGAATTTTATCGTTGATACCTATGCCAATCTTATAAAACGATCCTTTCTTTGATTGAAAGGAAAAGTTGAAATGGCCGCTCAAATCTGTGTACACGGTTTTAAAATCAGTGCACCGATCTGCTCCAATATAAAAACCTGCATCACATTCAAGGATATACAACGGTATATTCGGAACAAGTTCTGCGGTTAGTGCATTTCTAACTTCCCCTTTAACAACAGTCAATTTTGGACTTTCTTTTTTGCACGATACTGATGTTAATGTAACGCTGAAGAGGCAGAGAAAAACTAATTTGAATTGCATAAAAATTAATTTGTTCGGTTATAGGAAAGTTATTTTACGTTTTGATAGATATATTTGAACGTATCTTATTTATCCCTTTTTATTTATCCGCCTTAACTTTTCCAAATTGATGGCAAAAGTTTATCCCATAAAATGGGTTTTTCGCATTGATGTTCACATATAATTCTGCACCAAGGCCGTAAGATTTTATAGGCATCCATAATATCTTTGCAGATATTGGAAGGCCAATAGTGTAATATGTGATCTTTTCATATTTGCTAAAACTGGAAAACCATCCACCTTCCCTTGATAAAAGTTGTCCTTTTTGTACACCGATTACCCACGCGATTCCTGCACTTATGCTGCTAAAAAAGGAGCCTTTAAAAACTCTTCCATATTTTACGTCTAGGCTGTTTACAGCATTATTTATATTGGAATTGTTAAAAAGTTGAAACTCCCCGATCTGTCTTGCACCCAAAGTATAAACAGACCTGTTTTTCTGTAAGTCAAAGTCGATGTTCGCCGCTATCCCAAGAGCATCTTCCTGTAAAGGAAAGCCTGATCCGACGCCCAATCCAAAAGCAGCCCGGAAGTATACCTTCTTTTCAACTCCAAGGGTATCCTGGGAGTTTGCAAAACAAATATTTAAAGTCAGGAAAAATAAAATTCCCACATTTTTAAAACCGGGATCATGCCGGGTGCTTATTTTTTTACAGTGATTTGAGTGGAGCATATTCTTTTTTTCTGATTTTGATTAAGCGCTTTCATACGAAATCATTAAGCAATAAAAGTAACCGGTATGTTATGATACATTCCAAAAACTTTTATGGATAAAATGTAAGTAAGGAAGACAAGTAGTGGTTATAAATAAAATCAATAGATGTTAAAAGACTATTTCCATCTTTGCTGGAATATTATTTTGTAATTATGTATATATTTGATTAGTCATGAGTGAATTCAAAAATATCCAGATTGGGCTATTTAAAAATTTGCAGCAGCAACTGGCAAAAAATACCTTACCCGCAAATGAAGTGGCCTCATTATTAAAGATCAGTAAAAGCGAGGCATACAATAAGATAAGTGGGAAAAGCCAGCTAACGATCAGCCAGCTTTATGTTATTTGCAGGAAGTACAATATGCATTTTGAGATTAGCCAAATGAAAGAAACGGATTCCTGCAAGGTTCGTTATACTCCTTTCCACACCGGCAATGTTTCAGTAAGTAATTATATTATTTTACTGAATAAATTTTTGACTGAATTGACAACGCAGGATGTAAGCAAACTTTCCTGCACCACAGACGACATTCCTTTCTTTCATTTATTTAAATATCCTGAACTCGCCGCTTTTAAACTGCACTTTTGGGATAACCGTATTTCAAAATCCGGAGAACATAATCCGGAGAAAATATTTGACATTAAAGGGATAAACAAAAAAGATATTAAAAATGCGTATAAACTTCACAACACATACTTAACCATACCTAGCCTGGAAATATGGACAAAGAGCCATATGCTAATAACACCTGATCAGATAAAATACGCACATGAATCAAAATTATTAAAAGATGCTGTGCTGGGGAAAGTTTTATGCGATCAGTTACTGGCAGCATTAAACGATATTGAAGGATATGCAATAAGAAGAAGTAAAAGTAAAAAAGAAGATATTCCCTTTGAATGGTATCAATGTGATGTAGTGGGAAGTGTAACCTATCTTGCCGATACGCCGGAAAAGCAATACAGCTTTTTACGATTCAATACTTTTAATAATTTTCAAACTGATGACGGGCAATTATGCAAAGAAGTTGAAATGTGGTTACATTCTTTACTTAATAATTCAACAGGCTTTAGTGGTCATGGCAGCAGGCAAAGAAACCTGTATTTATATAATGCCAGGCAGGTTATTGAAGGCCTGAAAGAAAGTTTTTAGCTGCAGAAATGCTGCTTTTTTTACAACATTAGCTATGGAAATATACCCAGCTCCTCATACGAAGTAGCCACCTTATTAATTGCACAAACATAAGCTGCAGTACGCATATCAGGAATAGAAGGATTATTATTCCATATCTCCATTATTTCTCGTGTTGCCATTATCATGGTTTCTTCCAGGCCACTTCTTACCAGGTCAACTTCATCTGCGCCATGCATTATAAATTCCCTTTCTTTTTTACTAACATTTTTACCGGTAAGTTCTTCTATTTGGCCAAGTATGTGGTGATTCATGTTCTCATCAAATCGCTTTTCCAAACGGCCGTAACGTACGTGGCTGAGATTTTTTAACCATTCAAAATAACTAACGGTAACACCGCCTGCATTCAGGTACATATCAGGCACTACAATTATATTTTTTAACGTTAAAATTTCATCTGCATCAGGCGTTAATGGCCCGTTGGCAGCTTCGCCAATAATTTTTGCTTTTATCCTCGGGGCGTTTTCGCCATTAATAACATTTTCCAGCGCCGCAGGAATTAAAATATCACAATCCATTTCCAGCGCATCATCGGTTGTTTCAAAATTAGTTGCTCCCGGAAAATTTAAGATGGACCCATTTTCCTTCCGGTGTTTCACTACCGCTTCAAGATTTAGACCATCCTGATTATAAATAGCACCCTCGTACTCCGCAAGCCCTACAATTTTTGCACCAGCCTCCTGAAAAAAGTATGCACAGTGATAACCTACATTTCCTAAACCTTGTACACAAACTCGTTTGCCTTCTACCCCTACGCCTAAGCCTAATTTATCCATAACCGTGTGCATGTTACACACCTCACGCAAGCCATAAAACACCCCTAATCCCGTGGCTTCAGTGCGTCCACGAACACCACCTTGTGAAACAGGCTTACCTGTTACACAGGCTGCTGCGTCAATTTCGCCGGGATGCATTGCTCCATAGGTATCAAGTATCCACGCCATCTCTTTTGCACCGGTGCCATAATCAGGCGCAGGCACATCTGTGCCAGGGCCAATAAAGTTTTTCTTAATTAATTCTGCAGTATAGCGGCGGGTGATTTTTTCAAGGTCGTAATCAGAATATTTTTTTGGATTTATTTTAATACCGCCCTTAGCACCGCCAAAAGGTACATTTACAATGGCACATTTGTAGGTCATTAATGCGGCTAATGCCATTACTTCATCCTGTGTTACTGCAAGGCTGAACCTTATGCCTCCTTTACAGGGCGTTTTATGATGCGAATGTTGTACGCGGTAAGCTTCTATAACTTCTATCTTATCACCAATTTTTACCGGGAATTTCATTCTGTAGACACTATTACAAACCTTTATCTGGTCTAAAATTCCAGAATCCCAATGAGTAAAAATGGCTGCTTTATCAAAGCTTCTTTCCACACTGCTAAAAAAGCTATAGGTTGGATCTGGTAGCATGAAAATGTTTTATTATTAAGCAATCGTTATTGAATCAAAAAAATTACTCCTTTACTCTTTATTTTTTTCAAACCTGCTTATTTTTTTATCCAAAAAAATAAGGTAAATAAATAAACCAGTTAATATTGTAATGCTCACAGCAACAACTACGTAAATTTTGCCATTGCTACGCATTGTATCCGCCATTTCAACTTTTTGCTGAGCAAAAGAGCACAGACTGGTTATTAAGAAAATAATAGTACATACAGAACGCAAAAAAAAATTAGGCATTAATTAGGTTTTTATCTTTTAATAACTGCAGGCGTATTTTTATTGTGGCAATCCATACTCCTAACAAGGTCCAGCCAATAACAGCCGGGTAAAAAACAATTCTCATACTGCTGTCGATATCATTGGCATTAAGTGCCGGGTTACCACTGTCGCTGCCTGGGGCACCAGGATGTAAACTACCTACAAGCCTGGGAATTATCCAAATACTGGGAAACAACATTACAAAAGCGAAAATATTGTAGACAGCGCTTACCCGGGCTCTTTTATCAATATCAGTAAATGAGCCTCTTAAAACAAAGTATGCTCCATAAATTAATAATGCAATGGCGGCACCTATAAGTTTAGGCTCTTTTAAAACACTGCCGAGAGATTGGTGCTGATCTGTTATCCAGGTATAATTTGCCCAAATGGTTCCCGTGGCATAACCCAGGATGCCTAACAATGTACCTATTGCTGCAAATTTGCTGGCGAAAATATCGTTGCGATGGTTGAATGTGCGCAAATATTTAATACTGTAGACAAGACTTACTATAAACAAAATCATCATAGAAAACCACATAGATACATGGAAATACAGGTTACGGATAGATTCATTTAAAATGGGTAACCTGGGTACATTTAATAAAAAACCACCAATGAATGTATAGGCAAGTAAAAAGAACGACAATATTTTCCACCAGCTTTTCCTCACGAAAACAAGAAATTAATTTAATGGCGCAAAGCTATATAAAGCTGCTCAAATAAATTTATAAGAATTTAGAATTTAGCGTTTGAGCTTAGAAGTTTAGGGGTTGAGAAGTTTGAAATTTAAATTCAATTTTTATTCTTTCCATAAATAGGGAAATAAAATTATTGCCATTACAATTATCAACACATCCAGCGCAATAATTAAACCGCATAATTGCAGAACTGCGCCGGTTTTAAAAACTTCTGAGAAGGCGCTTTTACTCAAACGCATAAGTAAAAGTAGCTGAGGCAATATAACCGGGAAACCAAGTATTGCAATGAGCGCTGAATTTTGTTGTGCTTTTGCTGCGATAGCGCTCATCAGCGTAAATACAATGCTGAGGCTGGCCCCACCTATTATTACAATACCTGTAAAACGAAGAGTATTGCTCACCGGGTTATTTAAAAATATAAAAAATAATAAAAGACTTATGACACTCATAAAGATCATGAGTATGACATTGTAGAGAAGTTTGCTTATGATAAAAGCAACCGGCGAAGCAATTGAATAAAAATATAACATTCTGCTTTTGTTCTCCTGTAAAAAACTTTTGGCGACCGTATTTACACAAACAAATAATTGTATTACCCAAAATAAACTGTTCCAGATAACGGCATCAGGTTCATCCATACTTAGAAATAAAACAAAAACAGTTGAAGCAATATATAAGAGTATTCCAAAAAAAGTATGTTGTTGCCTTAGTTCCAACAGCAGATCTTTTTTCAATAATGCAAATATTGTTTTTGTCATTTATTAAAATATACATTGAATTATAAAATCCTGGTCTATTCACTGCTCACTTCTTCAATCTTTCAAATGAAAACAAATTCTGCACCTTGGCTCATAGGCATCAAGCTCACCAATAAGAATCTGATCTTTTTGTGTTGATTTTCTATAAGAGAAATTAGCTATACTTCCGCACTTTACGCATATAGCATGGAGCTTTGTAACATAGTCAGCGATAGCTAATAAAGCTGGCATTTGGCCAAATGGCTTTCCTTCAAAATCCATATCAAGCCCGGCTACAATTACCCGTACTCCCTCTGCAGCAAGCTCCTCACAGACCTGACTTATATTATCATCAAAAAATTGGGCTTCGTCAATACCAACCACATCTGCCCCTTTTGATAGTTGAATAATCTGTGAAGAATTATTAACAGGTATTGAATAAATTTTATTTTCATCATGGCTTACTATTTTAGTTCTGTCATATCTAACATCAATTACGGGCTTAAAAATTTCGGATTTTAAATTGGCTATTTTTACCCTTTTTAATCTTCTTATCAGTTCTTCTGTTTTGCCACTGAACATACTGCCGCAAATAACTTCTATCCAGCCTCTTTTTTCTATTCTGAAATTTGGCTCAATAAACATATTTATAAAAAAATTTTAAGATTCAATTTGTAACTTAGCCTGATTGCAAATATTAAAATGATTTTGGATTAAATCAAATCATTCATTTTTAATAACGGTTGTTATAGTTACAGATAAATTTTGGTACATGGAAAGAGTGACTACACTCATACAAAAACTGCAACAACAACTCACTGAAAAAGCAACGCCAGAGAGATTATTGCTTACTGTACAAATGCTTTATGCTGAACTGGTTTCTGCAAAACAAACCATAGCCACGCTTAATACTGAAAAAGTTTTTGTAATGATGCCCGCGGTATTTTCTGCAATTACCGAAAATAAATTAAGCAATACAACCAGGCCTGCTGAGCCGGAGATTGCCCCGGAAGAAAAAATTATAGAAATATTGCAGGTAGATGAAAAAGAAATAGAGGAAGAGCTGGAAGAAATTAAAAGAATTGCAGAAGCAAAAAACAAAATGAGCATAAATGCAAAACCGTTTTTATTGTTCGATCCTATTGAAGATGTGCCAACCTTAACTCATCAAACACCTATATACAGCGCCCCTAAAGATATTAATGAAGCAGTATCAGAATTGCCGGAATCAGTTAATGAAAAATTAAAGAAGAACAAAACAGAACTTGCTGAAAAGCTTAACGAAGGCCCGTTAAAAGATTTAAAAAGAGGGATTGGCATTAACGACAGATTTTTATTTATAAATGAATTGTTTCGCGGAGATGAGGCAATGTACGAGCGGAGCATTAAAACAATTAATAATTTTTCTATCCTTGCTGAAGCTGAATACTGGATAAGAAGAGAACTTAAAATTAAGACAGGCTGGTCGGATGCTGATCCTTTTGTAAGGCAATTTGATCAGTTGGTAAGAAGACGTTTTTCTTGATAAAGCCCATAATTTTTTTTGTTGCGCCTGCTTTACCATATATATAATTTCGGGCTGCTTCTCCTTTTCGGTTTAGTTCTGTATCATCGCTTAATAATTCATTTAAAATTTTCTCAAGTTCAATTGCATTATCAATACTGATAGCGCCGCCATGCTCAATCATTTCTATAGCTTCAAAATTCCTTCCAAATTCAGGCCCAAAGATCACCGGTTTTCCATACACTGCAGCTTCCAGGATATTGTGCAGGCCATCAGATCCAAATCCGCCTCCAACATAACAGATGCTGGCATATTTATATAACCTGGATAGCATTCCGATGTTATCAATAATAATACAGTTTATAATACGTTGGCCGTTGATCGTTGATCGTTGCTCATTTTTCATCCATTCGGAATAAAAGATTGAAGTTGGAAATTGTCTCTTTATACTCGCAAGGTTTTCTTGATCAATTTCATGAGGGGCAATTATAAATCTAAAGTCAGGATGAGTTTTTACATAATGTATCCACTCAGCTTCATCATCTTCCCAGGTACTTCCTGCAACTAATATGGGGTGATCGCCGCAAAATTCTTTTATCCCCCGGACGGGTTGAAATTTCTGTGCAATAGTTATAACCCTGTCAAATCTTGTATCTCCTGAATTGGTTATTTTTTCTGCCGGTATAAGTTTTTCTAGTGTAATCTTTGAATGCTGATTTTGAACAAAAAAATGCGTAAAAGAGTTAAGCATTGTTTTCCATAAAGTGCCATACCATTTAAAAAAAGGCATATTGGTACGGTACACACCGGATATTAACAACGTGGGAATACTCTTCTTTTTTAACGCATTTAAAAAGTAAAACCAATATTCATATTTTACCCAAAGAACAAGCGCAGGATTAATTTGGGAGATTAACTTTTTTGCATTCCGGGGAGAGTCTTCCGGCAAATAAAAGATATGATCTGCCCCCTCAAAATTTTTAATTATTTCATAACCTGAAGACGAAAAAAAACTGATTACAATTTTACAAGAGGGGTAGCATGATTTAATTGCTTCAATTAACGGCCTGCCCTGTTCAAACTCACCCAGGCTTGCGCAATGCATCCAAACCACTTCATTATTTCCTTTGGTGTAATCAATTGCCGGAAAGTTTTTTCTGCCCTCTATCCAGGCCTTAGCTTTTAAATTCCATAAAGAAAGTATTCTTATACACGTATAATATAGCAACAAAAAAAATCTATATAATAATATCAAATTGTCTGGTTTGCGCAACAAATCTAAATCTTACCCGTAATTAATGACTTATAATTTTGAATTTCTATTTCCTTTTTCAATTGCTATCTTTGCCCCCTTTAAAAACTGGCTTATGAGAGCTATACAGATGGTAGATGTAAGGCAGCAATACCTCAGGATAAAACCTGAAATTGATGCTGCTCTTCTTAATGTTTTAGATACTTCTGTATTTATTGGCGGCCCTTATGTAAATGATTTTGCCGCAAATCTTGCCAGCTACCTTGGTGTTAAACATATAATTCCCTGTGCTAATGGCACAGATGCACTCCAAATTGTAATGATGGCTTTGGGGCTTAAGCCGGGAGACGAAATTATCACCCCCTCTTTTACTTTTATAGCCACTGCAGAAGTAATTGCATTGTTGCAATTAGTGCCTGTTTTTGTTGATGTAGACCGTTCAACTTTCTGCATAGATCCGCAGGCAATAAGGGGGGCAATCACCCCAAAAACAAAAGCTATTGTTCCTGTTCATTTATTTGGCCAGGCGGCTTACATGGAAGAAATTATGGCAATTGCAGATGAGCATAATTTATTTGTAATTGAGGATAATGCCCAAACCATTGGCGCCGATTATACTTTTAGCGATGGAACCATAAAAAAAACTGGTGCAATAGGGCATGTTAGCTGTACCTCTTTTTTTCCCAGCAAAAATTTAGGCTGCTATGGAGATGGTGGCGCAATGTGTACTAATGATGATGCCTTGGCAAACAAGCTAAAGATGATAGCTAATCACGGCCAAACTAAAAAATATTACCATGACGTAGTTGGCTGTAACTCACGATTAGATGCTATGCAGGCTGCCGTTCTGAATATTAAATTGCCCCTGCTGCATGAATTTATTGAGGCAAGAAGAAAAGCTGCTGATTATTACGATGATGCCTTTGCGGGGAATCCTGCCATTACCATACCCTCTAGAGCGGGATATTGCCGTCATGTATTTCACCAATATACAATAGTGTTAAATGATATGAGCCGCGACGGATTGTGTGCTTACCTGGCAGATAAAAATATTCCTTCAGCAATTTATTATCCCGTGCCTGCTCATCGCCAAAAAATGTTTTCAGAATTCGGGAGCAATAAATATCAGCTTGAGAACACTGATTGGCTATCTCAAAGGGTACTTTCGCTTCCCATGCATACAGAATTACAGGAAGATCAGCAATTATATATAAAAAATAGCGTTTTGGATTTTATAAAAAATTAAAAATATGAAAATTACAGTTGTAGGAACTGGCTATGTAGGCCTGGTTACAGGAACCTGCTTTGCCGAAACCGGTAATGACGTTACCTGCGTTGATATTGATAAGAGTAAGGTAGAAAAATTATCTTCAGGGCAGATCACTATTTATGAGCCTGGGCTTGAAAAGATTTTTTCCAGGAATGGAAAGGAAGGCCGGCTTCATTTTACGACTTCGCTGGCCGATGGTATAAAAGATGCCAAAATTATTTTTCTTGCGCTGCCAACACCGCCTGATGGTGATGGAAATGCAGATCTGAAATATATTCTTGGCGTGGCTACAGAACTTGGAGGTTTGCTGAGAAAAGATGATTATAAAATTATTATTGATAAAAGTACCGTGCCGGTAGGAACTGCGGAAAAAGTAAAAAATGCTATATTGGAAAGTGCTATAAAAACCTCACCTGAAGGGGAAGGTTTGGAGGGAGCTTTTGATATTGTAAGCAATCCCGAATTTTTAAGGGAAGGTGTAGCCGTAGACGATTTTATGAAGCCTGACCGGGTAGTTATAGGTACTTCATCTGAAAAAGCTAAAAAGTTATTGGGTGAATTGTACGCACCTTTTGTTCGCCAGGGAAATCCTATTATTTATATGGATGAAAAATCTGCAGAGCTTACAAAATATGCTGCAAATTCTTTTTTAGCAGTTAAAATTTCTTTCATGAATGAAATAGCACAGCTTTGCGAAAAAGTTGGCGCTGACGTAGATATGGTGCGTCGCGGCATTGGCAGTGATGACAGGATTGGAAGAAGATTTCTTTTCCCCGGTATTGGGTATGGAGGAAGTTGTTTCCCCAAAGATGTGCAGGCATTATCCAGATCTTCCAGGGAAGTTGATTACGATTTTAAAATTGTAGAAGCAGTAATGGAGGTTAATTATAAACAAAAACTTCACCTTATCTCTAAAATAAACACATGGTTTAAGAATGACCTGAAAGGAAAGAAGTTCGCCTTATGGGGCCTTGCATTTAAGCCAAACACTGACGATATACGGGAAGCCCCCGCATTAGTTATGATAAAAGAATTGGTAGCGGCAGGTGCTTCTGTTGCGGCGTTTGACCCTGAAGCTATGCCTAATGTAAAGAGAGAAATAGGCGATAAAATAACTTATACTGACAACCAATATGATGCATTAAAAGACGCTGATGCCTTGATAATTGCCACAGAATGGAGCGAATTCAGAACACCTGATTTTAATAAAATAGAAACCATGTTGAAAAATAAAGTAATTTTTGACGGAAGAAATTTATTTGATCTTGCTCAAATGGAAGATTGTGGGTATCATTACGAGAGTATAGGCAGGCGCATTATTAATTAATAATATCATGTTATAATATTAATATGAAAGAACGTGTTCTGATCACCGGTGCAGCCGGGTTTCTTGGTTCTCATCTTTGCGACAGATTTATACAACAAGGTTTTCATGTAATCGGGATGGATAATCTTATTACGGGGGATCTTAAAAATATACAGCAACTTTTTAAGCTGGAAGAATTTGAATTTTATAATCACGATGTATCAAAATTTATTCACGTAGCAGGCCCGTTAGATTATATTTTACATTTTGCATCGCCTGCCAGCCCTATTGATTATTTAAAAATTCCGATTCAAACTTTAAAAGTTGGCTCGCTGGGTACGCATAATTGTTTAGGCCTTGCACTTTCAAAAAAGGCAAGAATACTGGTAGCATCAACAAGTGAAGTTTATGGCGATCCGTTGGTGCATCCGCAAAATGAAGCATATTGGGGCCATGTAAATCCTATTGGTCCCCGCGGCGTATATGATGAGGCTAAACGTTTCCAGGAAGCTATTACAACTGCGTACCATAATTTTCATGGATTAGATACAAGAATTGTAAGAATTTTTAATACCTATGGTCCCCGGATGCGTTTGAATGACGGCCGGGCATTACCCGCTTTTATAGGCCAGGCATTACGGGGTGAAGACCTTACTGTTTTTGGAGATGGCAGCCAAACCAGAAGTTTTTGTTATGTGGATGATCTGATAGAAGGAATTTACCGGTTACTCATGAGTAACTACTATATGCCGGTAAATATTGGTAATCCCGACTCTATTTCTTTAAAAGAATTTGCAGAAGAAATAATACATCTTACCGGAACATCTCAAAAAATTATTTACAAACCCTTACCCCAGGATGATCCGAAGCAACGACAGCCGGATATAACAAAAGCCATGGAAATTTTAGGATGGAAACCAACAGTTTCACGATCTGAAGGATTAAAATTAACCTATGCTTATTTTAAGTCTTTACCCAAAGAAGATCTGTTTAAACTTCCGAAAGAGTTTGTGAGTAAAAAGTAAAATGTCTTGTTTAAAAAATTACACGATTTTAAAAAGTAAAAGCTGAATACTTCTAAAACTTTTGCTAAACCTTTTATCCATTAAACACTAAATGTAATCTGATGTACCAGGCTTTAAGGGATAAGAAAAATAAATTAGCAGTTATTGGTTTAGGATATGTTGGATTGCCGGTTGCGTTAGAGTTTGCTAAAAAACTTTCTGTAATTGGTTTTGATATTAGTGAAGACCGCGTTAGAATGATGCGGCAAGGGATAGATCCCAGTGAGGAATTTGAAAAAAAAGATTTTGAAGATTGTGATATAGAATTTACCAGCGACCCCGAAATTTTAAAAGCAGCAAATTTCTATATAGTTGCCGTGCCCTCTCCAGTGGATCAATACAAGATACCTAATTTAAATGCCTTGCAATTGGCCAGTCAAACAATTGGCAAAGTAATTAAAAAAGGAGATTATGTGGTTTTTGAATCCACCGTTTTTCCCGGTTGTACTGAAGAGGTATGTATTCCTGAGATTGAACATTTGTCGCAGCTCAAGAATGGTATAGATTTTAAATTTGGTTACTCACCTGAAAGAATTAATCCCGGCGATAAGGAACATACTTTTTCAAGTATCATAAAAATAGTTAGCGGATGTGATAAAGAGAGCCTGGAAGTTATCGCAAAGGTTTATCAGCTTGTTATAGATGCAGGAGTGCATAAAGCTTCATCAATAAAAGTGGCAGAAGCAGCAAAGGTTATTGAGAATACACAAAGAGATCTCAATATTGCATTGATGAATGAGCTTTCCATGATATTCAGTAAAATGGGCATCAACACTTACGAAGTATTAGAGGCCGCAGCTACTAAATGGAATTTTTTAAAGTTTCAGCCGGGCCTGGTTGGTGGTCATTGTATTGGGGTTGATCCTTATTATTTAACACACAAATCAAAACAACTTGGCTATAATTCAAAACTTATTCTTGCCGGAAGAAAAATAAATGATACAATGGCAAGGTATGTGGCACAAAAAATTTTACAGCACATCATTTATAGTAATGGAAATGTTAAGGAGGCTAAAGTATTGGTTATGGGGGCTACTTTTAAAGAGAATGTAAGTGATATTCGTAATTCAAAAGTAGCAGAGGTGATTAAGGAATTAAAATCTTATTTATTGAATGTACACGTTACTGATCCGCATGCTGATAGTGATAAATTAATGGAAGAATATGGGTTCGGATTAACCAGGGATCTGGATGTTGATTATGATGCCGTAATTATAACAGTGCCTCATAAAGCATTTAAAAAGATCACTGATGCAGAATTTGCTTCCATCACGAAACCCCTTGCTATTATTGCAGATATAAAAGGAATTTACCGCGGCATGATCACCAGCAGAGTTTATTGGAGCTTTTAAATGTTGTTGAAAATCCGTAGTTAACCTGGCAAAGCATCAAATTTTGAGTGCTATATTTATGCTGATAAATTAAAAGGTAGGAAGACTCAAAATTCATTATTGACAACTTGCCATTGATTATTTTTTAACCAGGTACATTATAAATCTCACCGCTTACATCTAACATAGAAATGCCTTTCATAAAAACAATATTTCCCGGTTTAATGGTTTTTGAACCGGTAGTTTTTGGAGATAACCGCGGATATTTTTTTGAGAGTTATAACAAAAAAGTATTTTCAAGTGAAGGTGTTGACATATCATTTGTTCAGGATAACCAGGCCAGTTCTGTATTTGGGGTGATACGAGGTCTGCACTACCAAATAAACCCCCGTGCACAAACTAAATTAATAAGAGTAGTAACCGGAAGCATTTTGGATGTTGCTGTGGACATAAGGTTTGGTTCTCCAACTTATGGTAAGGCTTATACAATTGAATTATCAGCCGAGAATAAAAAACAATTATTGGTACCAAAAGGCTTTGCTCACGGTTATGCAGTTACCAGTGAAACGGCTGAGGTGTTTTATAAGTGCGATGAATTTTATTATAAAGAATGTGAGAGAGGTATTTTTTTTAAAGATAAAACGCTCAATATTGATTGGAAAATTCCCAGGGAGAAAGCTGTCATTTCTGATAAAGACAGCCTTCATCCGCCGTTTGATAAAAATAAACATGATTTTATTTTTTAAGTGTTTGTAAATTGGCAATATGGAAAATTTTTTTACATCTGCTCCAACCGTTTTAGTAACAGGCGCTAATGGGCAGCTTGGAAAAGAAATACAACAAGTAGCTACTCATAATCCATTCTACCAGTTTTTATTTACTGATAAAGAGACTTTGCGTATTGATAATTTTGAATTGGTAAAAAATTATTTTGAGGCCCGGGAGATAGACTACTGCATAAATTGCGCAGCGTATACTGCTGTTGACAAAGCTGAAACAGAAACTGAGCAAGCTTATCTTATTAATGCTGATGCTGTGGCAAATCTTGCAAAAATATGCCAGCAGCATCAAACGAGGCTTATCCATATTTCAACAGATTACGTTTTTAATGGTAAATCAGCCAGGCCTTATAAAGAGGATGATGCAATTGCTCCTGTTAACATCTACGGAGCTTCTAAACTAAAAGGCGAAGAGCTTGCCTTTAATAATAATCCCTCTACTTTAATTATACGCACCTCCTGGGTGTACTCCTCTTTTGGTAATAATTTTGTAAAAACTATGGTTCGCTTATTAAAGGAGAAACAAAGCATTAATGTAGTGAGTGATCAGTATGGCTGCCCTACTTATGCTGCAGATATAGCAGCTGTAATTATAAAAATAATTAACCACTCAAAAACAACCTGGATACCCGGTATTGTAAATTATTGTAATGGGGGAGTTACTAATTGGTTTGAATTTGCAATAGCGATCAAAGAAATCATCAAAAGCGATTGCATTGTAAATCCTCTACCATCATCCGAATACAAAACTGCCGCGGCAAGGCCAGGGTTTTCAGTACTTGATACTGAAAAAATACGCCGGATATTTGAAATTTTTATTCCATACTGGAAAGACAGTCTGCAAAATTGCATGTTAACATTTAGATAATAATTTTGCTGTTATGAATATTGAAGATTTGCGTTTATATGCATTATCATTACCAGATGCGTTGGAAGATTTTCCTTTTGGCGATGATGTAATCGTATTTAAAGTAAACAACAAAATATTCCTGTTACTTCCTTTAAATGTTGAAGGCTTACGTTTTAATGTAAAGTGCAATCCGGAGTATGCGTTAGAGTTAAGAGAACAATATAGTTGCATACAGCCTGGCTATCACATGAATAAAAAACACTGGAATACAATTTTTGCAGATGGTACATTATCTGCCGCTCAGTTGAAACAATTCATTTATGATTCTTATTTATTGGTGAATAAAAGAAAATAATAGACGCCAAAACTATTCTTCCCTTTTTCTCTGGCCCCCTGTTTAGCCGGGCTTCGCAGAAGAGCGGGATGAGAGCAAATTAAATTACTTTTGATAATTGTACAATAGCTCATAGCAGAACGCTCATTGCTCAAAGCTTATCATGAAAATACTTGATTGGTATATCCTTAAAAAATATCTGGTAACATTTTTCTTTTGCCTTGTGCTTTTAACTGTGATGGTGCTGGTAATTGACCTTAGTGAAAAGGCCGATGATTTTGCAAAAACCAAACTTTCTTTTTCAGCAATTATAGATCAATATTATTTGGGGTTTATTCCCCGCATAGATGCTATGCTGTTTCCTTTATTTGTTTTTATTGCAGTTATTTTTTTTACTTCCATAATGGCCAACCGGTCTGAGGTAATTGCCATTCTCAGCAGCGGTGTAAGCTATCGCAGATTTCTACGTCCATATTTATTTGGCAGTTTATTTCTCGGTGGTATGTTGTGGTGGGCTAATCAATCTTTAGTACCCAAAGCAAATGCAAAATGGGCAGCTTTTGATGCAAAATATATTAAGTTTAATAGTACTGATTTAAAAAGTTATACCACCTTAAGTAATTATTATTTCAGGCTTGATTCCTTCTCATATGCCGGCATCCGTTATTATGATACCACTACCCATACAGGAAATAATTTTTTTATTCAGCGATTTAAAAACTACCAGTTGGTGTATAACCTCCATGCTGAAACTATAACATGGGATACAGCAAAACATAAGTGGAAGCTGATGAAAGTTATGGAACGAAATATCAATGGGTTTCAGGAAACGATTGTGCTAACTGATTCTATGAAAATGAATTTTAATTTTAAACCACGTGATTTTCAGCGTGACAATTACATGAAGGATAAAATGCCCACGCAGGATCTGAATGAATTTATACAACTGGAAAGGATACGTGGGTCAGAAGATATAAATACTTTATTGGTGGAAAGATACACGAGGGATTCTGTTCCATTGTCAGTACTAATATTAACTTTTATAGGGGCCATAATAGCCTCAAGAAAAATTCGTGGAGGTACCGGCTTTCATCTTGCCATGGGCTTTGTAATTAGTATACTGTATATTTTGCTTAGCCGATTTGCCACCGTATTTTCTGTTAAAGGAAATTTTGATCCCTTATGGGCAGCGTGGACACCCAACCTCTTCTTCGGATCGCTGGTTATATACTTGTATTATAAGGCGCCAAAATGATGTGAGCATAAAAGAAATGCGTTTTATTAAATGTGATTAAAGATATTTCACTGAATTACAAATTTCATTTTCAGATTCAAATCCTAACTTTACGCACTTTGAGTAAATAAATTTTTTTTATGGGTGTTATAAAGGAAAGGTTTAAGGCTAAAGCAGATCTGACAGCCGCAGAGATCAAAGAAATCTTGAGGCAGCATGGTGATAAAAAAATAGGAGAGGTCAAGCTATCGCAGGTGTACCAGGGCATGCGAGGTATTACCGGCTTACTAACGGAAACTTCTTTACTTGATGCACAGGAAGGCATTAGATTCAGGGGATATACTATCCCGGAATTGCAACAAAAATTACCCAAGGCCAAAGGTGGAACAGAACCATTGCCCGAGGGATTATTTTATTTAATGCTGGTAGGGGAATTGCCTTCTGAAGAAGACGTTCATCATCTTACGAGTGTACTGCAAAGGCGCAGCCATGTGCCAAATCATGTATTTGCCACTATTGAAGCGTTGCCAAAAAGCACCCATCCTATGACGCAGTTTGTGGTGGCGATAATGGCGCTTCAGACAGAAAGCCAGTTCTCAAAAAAATATGCAGCGGGGATGAATAAAAAAGATTACTGGGAAACTGTCTTTGACGATTCGATGGATCTTATTGCAAGATTGCCTCGTGTGGCTGCATATATCTACAGGCGTAAATATAGAAAAGGCGAGCATATTCAACCTGACGGTTTACTTGACTGGTCAGGAAATTTTGCCCATATGATGGGCTTTGAGGGGGAAGAATTTAAAGAGCTCATGCGGCTATACATGACTATTCATGCAGATCACGAAGGTGGAAATGTATCAGCTCACGCAACGCATTTGGTAGGCTCTGCATTAAGTGATCCTTATTTAAGCTTCGCTGCGGGGATGAATGGCCTTGCCGGCCCTCTTCACGGTTTAGCAAACCAGGAAGTAATAAAATGGATCTTTGAAATGCGGGAAGAATTGAAAACTGAACTGCCCACAAAAAAACAGATAACGGAATATGTGAAAAAAACACTTGCCGAAGGAAAAGTAGTACCCGGATACGGACATGCTGTGCTTCGTAAAACTGACCCAAGATTTACTGCACAAATGGAATTTGGAAAGAAACATATGCCAAATGATCCGTTGGTTAAAACAGTCTGGAATATATATGATACAGTGCCCGGTATATTAAAAGGTATTGGAAAAATTAAAAATCCATGGCCGAATGTTGATGCACATAGCGGCGCATTGCTGGTACATTATGGTATGGAGGAGTATGAATTTTATACCGTGTTATTTGGGGTTTCCAGATCGTTAGGGGTATTGGCAAGCCTCTGCTGGGATAGGGCTTTGGGTTTTCCACTTGAAAGACCAAAATCAATTACCAATGCGCAGGTAAAATTATGGCTGGAAGGTAAGGATGAAATTTTGGGGGGAATAGTAAAGTTAAAAGTCAAAAATTAAAAGTCAAAAGTCAAAAGTGCAAATTCAGGAGATAGTTTTTTTACTTTTGCTTTTAATTAAAAATGGGGGGTTAGCTCAGTTGGCTAGAGCGCTTGCATGGCATGCAAGAGGTCGTCGGTTCGACCCCGATACTCTCCACTTAAATGGCTTGTGCTTGGTTGTGAACTCCTTTTTTGTGTAGTGTCCTAAACTATTTTTTCCATCTAAGCCCTCTTGCGATAATTAATTATAGCCCACGTATTCAACACAAGTGCAAATGAAAATATAGTTACTATTTGTGGCAGAATATCGGTAAGTGTACTTCCCTTCAGTATTACCAAACGCATTACTTCAATAAAATAACTAACAGGATTAAACTTAGTTACCCATTGCGCCCAAACAGGCATGCTTTCAATTGGTGTGTATAGTCCGCCGAGAAGGATAAAGATCATCATGAGAAAAAAAGAAATAAGCATGGCCTGTTGTTGTGAACTGCAATAAGTTGATACCAGTAAACCGAGCCCTAATACTGCCAGCAAATACACTGCAGCAAAAATATAAATTGTAAAAAAACTGCCTTCAGGTAGAATACCGTAAGCCAGCCAGGAAATAAATAAACCGATTGTAAGGATCAATAATCCCAGGACCCAGAAAGGAATAAGTTTACCAAGGATGAAGTGATATTTTTTTATTGGCGTTACATTTATCTGCTCAATAGTTCCGATCTCTTTTTCTCTTACAATATTCAGAGAAGCAAGGAAAGAGCCTACCATTGTTACCAGCACTACCAGGATGCCCGGCACCATAAACCACTTATAATTCATGAAAGGATTATACCAGTTTGTAGCAATAACTTCTATGTTGGTTTCCGGTGAAAACCGTGGTATTTGAATCCATTTTTCTCTCACCTGGTTATTGTAATCATGTATGATGCTTTGCAGGTAAGCAGCTCCTATTAAAGCTTTTGAGCCATTAATTGCATTCGCTGCCAAAAATATAGTTGCCTCATTTTCCTTTACAAGATCTTTTTCAAAGTGCCCGGGAATTTGCAGAATGATATCGGCTTTGTCTTTTTCAATCTCTTTTGTGGCAATTGCGTAAGAACCTGTGTATTCATCTAACAAAAAATATCCTGATGCCGTAAGCTTTGAAAT
>JBDSFG010000055.1:0-5330 GCA_039919615.1 Ginsengibacter sp. | reverse complement strand
TCAATAAATTTTCCTAATTGTTTGTAACGTTTATATCGATTGGAATATATCTCTGTTCGGGTTACGTTGGGATAATATGTTTTTGCAAAACCTTGGCCCATGGCTTTCATAGCATCCTCTACCTTGTCATAAATGCCTGCAGCGGTGGAGGCAAACATTGCGGCGCCTGCAGCACAGGTTTGTTCACTCTTATGAATTCTGATAGGCATATCAATAACATCAGCCATCATTTGCATAATATAAGGTGATTTATTAGCAACACCACCCAACCCTATTAAGCCCTCTACAGGAATCCCTTGTTGATTAAATCTTTCTACAATTGCCCTGGCGCCAAAACAAGTGGCTTCTGCAATGGCTTTAAAAAAACGGGGAGCATCCGTGGCAAGATTAAGGTTGATGACAGCACCTTTTAAAAGTTGGTTTGCATCGGGTGTCCTTCTTCCATTTAGCCAGTCAACAGCTAATTCATCATTTTCATCAATGGGCAGTTTAGCGGCTTCATCACTTAGCGCTGCAATGATCTTATTGCTAACTTCTTTTTTACCTTTCTCATCAGCTAATAAATTTTCGAGTGGCCAGCTTAGTAGATTTCTAAACCAGGCGTACATATCTCCAAAAGCACTTTGACCGGCTTCCATGCCAATCATACCCGGTATAATTGAACCCGGCACCTGCCCGCAAATACCATTAACTAAAATATCCTTAACCTCTGTGGCAGGCGCCACAAGCATGTCGCATGTGGAAGTCCCCATCACTTTACTTAAATGATAAGGCTCTATTTGTCCGCCTACGGCTCCCATATGAGCATCAAAGGCTCCTACGCCGATAATTACCTCAGTAGATAAATTTAAACGACTTGCCCACTCCGGAGAAAGGTTGCCGGCGGGTTTATCTGAAGTATAAGTTTCTGTAAATAACCTGGATGTAAAGCAATTCAATAACGGATCTAAGGAAGCAAAAAAATCATTAGGTGGTAAACCGTCAAATTCTTTTGCCCATAAAGCTTTGTGCCCGGCTGCACAAACACTACGCTTCATTTTTTTTATATCATTTTCACCGGTGAGCAAAAACGGAATCCAGTCGCAATGTTCAACCCATGAAGCGCAGGCATTTCTCACTAATTCATCTTCTCTTAATACATGAAGCAATTTTGCCCAAAACCATTCAGAGGAATAAATACCACCAACAAACTGCAGGTAATTAATGTCGTATTTTTTTGAATGCTCATTTATGTCAGCGGCCTCTTTAGTTGCGGTATGATCTTTCCATAAAACGAACATGGCATTTGGGTTTTCCTCAAAACGAGGAGAGAGCGCCAGAGGTGTTCCAGTTTCATCAACGGCAACAGGGCTTGAGCCTGTGGTATCAATTGAAATTGCTTTAATATATTGAGATACATTATTGCCACTTTTTTTAAGGCAATCTTTTATAGTATATTCCAGACCTTCTACGTAATCGAGAGGATGCTGGCGAAACTGGTTCACTGATGCATTACAATACAATTGTTGTTTCCATCGGGGGTAATAAAAAACGGACGCGGCTATTTCGTGGCCATTATGAGCATTTATCAATACAGAACGGACTGAGTCAGTTCCATAATCAACTCCGATAACATATTCTGTTTCCATCAGCAAGAATTCGTGTCAAAATAACACTTATCTTTTTAAAAAAAAAATTATTGCATCAAATTGCATTTAATCATTGGCTATAAAAGATGAGAATTGGGAATGATATTTAAGAATGCCTGGAAATCAGCTTTGTAATTTTTAGCATTGAGCTTATAGTAAAATGCACCTTTTTTTGATGTGTATTTATCTTTGTCTAACTGCTTTATTAAAAGCCTTGTTGACAATACTTTCCTGCTAAAATTTCTTTTGTCAAAACTTGTATCGTACACATATTCATAAAGGCTTTGCAATTGCGGCAGGGTAAATTTTTTGGGTAGCAATTCAAACAGTAAAGGATGTAAAGCGGCTTTGTATCGAAGCTTTTCTTTCGCCAGCTTTACCATTTCATTGTGATCAAAAACAAGGTTTGGGATTTTATTTAATGGGAACCATTCGGGATGGTATTGGTCACTTAACTGTTTTTCATACTGATGAATATCTATAAGAGCAAAGTAAGTAATAGAGATGGTTCTTTCAATAGGATCTCTTTTGGGATCAGAAAACGTATAAAGTTGTTCGAGGTAAACTCCTTCAAGCCCGGTAAGGCTCTTCAATATGCGGACTGAGGCTGTATCAGCGCTTTCATCAGGTTGAACAAATCCACCCATAAGACTCCATTTTTCTCTTTCTGGTTCAAACCCTCTATGTATCAATAAAATTTTAAGTGACTCGCCATCGAATCCGAAAATAATGCAATCCACTGCAACTAAAAATCTCGATTGCTTTAAATATTTTATCATAATATAAAGGAGAATACCTTTTTAAAAAGCAGAAATAAATGATTATTTAGTCTTAATGCCTATCCTTTTTATTTGTGTTTCTCTCCTGCTGTTTTATAAGCAGGTATTCAGATGCTGTCATACCAAACTGTTTTAAAAAATTTCTTCCAAAGTTTGTTTGAGAACCAAACCCAACCATATCAGCAATTTCATAAATTTTATAGTTACCTTCTGCCAGCAGTTCTGCGGCCTTTTTCAGCCTGGTTATATTAATCAGCTCGTTTGGAGTAAGGTCTGAAATGGACTTAATTTTCCGGTATAAAGTTGGCCGGCTCATGTTTACCAGTTTGGCTAAATTCTCAACATCAAGCTCTGCATCTTCCAGGTTATTATATATTGCTTCATTTAATTTTTCTAAAAAAAGCTCATCTGCTTTTGAATACGCCATGCTTTTTATATGCACCAGGGGTGAACTGGCAAAATATTCTTTAATCTTTGCACGGTTTGCAAGCAGGTTTGCAATTTGCACCTGGAGGTATTCAGGAGAAAATGGTTTTTCAATATAAGCATCAGCGCCTAATTCAAGCCCTTCAATTTTAGATTGCAGGGTATTTTTTGCAGTCAGCAATATAACAGGGATATGACTGTAATCAAAATTAGTTTTAATTATTTTACATAATTCAAAGCCATCCATAACCGGCATCATTATATCTGAGATCACTAACTGAATAGCATCTTGCTCCAGTACGTTTAATGCTTCCTGCCCGTTTAATGCTTTAATAACAGTATATTTTTCATCCAGTTCATGTTCAACAAATTCAAGTATTTCTTCATTATCATCTACCAATAGCAGAACAGGTTTCATTCTTTAATTATTGATGTTTGTTGGTCAAATGGGTCTTTCAATAACCCGCCTTCACTCACTTCTGTAACAAAAGTTTCTTTCACTTTTTCATGGGACAGGTCAAACTCGTTATCCTGGTACAGAGGCATAGTTAGCAAAAATATATTCATATTGTCTTCAGGCTTTTTTAAATCAATAATACCTTTATGAAGTTGCGCCAGCGAAAGGGAAAGTGCCAGCCCGATTCCCGTTCCTTTTTGTTTTTCCGTTTCTTTAAGACGAAAGAATGGTTCGAAAATTTTTTCTTTCATTTCGTAAGGAATGAGATACCCATCATTTTTAATTTCAATGGTAAAGAATTTGTCGTCATCGCTAAAGGGCAGCAAACAAACGGCTACTTTGCTTTCTGCGTATTTTACGGCGTTGCTAAAGAGGTTGGTCAATATCTTATTAAATGCTTCAATATCTACAGATGCAAATAACCGGGGGGAAGGTAGCTCAATATCAAATAGCAAATTTTTTTGTTCTGCAAGCGGCTTAAAATTTAACCAGGTATCTTCCAGTAATTCTGAAATATTGGCTTTTACAAAGTTGAGACTAAACCCTTTGATCTCTGTTTGCCGGAAATCCAATAATTGATTGCTCAGATCAATAAGTCTGTTGGTATTTCTCTCCATAATTTTAAGGCTGTCTTTTATTTCCAACAGGCTGCCTGCTTTTCTGATTACCTTTTCCAAAGGCCCTTTTATTAATGTTAGTGGTGTTCGTATCTCATGTGCTACATTGGTAAAGAATTCAATTTTTGCCTGGAAGACTTCCTTCTCCTTTGTTATTTCAAGATGTTCGATTTTTCTTCTGTTCTTTTCCTCAGTTCTATTATGATAATTACGGATGATGTAATAGATTAAAAGTATTCCCCCAATTACATAAAGACAATAAGCCCACTTGCTTGCCCACCATGGAGGAAGAATTTCAATGGTCAACTGGGTTTCCTTTTCATTCCAAACCTTGCTGCTGTTTGAAGCTTTTACTTTAAACGTATAAGTACCGGGAGAAAGCTCCGTAAAATAAACTTTCCGGTTTGTTTTAAGATAGGTCCAGTCGTTATCTACTCCCTCCAGCTTATAAGCATATTCCGACATTTCAGGGGTTGTATAGCTCAACGAAGCGAAGTCAATACTAAAAGTTGATTGATTATAGGTAAGTGTGATTTTATCTGTATAAATAATTGATTTTTTTAAGGGAGAACCGGTTTTGGAAATAGCAAGGTCTTTATTATCAACCTGGAAACCGGTAATATATACGTTAGGAACAAAGCTGGTTTTTATGAATTCGCCGGGACGAAAACTGATCAATCCCTTTACACTTCCAAAATACATTCTTCCTGTGGCGTCTTTATAAGCTGAATTAAAATTGAACTGATCATTTAAAAGACCATTGTTCTTTGTATAGATATTTAGTTGATCCGTTCGTGGATCAAGACAAACCAATCCTTTAGATGTGCTGATCCATAAATTCTTCTTTTCATCTTCCAGCATACTTAAAATGAAATTGGTAGGAAAGCCGTTTTTAGTGGTATATCTTTTAAAATTGTTCCTCGTCCTGTTGAACTTACATAAACCCCCTTCGGTAGCAAACCATAAATTGTTATTACTGTCTTGAAATATGCTATTCACCCTGTCACTGCTTATACTGTTTTCATCTTTTGCATCGTATCTGAAATTTCCGTTTTTTCTACTTTTTGTATTGTAATAGTTAATGCCGTTGCCATAGGTGCTGGCCCAAATAATTCCACTGCTGTCTTTCAATAGGTAGGTATACCAATTATTCAGCGGCATACCAGGCAAAGTACTAAAGTCATTGCTATTCCGGTTAAACACATAAGCGCCTCTGGTAGTACC
This sequence comes from Ginsengibacter sp., assembly GCA_039919615.1. Taxonomy (GTDB): domain Bacteria; phylum Bacteroidota; class Bacteroidia; order Chitinophagales; family Chitinophagaceae; genus Ginsengibacter. The sequence goes on along the minus strand of JBDSFG010000055.1, from coordinate 199 downwards.
CAATATAATTTCCTCATTGTTCATTTTTGAAATGCAATAAATGAAATTACTTCTAAGAGAATGTTCTCCTGTGCCCATTGAGTAATGCTGCATTACTTTACCGGTTTTTATATTCATTACATCCAGGCCATGTTCGAATGTTCCAATCCACAATTCATTGCCCGTTATCAGTAAGCCATGAATATTTGTATATGAGATA
>JBDSFG010000331.1:0-16196 GCA_039919615.1 Ginsengibacter sp. | reverse complement strand
AAATTCAAATGCTTACATAGGTTCTGAAGCGTTCAAATGGTAATTACCATACCGATCTCCATTAAGTTATTTTTTCCCCAACTTCCTGGCTTAAGCCGTGCTTATTTGTTATTCCGCTGTTCCTTTTAAAGCTATTCTTCCTGGATATGATCTGACCATTGGTATTATCATTATTTACCCACAAGAAAAATTAGCAATCATGAACTTTTTTACCCCACTAACAAAATTAACCAGGTTAACAGTTATTACACTCTCTCTTTTATCAGCTTTTACAAATATAGAGGCGCAAGTAAGAAGCTACAATCTTGTATATTCTGATAATGTGCAGGGCAGCACTGCCCTGATTGGTAATACGCTTTTAAATATTGTAGATAACGGAGTCGTTAACACCACAAAAATGAATGGTAACAGTGCTAACGGAAACAGCACTTATGGAAATAATAATGAAAACATGCAGTATATTGACATTGATGGATCTACCGGCAACGGCAGTGTAACAAGAAATTCGTCTTCAGCAGACTTAATACTTCCTTCCGGCGCAAATACAATAAAACTCGCCCGTTTGTATTGGGGAGGTTTTGTTGTAAACAGTGATTTTGATTTAACTGCACCGGCAAACCGGAAAATTAAAATAAGAAAAGGAACTACAAGTGCATATCTTGATGTTACTGCATTAGGGCTCGATACTTCTAAACTGAATAGCACAAGTGCGTTATACCAGGCTTATGCCGATGTGACTTCCTTAGTAAAAACTAATGGTGCCGGCACATATGAAGTAGGTAATATTCCGGCAAGCGTTGGTAAATTTGTGGGCGGAGGTTATGGCGCATGGTGCATAGTTGTTGTTTACGAGAACCCTGCTTTACCCTACAATAGCATAAGAATATATGATGGATTTCGGCAGGTTTACAACGAAGGCAGCCAGGCAACCACTTCAGTTACTTTAACAGGATTAAATATACCCTCTGGCGCCCTTACCTCTGCAGACGCTAAAATGGGCATAGTTTCCTGGGAAGGTGACGCACAGTTAAAAGCTGATTTTCTTAAGATAAACGGGAATTTATTTTCAAATGTTACTAACCAGTCAGACAATCCATGGAACGGAACTATCACTGACAACGGCGTTCACGTAACTGCAAAAAATCCTAATTATACCAACCAAATGGGTGTGGATATTGATCAGTTCGATATTGGAACCGGGTACGAAATCTATCCAAATGCAACTTCAGTTACCCTACAATTTGGCACTGAGTCTGATCGCTACTTCCCTGGCTTATTCACTTTTGCCATTAAAATGAAAGATCCTGCTATAACGTTAGACAAAACCGTGGCAGATGCTAACAATGATAATTATGGCGAAAGAAATGAAGTGCTTACCTACACTTTGAAAGGTAAAAATACAGGGGCTGGAAATGCAAATTCAATTATAATAACTGATACTTTGCCTTCAACAATTACATATGTTCCTAACTCACTGGAAATAGTAAGTTCACCGGGTATTGCACCAGGTATTAACACTGATGCATCAGGAGATGACAATGCCGAGTATATTGTTAACGGTTCCATTAAAACGGTAAGATTTAGAATAGGCACAGGAAGCACAGCAAGCGCAGGTGGTACTTTGGCCGCTAATGAAACTTATGAAGTAAGATTTAAAGCAACAGTAAATGACATGGGGCCTGGTAACTTCGGTGGGGCAATAATAAACATTGCAAGAATAATGGCGTTATCAGATGCGAACGTGGATTTTGTTGATGACGGTACAGCAATACTAAACCCTGAGTATTCTGCAATGCCGGTTACATTGGTTTTATTTGCCGGTACTCTTTTGCCGGATAACAAAACAAAGATAGACTGGAGCACTTCTATGGAAATTAACTGCCGTGAATACAATGTTGAAAGAAGCATAGACGGAAAAATTTTCTACAAAATTGAAACGGTGGCCGGAAGCGGAACAACACCTTACAAACATTCTTATTCTATTACCGATGATGCTTCTTCCGTAACAAGCTCAATGGTTTACTACCGCTTAAGACAACTAGATTTTGATGGTAAATCGTCCTACTCGAAGGTGGTAGCGGTAAAACTCAAAAGCTTAAACAAGGAAATTAATATTTCTCCAAACCCTTTTACCAGCTATCTGAATGTAAATATGGAATGGAGCAGCAATGAGATAATAACTGTGAAAGTTATTAATGTTCAGGGCAAAGAAGTTGTTTCAAAAAATATTCAAATGAGCAAGGGGCTTAACTATATTTCAATTGATGAACTCTCTAAACTTTCTGCCGGAAATTATTTTATACAATTTATTTCATCAACAGAAAGAACAACAAAGAAGATCACTAAACAATAAATTAAAAACGAAACAACTGTCTTAAAAAGCAGTTGTTCCTTTTTTTAAATATTACTACAGCTTACCATTTATTACAGGAGATGATAAATTTTTTAATAAAATAAGTAATTATTTCTTTTATATCTGCATAACTATAAAGCCCGGCTTAAAATATCCTAACAATTAATTCATCAGGTTGCATTTCAACATATGTCTTTTCCGGTAAATGCCTGGCTATGGTAGGAATTCTTCTCCAAACTATATGATGACTATTGATCTGGTTTCTATGATCCAACATAAAATTAGGTATCATGGCAACTTTTACATTTAAATTCTCATTATTAAAATTAAGCCTGCCAGGGCTGCTTGTTTTTATATTTTTATTTAGCGGTAATACTTCTTATGCCCAGGCAAGAAATTATTCTCTTCTATATTCTGATAATATAAAGGGTAGTTCAACAATATTTGGCAATACCCTTTTGCACATAGTAGAAAACGGAAGCGTGAATACGCTAAAAATGAATGATAACAGAATAACCGGCAATAGTATTTATGGAAATGATTCTTTAATGCAATATGTTGATATTGACGGGAACACTGGCAATGGCAGCGTTACCAGGAACTCATCGTCTTCTGATCTTATTTTGCCGGCAGGAAAAAATGAGATTATACTGGCCCGGATATATTGGGGAGGCATGGTACTAAACAGTGAATTTAATTTAGCAAAGGATGCCAATAAAAAAATTAAAATAAGAAAAGGTACAGAAAATGTTTACGCTACTGTAAATGCAATTGGGATCGATAAAATTATTATCAGTAATAATTATACACAATACCAGGCATATGCTGATATTACTGCTTTTGTGCAAAGCAATGGTGCAGGCACCTATGAGGCAGGTAATGCGCCATTGAGTACAGGTGCCGCTACGGACGGAGGTTATAATGGTGGCTGGAGCATATTGGTAGTATATGAAAATTCTAATCTAAATTATAACAGCATCCGGGTGTATGACGGATTTAGAAAGATATATAACGGAGGTAATTCGTTAACAACCTCCGTTACATTAACAGGATTAAACGTGCCATCAGGTACACTTTCATCAGCGGATGCTAAGATGGGTGCATTGGTGTGGGAGGGTGATGCAAAATTGAAAGAAGATTTTTTGAAAATCAACGGGAATTTATTTTCTAATGCAACAAATCCGTCAGATAATCCCTGGAACGGAACAATTACGGATAATGGGATACATATAACAACTAAAAATCCTGATTATACAAATCAAATGGGTCTGGATATAGATCACTTTCAGGTGGGAACAGGTTATAATATTTTTCCAAATGACAGCTCGGTTACCTTACAATTTGGCACCAAGTCTGACCAATATTTTCCCGGCTTATTTACTTTTTCAATCAGGATGAAAGATCCGGAAATTATATTGGAACAAATAGTAACCGATGAAGATAATGATAATCATTTTGAAAAAAATGAAGTGCTTACTTATACATTAAAAGGTAAAAACACGGGTAAAGGAAATGCAAATTCCATTATAATAACAGATACACTACCTTCAGCAGTCACCTATTTGCCTAACTCTTTAAAAGTGGTAAGTTCTCCCGGAGTTCTTGCCGGAATTAAAACTGATATAGCGGGGGACGATAACGCTGAGTATATTGTTAATGGCTCAGTTAAAATGCTGACGTTTAGATTAGGCACAGGGTGTACGAAGGATGCCGGAGGTACTTTAGGCGCAGGTGAATCTTATGAGGTAGAATTTAAAGTGGTTGTTAATGACCCGGGGCCAAACAGTTTTGTGGCTCCTATCGTAAACATCGCAAGAATAAAAGGGTTATCGGACGCAAATGTAAATTTTGTAGACGATGGCACCGCAATAATTAACCCAGGCAATTTATCCCTTGGTGGCCCTCTCCCGGCTACCTTAGTGTCATTTGCCGGTACAGGTTTACAGAATAATAAAGTACAGCTCGACTGGAACACTTTAATGGAAGTAAACTGCAGCCAATATAAAGTTGAAAGAAGTGTTGATGGAAGTTTTTTTTATGAGGTATCCGCTGTTTCAGGTAATGGAACAACTACTTTAAAACATTTCTATTCCATTACAGACGATGTTTCTTCCGCAGCCGGTTCTGTTGTTTATTATCGTTTAAAACAATTAGATATTGACGGAAAAGCAAGCCTTTCAAAGGTTATAGTGGTAAAGCTTAAAGGCTTAAACAAACAGATAAGTATTTCTCCAAATCCGTTTACCAGTTATTTAAATATAAATGTTGATTGGAATGATAGTGAAATTATTATTGCAAAGGTGATTGACGTGCAGGGCAGGGAAATTATTTCCCGGAGCATTCAAATGAATAAAGGGCTTAACTATATTTCAATTCAGGAACTCTCCAAACTTTCGGCAGGGAATTATTTTATACAACTTATTTCACCAACAGAAAGAACGACAAAAAAAATTACCAGGCAATGAGCAATAAAAAAGAATTACTTAAAAGGGAATGTGCCATCAGATTATTATTTTTTAGCAATCCGTTATTTCTGCTGCACTTTTATCCATTTCAAAACCGATAGTTTTATAGCCCGCAGCTTTAAACCCTAACGACAAACCTCCGCAGCCTGCAAACAGATCAAGCACAATTGCTTTCGGTTATGTTGGGCTTAAGGGTAATATTTAAAAAGTCAGCATAGGTCATTTCTGTCATGAGTAATTATGAAAATACAAAACGAATACTTCTTTTAACAACTAATACTTACCTGTTAACTTTCTTATAAGTTATAAGCTGTTGAAAGGTGTATCAGCATGTTTAGAATTTAATTTACAGGTCCATGATACTATCACTTTCCATCCTGCATTTTTTAAGGTATTTTATATGCTGCTTATCCCGCTGAACATTTCCTTTTAATTCAGGAGGCCATTTAATAAGAAAATAATTGACGGTTATTGGGAATTTTATCCATCATTTTCTGTCAGCAAAATTTAATTCACTTCTTTTTCGACTTCCCCATCGTAACCTTCTCCACCACAGTTTTAAACGATGAATCAAATTTGGGAAGCTGCGCCGGGGTACATATTCTCCTTAAACTTTTAAAATGCCTGAGCATGTGCCTGTCAACTGCTATTTGCGCTTCACCAATAGTTACAGCCAGTTTATTTATAACCGAATCAGGGATTGTATCATTATAAATGTTCAAATAAAATCGACCTTTTGCGGCCTTTAAACTATCAAATTCCGGCTTGCCTCTTTCAAAATCACTTTTTCTTAAATTTTGATATATAGACATTTGCTGGTCATCAAAACCTATCTCATCTTTTAAAAAAGTTCCTACGGTATTTAAGCCACGGTTATCTGTTTTATGATGATCATCCCTGTTAAGCACCAAAAATAAAAGCAAAGCGATATTGGTAATTAAAAGAAAAACTATTGCAAAAATGAGTGATCTTATTTTCTTTTCCGGTGTCATCATGGCTTTAAGTTTTCAAGATCATATAATGCTGTCACAGTATCGTTATAGATATCTGAGGAAGCCAGTTCTGTTTGGTCCGGCGAAGAAATATCATCACCCAATTTTGAATATAATACATAAGCATTTACTACAATAATAAAGCAAAGGGCTGCAAAGGCTACCGTAGGGCGCAAAAAGAAAGCGCTCCATTTTTCCCACACCGTTCCTTTTCCGTTGTTGATCTTTGCAAGCAGTCTTGTGTAGAAAAAAGGAGAAGGAGTGGCAGCTTTTATATGGTTAATACTGCTTAATGCAGCATCAACTTTATTTTTTAATGAGTTATTCATTGCTCTATTTTTTTAGACGAGATTTTAATATAAACTCCTTGCTTACTATGCATTTTGCTGATAATAATTAGTAAGATATTTTCTAAGATTAGTTTTAGCTCTTTGCAACAGAGAATCAATTGCAGACACGCTTAATTTCATAACATCACTTATTTCCTGGTAACTCAATCCCTCAATTTTATTCAGGATAAAAGCAGTATGCTGATTTTGTGGAAGCGCTTTTATAGCCTTAAATAAAACAGCAGCAGTTTGTTTATTTTCCAACATTATACCGGGGTGAAAGAAGTCGGGAGGGTCATTTACAAGCTCATCGTTTTTACCGAAAAGACTTTGAAAAAAAGCAAACCTCTTTTTTCTTTTCTTTCGCCGCAGGTGATCCATTGCCTTTGAAACAGCAATTCTGTAAAGCCATGTAGAGAGTTTGGACTCCTGCTTAAAACCATCTATAGATTCATATACCTGAACAAAAACTTCCTGCGCCACATCTTCCGCATCTTCCACATTTTGTACAATAGCCAACACTGTATTGTAAACCATTACGTGTTTCGTTTCAACAATTTCTTTAAAAGCTGAATTGTCTTTCCTACTTAGGCGTTCAATTAATATCCTTTCACTCAACATCAAATATTTAATACTGGCTTGTTGTAAACGTCAAAGATTAATTTTTCTTTACAAAGTTTTTTAATTTATAAGAAAAAGTCAGCATAAAATATTGTTGTAACACCCGGTTCTGGCTATCCTCAATATAAGATTCCGTTACGTTACGGGTAATGCTGCGGTTTTGTTTTAGCAAATCAAACACGGAAAGCTTTAATTCCCCTGCCTGGTCTTTTAAAAACTTTTTACCAATTGCCACATTCCACAACCAATAGCTTTGGTTAAAACCCGCCGAAAGTCCCGAATAAAAAAGATTAGTGATATCATTCTGAGCAAACCATCCGTTTTTAGAAAGCAGATTTGCCTGCAAGCCTGCCGTTTGCGTAAAATAATTGTTATTCAACTGTGGCCTTAATGAATTTTTTACAACGTTAATATTGCCCGAATATGATATCGTAAAATCAATATACTGGCTAATATTGCTTGCCAGCACCCCACCAAGATTATAGCTGTAGGAATTAGAAATGTTTGAAACATTGTTGATCAATCCCGGGATTTTTGAGTAAGTAAATCCTGCATTGAGGTTAAGATTTGTTTTGATAAATTTCAGCGGTAAGCCGTAAGTTAAAAATGAACGGGCGCTTAAATAACCATTAAGGTTCACCGGTTTGCTGATTTGTGTTCCTTTAAACAAAGTAATTGTTTTAGTTAAAACAGAATCCCGTGAAGCTATGTAAGTGGCATTGGCAACATAGTCATCAATTTTTTGTAAAAAAAGGTTGGCAAAAAAACTTTGACCCTTTACTGAATTAGTGTAGGTAAATCTGGTGATAACACTGTTTGTATATTGTTGTTTAAGATCAGGGTTTCCGGTGGTATAAAAGAATTGATTTGAATTGTTGATAACATTTTGCAATTGTGTAACAGAAGGTGGGTTAGTAGAAGTGCGATACATAACCCTGATATTACTTTTTGGCGAGAGCTTGATCCTGGCCATAAGGTTTGGAAGAAAATTTTTAAAAGTTTTATCAACCGATGTCACCTGCGGAAACTCCTGGTTACTTTTTAAACCGGCCTGCTGGTAAGCAAGGCCTGCAGAAAACTGGTTATCCCTATCACCGTAACGATAGGTTATACCGCCATTTTGTGTATTGAAATTACTGCTGAATTTATTGCTGAGGCTGGTATCAAAAAAAGTATATTTTGCGTTTGACGAATCGTATTGAAAAGTTTGCTGGTCAGCTAAACTTTTGGAAAAAGATGGGCTATAATGTAATTGCAACTGGCCCTTTTTACCAACAGGCTCTGTATAAGCAAGGTTAATGTTATACTGGCTTCCATGACTTGCCTGGTCAGAGAATTGGTTCACAACAGAATCAGAAATATCATTGAGTGATTTGTAATATTGGTTTTGCGCAAACAAATAATTTTCTCCGGTTCTTTTATTAAATCCTGTATTAAGATTTAAAGAAATGGTTCTTCCTCCTTTTTCAAATGCATGCCTGAATAAAACGCCGGTATTGATATTATACCCGGTGGACCTGGTAGAAATTCTATTATTGGTTACACTAAGCAATTCGCCTGATTGCAATGAATTTATTCCGGAAACAATTGAAGCAGCCTTGTTGTTTTGAAAACTCAGATTAGGCGTTATTATCAGGGTGTTTGAAGAGTCAATTTTATATTCTAATCTCAGGTTTGCCCGGTTATTATAATTGTTATTTGATGAGGTGCTATTCTCTTTATAAAACTGGCTCGAATCTTCGGTAATAAAATATTGCCGGTTTGTAATTTCGGTATTTGGCGTTCTGCTGTTATTAAAGAAATAACTTCCTGCTACAGTAACTTTTTTGTTAAAAACATTTGAATAATTAATTCCAAATGCATTGGTTGTGCTAACGCCACTTTGCTGGCCAACTAAAAAATTGTTGGTATTTCCGCCAAAACCCCCGCCGCCGCCACCCCGAAATCCACCACCACCCTGGCCTCCGCGGTTTCCGCCCTGGCCGCCACGATTGCCACCACCTCCCCGGTTTTGAGAACTGGTTACGCCTAACAGATCCTGCGACGAAAAATTTTGCTGATTAACATTATTGAACAATCCAACTAACGATACACGCCTGTCGCCTTTAAAAAAACTTATATTACCTCCTGCTGAATACCTGTCGTCAGTACCATAACCCGCATAAACACGGCCAAACTGGCCATTACGCATGTTGGCTTTTGTAACAATATTTATTGATTTGGCACTGTTCCCGTCATCAAAACCCGTGAAGGCAGCCTGGTCACTTAGCTTGTCAAAAACCTGTATCTTGTCAATTACCTCAGATGGCATATTCCGCAAAGCTGCGGAAGCATCATCCCCAAAAAATTCTTTCCCGTCAATAGTAACTTTTTTAACCGTTTCTCCCTGTGCAGTCACCGTTCCTTTTTCAACCGTAACACCAGGCATTTTTTTTATCAGGTCTTCCGCATTAGCATCAGGATTAACTTTAAAAGCGCTGGCAGAATATTCTACCGTATCAACTTTTTGCTTCACAGGCGGTGCTGATGCATTTATAGTGACGGTACTTAAAACTTTAGACCCTTTAGGAATAGAAATTATCCCCAGGTCCGTATCACTACTGTCAGAAATATAAAGTAGTTTTTCATAGGGAGCGTATCCAATGGAAGAAATAGACAGCGTGTATTTGCCCGGCGCTATATTTTGAAAGTAAAATGCACCTTGTGGATTTGTAACAACTGATAATGGGGTATTAATTGTATCTGCAATCTTTACTGTAGCACCAACTATGGGAGATTTGTCACTTTCATTCTGCACAACACCCTTTAAAGATTGGGCATTAACAGCACCAAGTGAAAACAAGGTAAAAAATGTAAAAATAAATTTATTCATAGGTTTTATCATTAGCTGTTGGACGCTTTGATTGTAAAAACTCTGCGACTATGAGAAAGAAAACTGTTGCACGTTTTAACTAAAGTAAGGCGTATTACCCTGTCTTTTCAATTTTCAACTATCTTGCACTTCCAAAAAAATAAACAGTATATGAATTATAGTAAAATTATCTCGGTAACAGGCATGGGAGGTTTATATGAACTTATCTCTTCAAAGGCAGATGGTGCAGTAGTAAGATCTTTAGAAGATAACACTACAAAGTTTGTCAGCAGCAGGATGCACAATTTTTCTCATTTGGAAAGTATCGAGGTTTTTACTGTAAAAGATAACACTAACCTTGCAGAGCTTTTTAACGCCATAAAAAACAGTGAAGAAAAAAAGCCCGATGCAAAAGCGGATGGAAAGGAATTGAAAGCCTACTTTGAAAAAGTTTACCCTGATCTTGATTTTGAAAGGGTATATGCAAGCGATATGAAAAAGATGATAAAGTGGTTAGACATATTAACCACTAACAATGTTGATTTTTCTATAATACCGCCTGACAATGAGAATGCTCCCGGTGACGAAAAACCAAAAGCCATAAAGGCTCCAAAGCCCGAAACAACGAATGTTAAGGAAGGCAAACCCACCAAAAGCGCCCCCCGGAAAATTGAAAGCCGCGGAGTAAAATAAATCCTGCAAGAATTACACTAATTGAAACATCCAAGACATTCGTGTAATTCGTGTTTTATAATTCGTGTAAAAAAAAATTTCTGCCATGAACACATCTAAAATACAAAAATTGCCCCGTCACTTTATTCCGCCTGATTTTATTATTACTGATTGGGACCACCTGGAACCTTATCTTAAAAATCTATTGGAAAGAGAATTAAACACTCCACAGGACCTGGAGCAGTGGCTGAAAGACAGCAGTGAACTGGAAGCAGTAGTAAGTGAGGATGCCTGCTGGCGCCAGATAAAAATGACTTGTGATACAGAAAATAAATCTCTCGAAGAAGCATTCAATTTTTTCTGTATGGAGATACAACCCAAAATTCAGCCGTATGCCGATGCGCTTAATAAAAAGTTGGTGAACTCGCCATTTACAAAACAACTTGACAAGGATAAATATTTTACTTACCTCCGGTCTGTGCAAAAACATATTGACCTGTTTAGGGAAGCAAATATTCCCTTACAGGCAGAGCTTGCTGTAATGCAGCAGCAATATGGCGTTATATCGGGAAAGATGATGGTGGAAGTAAATGGTAAAGAATACACCCTGCAACAGGCGGCAAAGTTTTTAGAAAGTTCCGATAGAAACCTGAGAGAAGAAGTATACAGAAAAATTAATGAAAGAAGGTTGCAGGATAAAGATGCGTTGAATAATATGTACACGCAACTGATCAAAAAAAGACATCAAATAGCTTTAAATGCCGGCTTTGAAAATTACCGGGATTATAAGTTTAAAGAGATGGGACGATTTGATTATACCAAAGAAGATTGTTTCCTGTTTCATGAGGCAGTTCGCCAGCATGTAATTCCTCTTGTAAATAAGATATACCAAAAGAAAAAAGAAAAATTAGGGCTTGAAAATTTGCGGCCATGGGATCTGGAAGCAGAACCTGAAGGCACCAAACCACTTAACCCTTTTACCACAAGTGGCGAACTTATAAAAAAATCAATTGACTGTTTTACGAGGCTCCGCCCGTTTTTTGGAGAATGCCTTCAGCAAATGCAAGAGATGAAACACCTTGACCTGGAAAGCAGGAAGGGCAAAGCTCCCGGCGGATACAACTGCCCGCTTGCAGAAAGCGGTGCACCCTTTATTTTTATGAATGCCGCAGGTCAAATGCATGATGTAACCACTATGGTGCATGAAGGCGGCCATGCAGTGCAATCATTTCTTACACACAGTTTGGAATTGAGTGCATTTAAAGAATACCCTATGGAGATTGCAGAAGTGGCCAGCATGGCTATGGAGCTTTTCAGTATGGACCATTGGGAGGTATTTTTTAATAACAAAGAAGAATTACAAAGAGCCAAAGAACACCAGTTGGAAAGAACAATGACCATCTTCCCCTGGATTGCAGTAGTAGATAAATTTCAACATTGGGTGTATGAAAACCCGGAACATACTATTGAAGAAAGAACAGGCAAATGGATGGAGATTTTACAATCTTTTTCTGATAATGTTATCGATTATAGCGGTTTAGAAAAGTACCGGGAAAATGCATGGCAACGACAGTTACATTTATTTGAAGTGCCTGTCTATTATATCGAATACGGCATTGCGCAGCTTGGCGCAATTGGCATGTGGATGCAATACAAAAAAGATCCTGAAAAAGCCTTAGACAACTACATGAAGGCCTTAGCCCTTGGCGGTACTAAAACTTTACCACAACTCTATGAAGCAGCAGGATTGAAGTTTGATTTTTCTCCGGAGAATATTAAGATGTTGATGGATTTTGTAAGTGAGGAGATGGAGAAGATATAAGAACTATTTCGGAGATTGTATTTGCGATCCAACAATTTAAAAAGCCAAATAGAAAAGTATTAATAATCATTATGATGTTTTAAAAAGCGTTGTATATGTAAGTGTTGGCTGCAAGCAGGCTTCAAAAATTCGTTCATTTGCAAATATTTTTTCATTTTACTTTTTTTGATTTTCTTACTCTCTTGCGACCAATCAAATCAAGACAGCTCATCCCAAGCCGGGTCTCTACTCCCGGCCTAAGCGTGGCAGGACCCGGCGGCTTCATAAAAGAGGATTGTTTTATCCTGCAAGCTATGGCTGTAAAAATCACCATAGATTAAACAGAAGGATTATATTATATGCTACCTCAGCAAAATATTATGGGACAGGAGACAGGGAATTTATTTTATTACTGATCAATGATGCAGATATTTTAATCAATAAACAAAACTTTCTGAGAAGCCCGCCAGCTCCTGCCTTGCTTAGGCCGGGAGTAGAGACCCGGCTAAGGACTAACACAAAAAAGAGCTGCCGGTAAAAAGGCAACTCTTTATTAAAGCAATGCTAATTTTAGTTCAAGTTATTTAACTGCATTTCCTGCGTTCACTCGGCCACGGCCATAGTAAGCGTCTTTGCCTGGTTTACCCAGGTCATCAACACTATGGTATAATTTGTTACGTAATTCTGCAGGAGCCATATGCCCGTATTTACCTACGATTAACGCTGCTACTCCGCTGGCATGTGGTGCTGCCTGGCTGGTACCGGCTGCAAAATAATAACCGCCATCGTTTGCTGTGCTTAATACCAAATCATAAAACCATGGCCCGTTGGGGTACAGCGAAAAATCAACATTTCCCCCCGGAGCAGAAATGTCAATGGCGCTTTGCCCATAGTTACTATAGAATGCAGGCACATCAAGGTTGGTTGATTGATCAAGAGCCCAACCTAGCGGACCTGTGGCTGATACAGAGGTTACATGAGCAAGGTCAGCAGGAAGGTCTATCATGGAACCATCCTTATTTCGGTTAGCAGCATCGTTTCCTGCTGCCACTATTACTGTTACTCCTTTTTGGGTAGCATAAGTAATCGCTTTTTGTACTGACGTTATCAATTCAGAGTTATTGCCATCATGGCGTTGAAAATAAGCTCCAAGACTCATGTTTGCGATATCAGCATGTACCTGGGCCGCATAAATAATTCCATCTATAAGATCAGAAAAAGTACCACGACCTCCATCAGACAGCACTTTAATGGCAATGATCTCAGCCTCAGGCGCTACTCCTATTACTCCAATATTATTATCATCTGCAGCAATTATTCCTGCTACATGTGTACCATGGCTAAAATATGTACCAGTAGGGTTTTGAAATTGAAGTGTTTCCCCAGGCACAAAATTCTTGCTTAGATCACTGAATCTGCCCGCAAGGTCGGGATGGTTCAATTCAAAGCCGTTATCAAGAACAGCTACTCTTGCTCCTGAACCCTTGTATCCCGCCGCCCACGCAGCTTCAGCATTTATTGCCTTCATACTCCATTGCAGAAAATAGTACGGGTTGGTGTAAGGATTAGTAGCAGATAAAAGCGCTTTAGTGGCTACTTGCTTATATGCAGGATCATTCAAAAATTGAACCTTTACATCCTGTACCACTTTTCTAACACCCGCAACTTTCTCCATCTCAGCTATAAAAGCTGGATTTTTAGAGTTGGCCACAATGATACCTAAATTTGAAAAATCTTTAAATACTTTACCCTTTGCTTTTATAATACTATTATTAATGTCGGGTAACTTATCTCCTGTCGGAAAAATAAAATAATTATCTGTAGGCAAAACAGCATCCGAAGTTTTAGCGGATCTGCCTGCAGCGGTTTGCGGGCTATCACTTATAACGGTATCTTCTACACGTTTAAGGTCCTTTTTACATGAACCAAAAATAATAAGACATGCGATGAAAGTGAGGGGTAACGTTTTTAATGAGCTTTTTCGATAAAGGTGTAGCATAAAGGAAAATTTAATTAGTCAAAAATGATTTAATTGAGATGTAGACCATAAAACTAAAGTAATTATGTAAATATCATCAGAATAAAAAATGTTTTTTGACTTCGCTCCTGTCAGTTTTATCCTCCGTTGTGTTCGCCAAATTTTCTCCGTTCATCCCAGGCCGAGTGTCAACTCCCTGCCTAAAGCGAGGCAGTCCCAGGCGACTTTATAAAAAAAGATTGTTTTATCTTACAAGCTATGGCTGTAAAAATCATCCTAAGTCGTATCCCCACTCCAAGACTTTAGCAAAGTAGGACACCACAGACTTTGTAAAGAAAATTTGTTTATCTTAAAATAAAGACTCCCGGATAGGGTTTAAAAAACTTAACTGATTACGAGTTAGGGCAAGGTGTGCCCCTTAAAAATAATGTAAGTAATGAGAGGTAAACGCTATATTTAAATACAATGAAAGTATTATCACGTATTTGCTTCCTGATCTTTCTTGTAGCCTGCACAGTCAAACATGTCCTGGCGCAGGCCAATATTGTTTTTCCGGCGGCAGGCGAACCGATTCTTGTTACCACCGATACGTCTAAGGCTCATTTGTTTGCAAGCTATTATGGCATTAACTCATGGAGCAATAACCAGCAGTATATCACTGTTCTGGAAACCTCAGTAACAACAAGAATTCCGGCTTCAACTGACACCGCAATTCTCGGCCTGGTGGATTTGAGAAACAACCAATTTATAGCAATCGCAAAAACGACAGCATGGAATTTTCAACAGGGTTGTATGGCGCATTGGTTAGCCACCAGTCCGGATTCTTTAATAATCTATAATGATTACAGAAAGGGGAAGCTTGTGTCTATTGTTCTTAATGTGTTTACTAAAAAAGAAGTGAAAGTTTTTCCTCATCCTGTAGCTGCAGTTTCGCCTGATGGAAGATCGGCGCTTAGTCTTAATTTTTCCCGTCTCCGGATTACACGGGCTGATTATGGATATGATGGAAATGGCCAGGATGCAAAACCAGGAGAAGCTTTCCCTAAAGACGACGGCATTTTTTTGATGAATTTACAAACAGGCGAAACGAAATTAATTATTTCACTTGCCGACTTACAAACCCATGTTCCCGGAATTGCAGAAAAAGGGATTGAGTACATTGCTCATATGCTCTTTAACCGGAATGGTAAATCAATTTTTTTTCTTGCCCGTGCTATACCTCAATGGAACACGACAGCATTTACTCTGAACGCTGACGGAACCAACTTGCAACGTTGCTTTCCGGAAGGGTGGGGCGGCTCGCATTTTGACTGGTTGAACAATGATGAACTAATGATAACCGCCAACTACGAAGGAAAACAATATGGACATATATTATTTACGCCGGGTCGCAATAATTTTAAGCGGCTTGGAAAAGGTTTATTAGATTATGATGGTCATGGTACTTTTTCACCTAATGAGAAATGGATGGTAACCGATACCTATCCTAATCCAAACACGAGAGATCAAATGATCTACCTGCTGAATATGAACTCACAGGCAGTAATTGGGCTTGGCCGTTTTCGTGAGCCAATGGCTTATACCGGGGGCTGGCGTTGTGATATTCATTGCCGCTGGAGTCCGAAGGGTGATATGATTGGTTTTAATTCTACACACAGTGGTACACGCCAGGTTTACCTTATAAAATTACCCGGCATTTAGTAGCATGGAATACGAACATCCAACTGCATCTAAAAAATGAAGAAATTAACTATTTTATGCTTGTCGTTTATTTTCCTGTTTTCGTCACAGCCTAAAATAAAACGCTACAATCCTTACTGGTATTGAGTTCGGTTTTGAAAATGGGTGTCCTGCTGGTACTTTTGGGGTATGTTTATCAGGCAAAAGAAAAATAAATCAGGTAGCGTAAGTGTACAAATTATATCAAAAACCAGTAGCAGATATAAAGTTGTAAAGACCATCGGCAATAGCCACACACAAGACGGAGTTTCCTTATTACTTCATCAGGCAAAACACGAACTATTTAAACTACAAAAGCAAACCAGTTTGTTTGTGTCGGGTGATGATGCAAACATTGAAAGTTTTTTAGACAGCCTTCAAAATGCGCAAATCAGCGTTATAGGACCGGAACTGA
>JBDSFG010000324.1:0-8912 GCA_039919615.1 Ginsengibacter sp. | reverse complement strand
AAGACCTTGAGAAAGTTATAAAGTAATGAATTAAAAGTATGGCAGCCGGGAGTAGAAATATAATTGTTCAGCAAGACACCATATCAAAAGAAGTCATTCTTCCTTTTCATGCGCTTTTATCATTATTAAGGCAAAACGGGTTTTCTATTAAGCCCGATGATTATATTGAAATACTAAAAATTACAGAAAAGTTCGGCTCTGATAATCTACAGGATATTGGTCCGTTAATTTGTCCACTTATTGCTACCTCGCCGGAAGAACAGCAAAAGTTCTACAAGGTATTTGAACAATACATTTCTACAGAGCCTGAACTTACCACTTCTCATATAAAGCCACCCCGTGCCTACAAAAAATGGTTAATAGCAGTAGCTTGTATTGCAACCGCTTTGCTGATCATCTTCTTTATTAAAAAAGATTTTTTTAAAAATAGAATTCAACATACAATATCAGCAGATTTTACCTTACCCGAATATTCGCAATACAGGGTCGGCGATACGATAGAGGTTGATGCTGGCAGTACTTTTTTAAAAGAACCTTCATACCGGGATAAAGTGAAATTGTTATGGAATGCGGGCAATGGCTGGAAAGAAGATTCAGTAAAAAAACAGGTAATACTACAACACGAAGGATATTTTGTTATTCAATTAAAAATACAATCGGATGCCGTACCTATTAAAGACAATTTAAAAAAGGATTCTATTTATGTGTGTCCTGCCAAGCCTAAAATAACCCTTTATACTCGTATCAAAAATGAATATTTGGTTGGCGACTCATTAATTGTGACAGCAGAATATTCGGGTAAGAAACTTCCATTCGATAAAATCTTTTGGAAAGTTAATGACGATACATTAAGTTATAATAACCCGATTTTACGTTACCAGTTTAAGTCAGCGGGAGATTATTCTGTTAGCTTCGGGGGTATAACCAACGTCGGCATATTCAACAGAACAAACTCCCCTTGTATCAATGGTACATACCTTAATAACTATGGGATTATTACTGTTAGAGAAAAAAATGAAAAAATTTACACTTTAGCTATAACACCAACCGGCAACCGTATTTCGCCTGCAGCAAAGGTCAGGCTTAATGCTTTACTCAACTGGCTTTTCATTATTCCTGCATTAGTTGTTTTCCTGGGAACGCTTATTTGGTGGAGAAGAAAAAAGCTAAAGCAAACTGACGAACAAAAGTCCGGCCCCTTAAAATTCGAAGGGAGGCAACTTCCTTACGAAACACCTTTTGAAAACAGGGATCTGCAATTGGTAAACAAGGAAAATATTTTCAATGAGGTATTCCGTTCCTTCCGGCAGAAGGCAGAAGATGAAGCAGCTTTCTTTAATGTTAATAAAACTATCCGTTCAACTATCCAGGCAGGAGGATTTCCGAAATTTGTTTTTACGAACAAGTTGTGTTATAACGATTACCTTATCCTGATAGATCATGGCACTACCAATGATCAGCAGACACAATTATTTAATTATTTAGTAAGTGTTTTAAATGAAGAAGCGATCACTGTTGAAAGATTTTATTACAAGGAATCTATAGAACAACTAAGTAATGAAGAGTTCAGTGAAGGCATTTCCCTAAAGCGTTTATCAGAATTATATAAAAGATACACGCTTATTATTATGGGTAATGCCTGGCAATTAGTGTATAAGGCTTACCCTGTATTAGAAAAGAAAATAGCAGATGTATTAAATGAGTGGGAATACAAAGCTATACTAACTCCTGTTGGTTATAAAGACTGGGGCGAAAAAGAAAACCTGATCAGGCAAAAGATCATTTTACTTCCGGCTGATATAAAAGGACAAATAAAACTCATACAAGCCATCCGGGAGCAACAGCTCAATCACGAAAAATATCTCTCTTCAATTGAAGAATTTTACGAAGCTCAGTCATACGATTTTGAGGTAGCAGAAGAATTGGAAAGTTACCTGGGAGATAAAGTATTGTTTCAATGGCTTTGCGGTGTTTGCGTTTTTCACAAACTGCGCTGGGAGATTGTTGTTGAAATGGGAAAAGCTATTTGCGCAAAGTATGGAGAGCCGGAAAAAATGAACTATACAAATCTGTTGAAACTGGCACGGATTAGCTGGATGCATGAAGGAGTATTTCCTGGTGTTATAAGAATGGAATTATTAAAAAGGCTAACTGCCGAAAACGAGATCGTGGCAAGAGAAACCCTGTTAAAGATGCTTGAATATTCGGATATATACTTTGGCAAAGGCTACTTTTTTGAAGAAGAAAAAGAGATACAAAAAATTACTAACCGGTTTGTTTTGTTTGCACATGATCAGGAAAAATACCAGGAATTTCTGCCAGAGCAGAAACGATTTAAAGCTTTATGGGATAATGACCAGATATTAGATACACCACAAAAAGCTTACCTGGACAAGCACACCGGCGATAACTGGAGCACATTAATAGAGCAAGATGGCAAAAGTGTAGGTGTGGATGAATATCTGAATCAGCAGTGGATCAAAAAGCTTCATCATTATAAAAAAGTTTTATTGCGTAATGCGGCCATTGCATTATCTCTGATGGTAATATTAGGATGCCTCCACTTATTCAAAAATAAACTTCCCTCAAATACTCCGTTGCCTTTGGTTTATACAGAAAATAGTTTTACTTATTCAATTCTTTTAGATGATAGTGTTTCATGTGCAGGTCAAAATAACAAAACAGAAGTTGTCCAGGCTCTTTCCGGAAACCTAACCATTGCTAAAACATCTTTCCCACTCAGTTTTGAAAAAACAAATAATAATAAATGGTTGGCCACAGGATCTACAAATCTTTTAGACACCAACGGAGTATTAAAGATTTCCTGGAACAATGGAAAAAAAGACCAAAGCCTGGCAGAAAATGTAATTCTTTCAAGCGAAATTTTAAGAGCGGGTATTACCGGGTGTGAGAGTGCGCCAGTGCGTACGCCATTATCTGTCAGGTACAACAATGCAGCAGCATATGCCGCTATAGAAAATCAATTGAAGGCAACTTTAAACGAGTTTGACATTAACGCTACCCGGGAAGATTTTAAAGACCTTTCCCACATCAGTTATTATGCAGGCGATCAAAAACTAATGGCTGATTCTATTGTAAAAAGAATGGCAGGTATGGGCTTTAATGTGAAAGAAGAATTTACCCAGGAAAACAAAATACCCGCATCTGTACTTACTTTGTATTTGAACCTCGCCTCTACCGCCTGCAATACGATTTCCTTAAATGCTTTACCACAAAGTCTGAATGAAATCTGGCATGGTGGCACCAGCAACCGGCTGATCAATATTGATCTCGTTGGAAAAATTATTTACTACTCTACCGGGGATAAAAAAACATATGGAACCTATCGCACAAATGAGGTTTGTGTTAGTAATGGAGTATACCGGGTAATTACAAAAGCTAATAATCAATACGAAGTATTTCTTTTTAGAAATTTGAAATCTTCCTCCTTTGAGTTATCGGTTTGTCAAAACAGGTATAATACTAAGGAAGAAGCACTGGCAGTAGACGAAAGCTACTGTGATAGATTTAATCAGATGAGCTTGTATTATGAATCAACACCCGGTTTAATATTTGTTCCGAAAGATGCGAAAAAATATGTCGCTTCTGAAACGCGGAAGGTAGCGCTTTACCTGAAAGATAGCCTCGCAGTAAATGCTGTTATTTATGTAAATCCACTTAATGCCAGCCCTTCAAGCTCCCAACTTGTAGACCGTGGGTTATTTATCAGGAGCAACGGGATATTAACTGATAAAGGGAAGTTTGGCATGTCTAAGAAAACTGCGATTGTTTTTAGCGGAACTCCTTTTGACAGGGATTATATACGTCTTGAAGTTGCACCGCTTATTCCCCGGCAGCCCACGGAGGGAATTGACTGCAACAGAACTTTCACTTCTATAAAAGAGGCATTGAGTGTTAAAGCTGAAGTTATATGTAAACTTGATCTTTCCAATCAAAAGCTTACTGCAATACCCAAAGAGATTTATTCATTTAAAAATTTACAGCAACTTGATTTAAGAAATAACCCCATACCACAAACAGAAATTGATCAGTTGAAGAAAACATTTCCGAAAGCAACCATTCAATTTACTCCTGAAGTAAAGGAGCCTGGTACAACACAAAGACAATTACTGGCAAATATATCTCTCGGTAAAGATAACTACCCGGATAAACCCGGAGTAAGTACATTAACTCAAATTATTAACTATTTGAAAAATTATCCAACAGCAAATATTGAAATAGCTTTTTATTACAGTAATAGTTATGAGCAGGAAACCGCTTTTACGGCGGGGCAAAAATGGAAACCCTATTTACAAAAGGAATTTGGAAAATTTAATATTAACCAGATAAAATTTACTCCTCAAAAAAGTCAGGCAAAACAGCAATCCAATCAATCAAACACTATTTCACCAGGAAACTATATAGGCGTTTTTGGTACAGGCTTTCCGCAAAATTTTTTGAACACACTTAATAATGATTACACTCCAATACCTAATAAGTCTACTCAGAATCGAACTACAAAATCTTTAAACAAAATAACTCCTTTTACAGTTCCTGATACAAGTAGATTGAAATAGAATTTTTATTCGCTAACAGATGCTTTAAGTGTTGAGTCAAGAGTAATTTGCAAACCCGGTCTTTTGAGTTTAAAGGTTGCCTCTATTGCTAAAAAATATTTATTTAAGAAGGTTTTTTAAAAAATTTTAAATTCTTTTTTTTGGCATAGATAAGTTTTTCCAGTTTTTATTTTTAATGATCTTAGCTGCAAAAATTATTTGACCAACGTGATAAGCATAATGGTTCAGGTTTCTGTTGATGGCATCAACTACTGATAAAGGCTCGCCTCTTATGGTAATTATTTTTTTAAGATCTTTAGATTTAAGATCATCCAGGGCTTCAAAAGTACAATTGCATGCGGCTTCCCAAAGGTTCAGCAACTGCTCTTTTGTTAAGGCGCTTTTTTCAAATTCAGCATCCCGCTGGCGCCAGGGTTTTTCACCGTCGCTATATAAAAAACCTGTCCACCGGCTTAGCAGGTTGCCACATAGGTGCTGAATAATTATGGCTATGCTGTTGCACCCTTCAGCCGGAATAAAATCAAAATCATCCTCATGCATTTGCTCAAAAGCTCTGTCAGCTAAACTTTTATAATACTTAAAGTAGTTATTTGAAGATTCTATAAAATCTTTACCTGCCATATTATTCAGGTTTAAATATTTAGTGTTTTAAAATCCTTCAGCAGCATCATCGCCGCGTTTATCTGCAACAGCTTCCAGCTTTTTGCCAGGCAAAACTTTAATTACTTCTGTTCTGCCAATCTCACCCCGGTCATTTACCTTGTAACCCATTTTTACTAATTCATCTCTTACATTTTCTGAAAAATCTTTCTCAACAAAAATTTCATCAGGTAACCATTGGTGATGAAATTTAGGTTTGTTCACGGCATCTTCCGTACTCATCTTAAAGTCTACAATATTTACGATTGTTTGAAAAACACTTGTTGGTATAGTTGTTCCTCCGGGTGTGCCAGTTACAAGATATGGTGTATTATTTTTTAATACAATTGTTGGCGTCATGCTGCTCAACATCCTTTTATTCGGGGCTATTGCATTGGCTTCATTACCTACTGCACCATACAAATTGGGCACACCGGGTTTTACACTAAAATCATCCATTTCATCATTCAAAATAAAGCCTGCACCGGCTACAACCGTTTTACTCCCATAAGAATTATTCAGCGTGGTTGTTACAGAAACGGCGTTACCTTCATTGTCCACTACATTCAGATGTGTAGTTTCTTCGCTTTCAACATTAATTTTTCCGGCTGTTATTTCCGTGCTGTTGCCGGCTTTGCCGGGTTGATAATTCGACATTCGCCTGCTAAGATATTTTTCACTTACTAATGTTTTTACAGGCACTTTTACAAACTCAGGGTCGCCCAAAAACTGGGCCCTGTCAGCAAAAGCCCGCCTTTCTACTTCAGTCATTAATTGCACAGATTGAGTCGTTTGAAATTTCATTGCACCAATATTCCTTTTCTCAATCATCTTAAGCATCTGTTGTAAAATGATACCGCCGCTGCTTGGTAAGGGCATAGTAATAATTGTATATCCTTTATAGTTAAAGGTGACAGGCCTTCTTTCTCTTGCTTTATAATTTTTAAGATCATCAGCAGTAATAATTCCTTTCCCTCTTTGCATTTCCTTTATAATCAATTTCGCAGTTTGGCCTTCATAAAAGCCCTTCAATCCATAATCTCTTATTCTGCTCAAAGTGTTGGCAAGGTCTTTTTGAATAAGCGTATCTCCTTCTTTCCATAAATTATCTTTTACAAAAACCGGTGTTTGTGTATTCTGATTAATGAAATCTTCCCGGTCTTCGTTGAAGCTTTTAGCCTGTGCAGCTGATATTGCAAAGCCTTTTTCTGCCAGAATGATAGCAGGCCCTATCAATTTTTTGAACGGCAGCTTAGCATACTTCATTGATGCAAGAAGTCCCGCAATTGTACCGGGAACACCAACCGCCAGGTGGCCGTCGATAGACAATTTCGTTTGGGGATTACCATTACTATCGAGGTACATATTTTTTGTGGCTGCTGATGGAGCAGCTTCCCTGTAGTCAAGTGTAATATTTTTTCCTGAACTGTTTGGCAGGCTGTTATTTTTAAGATGGGCTACCAAAAATCCACCACCACCGATATTTCCTGCACCGGGATAAACCACTGCCAGCGCCAGTTGTGTTGCAATGGCAGCGTCTATTGCATTTCCACCCTGCTTCAGTATATTAATTCCTACCTGGCTGGCAAGAGCATTTGCCGAAACTACCGCTCCCTTGTTGCAAAAAATATGTTTATGAATATCAAAGTGATAAGGGTCAATTTTTTGCTGGGCCTTTACAGAAATTATAGCGAGGAAAAAATAAATATAAAAAAAGATCTTTTTCTTTTTGGCCATACGATTTTTTACCCGAATTTAAGTTTTTATGGCAACTATGGTTTCTGTAATTTTATGGAATATCCTATTTCTAACTAATAACAAAAACTTATGGGAACCCCTAAATTAACCTTGTCCCTATACAAGCCGGAACTTTTACAAATGAGAGTAAGCCTGCCCAACTGTTAGGTATACCTAAACTTAAAGAAGAAACAAGCCAGAGCTATTCTGTAGGGCTTACGGCTAAGCCATTCAGAGGGGTTCGAAATAACTGTAGATGCTTACCAGATAGATATTAAAAACAGAATTATTTTAACTAACAACTTTACCGGTGGAACTGATTCTACATTAAAAGCGCAACTTAGTGCTGTTGGTGCAAGTACCGCCAACTTTTTTACCAACGCGATTGATACCCGTGCCAGGGGGCTTGAAACTGTGTTGTCATATACCGCTAAATTTTTAGGCAACCAATCTTTACGTACCACACTGGCAATGACCTTTATTGACAATGAAGTTAGAAAAGGTGCAGATGGCAAGCCCATTATTCATGCATCAAATATTTTAGTGAACAGCGGCCAGCTCGCAAATTATTTTAATCGTGAAGATCAAAGCCGTGTTGAAGTAGCTAACCCAAAAAATAAGATAAGCCTTACATTCAATTATAAGTACAGTAAGTTTGGCGCTATGTTACGCTTTGTGCATTTTGGCAAAGTAACTTATCCCGATCCCTCAATAAATCCTGATAATCCAACTGCATTCCCTGTTAATGCGTTCACAGGCCAGAAGGAGACTTTGGATCAAACTTTCTCAGCTAAAACGGTAACTGACTTATCATTGTCATATCAAATTATAAAGGAAGTGGGTATTACCATTGGCGCTAATAATTTACTTGATGTGTACCGGGATATACAGGCGCACAGCGGCAATATGAGCACAGGCCGTTTTGTTTACAGTCGCCGCGTTGAGCAAATGGGGTACAATGGTGCATACTATTTTGCCCGTCTCAAGTTTGGAATTAATACAAAATAATACCTTTTAAACCAGCAGAAAGCTTATAGGTGAAGCTTTCTGGTTTTTTGTTAAAGTATTTTTACAATTACACCTGCATGATTTCCCTGCCTTATTTTACGATATTTTTATTAACGGCAATTCAGCAAAATAACAATATCATACTTTCGTGCACTAATACCTCTACATGCGTACCTCATTTTTTATACTTTTTCTTTTTGCTTTTTCTTTTGCCTTTAGCCAATCTCCAAAAACATATTCTTCTTCGGAGATATTATTGCAATTAAAAAAATTAACCATGCTGGGTTCTGTGCTCTACATCGGCGCACATCCTGATGATGAAAACAATGCACTACTACCCTACCTGGCAAATGAAAAATTATATAGAACGGCCTACCTAAGTTTAACAAGAGGCGATGGCGGACAAAATTTAATTGGCGATGAGCAAGGGATTGATTTAGGATTGATCCGCACCCAGGAATTACTGGCAGCAAGAAAAGTAGATGGCGCCGAACAATTTTTTAGCAGGGCCTATGAATTTGGTTTTAGCAAAAGCGCAGAAGAAGCCTTACGCATCTGGGATAAAGAAAAAATTTTAAGTGATGTTGTTTGGGTGATAAGGCAATTTCAGCCTGATGTAATAATAAAAAGATTTCCTCCCGATAAACGAGCGGGCCACGGACATCATGCGGCCTCCGCAATATTAGCTGATGAAGCATTCACTGCTGCTGCCGATCCGGCGAGATTTACTGAACAGTTTAAATATGGCGTAAAACCCTGGCAGGCTAAAAGAATTTTGTGGAACACATTTAATTTCGGGGGTAATAATACCACCAGTGAAGATCAGCTAAAGATTGACATTGGCGGATACAATTCCCTGCTTGGAAAAAGCTATGGTGAAATGGGAGCAGATGCAAGAACAATGCACAAGAGCCAGGGAGAAGGCCGGCCACGAAGAAGAGGGCAATCATT
>JBDSFG010000289.1:0-5367 GCA_039919615.1 Ginsengibacter sp. | reverse complement strand
CTTAGTGGTTCCTGCAGGTCATGCGAGGCAACGTATGCAAATTGCTCCAGCTCCTTATTTTTTCTTTCCAGCTCTATGTTAGCCTGTTCTGCCTCCCGCGTTGATTTTACTAATTGCCGGGTTTGCTGATGTACCTGCTGTTGCAGCTTAATTTTTTGAGACTTGATTATATTTATACGAAACTTATAAAACCCAAAAGCACCACCAACGATAGTTATTAAAATCAGTAACTTAAACCACCAGGTTAGCCAGAAAGGCGGAGTTATGGTAAGCTGAATTGAAATTATCCTGGCAGACCATTGCCCTTCATTATTCAATCCCTTTACTTTAAAAATATATTTCCCCGGGTTAAGATTGGTATAAGTGGCTGTTCTGGTTGTGCCTACATCATTCCACCCGTTATCAAACCCTTCAAGCATATAAGCATATTGCTTTTTTCCGGGTGCGGAATAATTTAAAGAAGCAAATTCAAATGAAAAAACTGAGTTTGTATAGGGCAGGGTAATTTCTTTTGTTTCCGAAATATCCTTTTTTAATGGGGATGGATCGTTACTGGTTTTGGCAATGGGTACATTCTTATTAAATATTTGAAAGTTGGTTAAAACCAGGGGAGGTTCAAAAGGATCCGTTTTTATCTTGCCGGGATAAAATTCATTAAAGCCATTAACTCCGCCAAAATACATGGCTCCTGAACGGGAGTTACAAAATGCCCGCATCTTAAATTCATATGATTGCAATCCATCTTCAATACCAAAATTTTTAAATTTTTTTGTGAGAGGATCAAAGCGTGATATGCCCCTGTTGGTGCTGATCCAAAGGTTTCCTTTTGCATCTTCCAATAATCCAAATATTACGTTGTTGGGTAATCCATCTGCCGTGGTATATGTTGTGAACAGTTGTTTTTTTATATCAAAATAATTCAGTCCCGCCATTGTGTTTATCCAGAGGGCACCCTTCCGATCTTCATAGGTAAAGGTGACACGGCTATCGCTGATACTGTTTTTATTATCCTCGTGTATAAAGCTTGTAAAAGTTTTAGTTTGTTTATTAAACCGCTGTAAGCCGCCGCCATCAGTGCCTATCCACAAATTTCCTTTTCGGTCTTCACTAATGGAATGAATTTTTTTAGTGCCGGCATTACCAGTGCCATCATCAAAACGTGTGAAAGAGTTATTGAGGGGATTATATAGATTCAATCCGCCATTATAAGTGCCTATCCAGATATTGTGCCCGTGGTCTTCAAAAATTACCCATGCATTGTTACCGCTTATACTCAAAGTATCAGCGGGGTTATTTTTAAAGTGCCGGTAAGTATTTTTTCGAGGATTAAACACCGTCACACCATCTGCCCAGGTGCCTGCCCAAACGTTGCCCCTGCTGTCTTCTAAAACACTTAATACATAGTTACCACAAATGCTTTTGGGGTTTGCGTCATTGTGCAGGTAATGTGTAATATTTTTTGTTGCAGGGTCAAAAAGATTTAAACCACCGCCATCAGTTCCAATCCATATTTTTCCACTGGCGCTTTCCTGCATGCACAAAACGTTGTTATTGCTGAGGCTGTTTTTAGCTGAAGTATGTTTATAATGATCAAACCTGTTGCTGGATTTGGTAATGATATTAACGCCACCCGCAAACGTGCCAACCCACATGTTGCTATTGATATCTTTATAAATAGAATAAACTGAGTTATGGCTGATGCTTTTATTGTCCACTTCGTCATTCTGATAAAGATCAAATATTCCTGTATCAAAATTATAAATGTTCAATCCTCCATTTTCAGTTCCTATCCACAGATTACCTGCCTCTTCTTCTATTGAAAACACTGTATTTGAGGCTAAGCTATTGGGGTTGTTTTTTTCGTGAATAAAGCGATGGAACTTTCCTGTGCTCTTGTCAAAAAGATTTAAGCCGCCACCTACTGTGCCAAGCCAAAGCCTGTGTTTGCTATCTTCAAAAATTACAGATACAGTATTATTACCAATTGAGGTGCTGTCTTTTTCATTATACCGGAAAGATGTAAAGGTGTTTGTTGTTTTGTTTAATAACTTCAACCCGTTATCATAGGTGCCTATCCATAACCTGCGCTCTCTATCCTCAAAAACACAGCGTGCATCAATATTGTATCGTAAAAAATGATTTTTGCCAGGTTCAAAATAATTTAAGCCAGCCTCAGTACAAATCCATAAGTTGCCGTCACTGTCTTTACTTAAACCAGATGCAAGATCGCTTGAAATACTGTTTGGATTTTTAGTGTTGTTATTAAAATGAATAAACTTGTTACTTTCTTTATCATAACGGTTTAAACCTCCTCCTCTTGTAGCTATCCAGATAATACCTTTGGCATCTTCTACTATGCCGGAGATAAAATTATTGCTTATGCTATTGCTGTCTTTTGCGTCATTTTTATATATAGTGAATTTGTATCCATCGTATTTATTAAGTCCGTCACGTGTACCAAACCACATGAATCCGCGGCTATCCTGTAAGATGCACATGATATGATTTTGCGATAGCCCCGCATTAATATCAAGATGCTCAAATTTCAGGTTCTGCTTTTGGGCAAATGAAAAAAACCAAAAACTCTGCAGAAAAAATAAAAGAAAATATTGAATAGCTTTCATTGTGTTGTTTCAAAAATGTTTGCCAGGGTGCGTCTGTAAAAGTTTGATCGTTATTGAAAAGATTGTATTGGTCATTATTTGTTATGCAATTCTCATTTAATAAAAAATCGCTTTGCAGATATTACAAAATGTGGTGATGTGGTTGTGGCTTATTTTTTAAAAGATCAGGAAAATAAGTATCTAATATTTCTTTTAGTAATTCCTCTGTTAACGGCTTATATTTAAAATCAGTAACACTTATAATATCATCGGCTTTAATTTTATCATCAGGATTGAGAGAGGTTGTAAGCATGATTATCACCACATTACGTTTGCTTTTCCCGAGCTCTTTATATTTATCAAGAAATTCCCAGCCATTCATCCCTGGCATATTAATATCCAGTAATATCAGGTCGGGCCATGGATAGTCTTTATTATTGTATCCCAGCTTTTCACTATTGATGAGGTAACTAACGGCTCTCATACCATTGTCTTCAACTTGTACATGCTCTGCACAATCCAGTTGTTCAATAATCATACTGCTTAAAAAATTGGTGGGTTCATCATCATCAATTAGCATTATGCATTTTAATTTCGGCTTCATTTATTTTTTGTTTAGGTGAGTGAATAGTAAAGTAAAAAGTGCTTCCTTCGCCAGGTGTTGACTGAACCCAGATTTTTCCATGATGCAGCTCCACAATTTTTTTGCAATGTGATAGACCGATCCCTGAGCCCTGGTATTCTGAACGGGTATGCAGTCGTTGAAAAATAACAAAGATTCTGTCGTAGTGCTGCTCGTCAATTCCAATACCGTTATCGGTAACTGCAAACTGCCAGTGATCATTTTTTCTCCGTGCAGTAATATTTATTTTGAGGGGTACATTTTGTTTTCTGAATTTGATTGCATTAAGGACCAGGTTTTTAAAAAGTTGCTTCAACTCTGTGGTATATCCATTGATAACCGGCAAATGTTCAGCGCTAATGTCTGCGTGGGAATCCTGTATAATTTTATTTATATCTGCCATAACATCATGAAGTATTTGGGCTGAATCAACTTGCTCAATATCTTTGTTATGGCCAATTCGTGAAAAATCAAGCAGGTCTTTTATAAGCACTCTCATTCTGTCTGAAGCCTGCACTATATACTTGAGATATTTGTCTGATTTTGAATCCAGCTTTCCTGAATATTGTTGCTTAAAAATCTGTACAAAGCTGGTAATAGTTCTTAATGGCTCCTGCAGATCATGGGAAGCTACATAAGCAAACTGTTCAAGCTCTTTGTTCTTTTGTTCAAGTTCAAGGTTCTTTTTTTCAAGAGTAAGCTGTGATTTTTGAAGTAATTCTTCATCATTTTTACGTTTGGTAATATCCGTTACCATAGCCAATGCGCCTTTATATATTCCGGCATCATTAAAAACAGCATTTACTGACAGGTTGGTCCATAAATACAGGCCGCTTTTCGTGATAAAGCGAAATTCCATTTTCCCCCCTTTACCCGCAACTATCAGAGACATCGCATCTGAACCTTTTTGCTTCCAGTCATCTTCCATAAAATAAAAAATTTCCTTACCCATCATATGTTCCTGTGAATATTCAAACATTTCACACATCTTCTTATTAACAAAAACTGTTTTGTTGTTTTCATCAACCATCCAAATACCTTCCTGTGAGGTTTCAACAATTTTGCGATAGCGTTCTTCACTATTGTTAAGTTCCGCCTCGGCATTTTTTCGGTCTGTTATATCTCTTGTTAGCCCATCTACTCTAATAAGTTTTCCTTCCTTATTTAAGGTGGGCGTAATTTTAGTTTCAACCCAGCGAATATTATTATCCTTACGAATAATACGGTATTGATTGCTGATCAGTTCGCCCCGCCGCATCATTTCATTTTCATTCTCAATTATATATTTATCTTCCGGATGAATTATTTGGAACCAAAGCTCATAATTGGAGAAAAACTCAGCTTGAGTATAACCATATAATTTTTCGCATGTATCAGAAATCTGTATTACTTTAAAAGTAACCATGTCCACAGAAAAGAAAATCTCATCTATCGAATTAAAAAGGATAGTTAATTCCCTGTTTGCTTCCTCAAGTTCTCTTTCTGCAATTTTTCGTTTGGTGATGTCGTGGTTAATTCCAATTAAGCCTATCATATCACCTGAATTATTTCTTAAAGGAAACTTTGTGCTAAGGCTCCAACGTGATTTTCCGGTTATTTTATCATGCATGTGTTCCTCATGATTGATAAGTGGAATGCCCGATTGAATGATGTGTTGCTCTTCAGCAAAACACTGTTTGGCGATTTCAGCGGGTAAAAAATCAAAATCAGTTTTTCCTATCATCTCTGCCTGAGAGGCACGCCCTGCATTAGTTGCAACAGGCATATTGCAGAGCATAAACCTGCTTTCAGTATCTTTCAAATAAATCTGATCAGGTATATTTTCAATTACTAACCGAAACAATTCCCGTTCCCCGGCCAGCCTTTCTTCGTTTTGTTTTCTTTCAGTTATGTCCTGCACAATTCCAACTGTTCCGGTTACTTCTCCATGAGTATTCAATACAACTTTACTATGCACAAAAATAGTTTTTGTCAATCCCTTTGCTGTAACAATTCTACATTCATAGGCAACAGGCTGATGATCCTGAAGATATTTTTTATTTATGTTTTTAAGGTGATCTATATCTTCCGGATGAATAAACTTCACAACACTTTGAAAATTCAAATCAAAAGAGGCGGAATCAATATCAAAAATGTTAAGCA
>JBDSFG010000252.1:0-44601 GCA_039919615.1 Ginsengibacter sp. | reverse complement strand
TTTTCAAGAATTTCTATATAATGCCATCCGAATTGAGTCTTTACAACTTTTTTTGTTTCTCCTTTTTCATTCAATAAAAAATCGGCAAATTCTTTGGCAAAATTTTCGCTCTGAATACTTGCCAAATCAAAAGTCATTACTCCATTATCTTTATGTGCCACCTTATCAGTTGAATAAATAGTTTCTAACTTATCAAAGTCTGCGCCTCCCTTTAAAGCCCCTTCAATACTGTCGATTTTTTGCCTGGCAACAGAATCTTCCATAATTGGCTGCCCGGTTTGGCTGTCTGTCGTGCCTATTAAAATATGCCTGCATTTTATACTGTCCGGTAATATTTTGGTTGAAATTTTTTTTGCTAAAACATAATTAGCAGCATCTAAATAAGGTCCGTATAAACCTCCATCTGGTAACGAAATAATAGAGTCTTTAAAAGCGCCTTGCATTTTTGATTTCAGCACATAAACGTCAAAATAATTTGTTGCAGAAATATTTCTTGAAATAAAAGCTTTTGGATTTGTATCGGATATAAAAGTATTTTTCAGCGCTAAAACCATGGCTTTAGTAAGTATACTATCCTTAACATTGGGGGACGAACTAAAGGATACATAAGATATAAGTCTGCCGCCCTCCTGCTTATATTTTATTTTGTTTTTGCTGATATAGTTTTCGATATCATTATCGGTTACCGTAACAGTAGAATCACTG
This sequence comes from Ginsengibacter sp., assembly GCA_039919615.1. Classification (GTDB taxonomy): domain Bacteria; phylum Bacteroidota; class Bacteroidia; order Chitinophagales; family Chitinophagaceae; genus Ginsengibacter. Next base: position 43,896 of record JBDSFG010000252.1, on the reverse strand, counting down.
ACATCTCTATAAGGTATTGCTACATAAGATATGTTGGCAAATTGTTTAATCTCTTCATTTTCTTTTACAGTCAACCATGCAGGTATATAAATGCTTCCCGCAATCATGGCAGTATACTTACCATATAAACTGCTAAGGCGCAAAGGTTCAATAACCTGGGTGCTTATGGCCTCCCTCTGTTCTTCGTTTTTACTTTTCTTGGTTTCTTTGAGCCATTGTCTTGCTTTTTCTATATCATACTGGCCCGTTTTTGGGTCACTAAATGCCTGTTTTAATTGTTGTGGTGCATCCTCACTTAATATTATAGCACTCAGTTCCTGCGGGGTAAAGGTTATGCCAAGTTTCTCAAATTGTTCCGTTACTATTTTTTCTCCTGTAATCTGATCCCAAACAGTTTGCATTACCTGCTGCCTGTTAGGATTTTGATATTGCTGCTCTGCTATTTTTACTTTACTATTAAATTCATTAATTTCAATGTCGCTTCCATTTATACTTCCTATTGTGGTATTATTACCACCAAATAAGCCTTTGCCAGCTCCGCTTCTGGCGTCCATTAGTAAAAAACCTATAAGGCTTAGCGCTATTACCCCTATAACAATTGCAGCTCCTTTATCACGAATGGTTTGAATGATTGACATATTGCGGTATGTGTTCTTTGTTTAAAAAATAAGGACGGCAAAAATAGTGTAAAATTGTGTAGGAACAAATTGTACATAAACCTTCAAGGTTAAGTGCAGTAAGCTTTATAGAAAATAAGGCCTTCATTAAAAAAGAAAATTTTTTTATTAGTTTTTGTTATTACACAACACTATGTGGAGATTTTAATTTTTATGTTGATAAGAACCAAAATTCCCAATTATTTTGTTTGTATCATTATGCTCAAACAAATCAAAAAGTATTAATATTCTTTATTTTTTAATTATTTACATTTTACTCTGTCTTAATTAACAAAACAAAAAATAACGAGCGCTTTTATTTTTTCCTCAACCGTTTTTTTCCTCATCTGTTTATAACTATTTATAACATCGAGTTATGTGGTATTTTTGACTGTGTATTAAATGTGAAAAAAGGTTAATAAATCAAAGTTTTTAATTTTGAATCAGGAAGAAATAAAATCTTTTCCTCAAATTAACATACATAATAGTAATATACTTTTAAATAAATAGGGTATTAATATTAAATACTATGGCAAATATTAACATGGCCGATGCTATTGCCAATATTCAAAAAAAAGGTTTTCTGGATGTTGAGATTGATGTTAACTTGGACCTCTTTTCAGAAATTGAACGATTAAAAAAGGAAAAAAATGCTATCATACTTGCCCACTATTACCAGGAGCCTGACATTCAGGACGTGGCAGATTTTATTGGAGACAGCCTTGGACTTGCACAGCAGGCAGAAAAAACAAGCGCTGATATTATCGTTTTTGCAGGTGTCCATTTTATGGCGGAGACCGCCAAAATATTAAATCCTGATAAAAAAGTTTTGTTACCAGATTTAAAAGCAGGCTGTTCATTAAGTGATTCTGCTCCCCCGGCTTTATTCAAACAGTTTAAAGATAAATATCCTGATCATCTAGTAATCACCTATATAAATTGCTCCGCAGGCATGAAAGCTTTAAGTGATATTATTTGTACTTCATCAAATGCTGAAAAAATTATTGAGAGCCTGCCCGCAGATCAAAAAATTATTTTTGCTCCGGATAAAAACCTTGGTGCTTACTTAAAGAAGAAAACTGGCCGGAATATGCTACTTTGGAACGGTGCCTGCATTGTACATGAAATTTTTAGTCTGGAAAAAATTATCAAACTAAAAATCCGTCACCCCAATGCAAAAGTAATTGCTCATCCTGAATGTGAGGAGCCGGTTTTAAGAGTTGCAGATTTTATAGGCAGTACTACTTCACTTTTAAAATATACTAAACAGGACAATTCAAAAGAATATATTGTAGCTACTGAAACAGGAATACTTCATCAAATGCAAAAACAGTCTCCTTTTAAAACATTTATACCAGCTCCCCCGGATAATATGTGCGCTTGTAATGATTGCCCGTATATGAAACTGAATACTCTTGAGAAATTATACTTATGCATGCAGTATGAAGAACCGCAAATCTTAATGGATGATGAATTATTGAAAACTGCCAGGAAACCTATAGAACGCATGCTTGAAATAAGTCACAGATATGGATTATAAAAAAGCAGGATTTTTTTTGCAACATCCCATTTTCTATAAAAGTCTAATAAATTTAGCCTATTTTTTTATTGTGAATAGTCTGGAATGAGTCTAAGAAATTATTTCATTACTCAGGTAAAAATCAACAAGGTTGGGGTGTAAAAGCTACAACGAAAAAAAAACGTTTAAAAAAAATTATTTTATATATAAACTGTTACTTGTAACTAATTTAATAAGAGCGAAGTGTTTTTAAACCTGTTAAATCAGTGAAGTTTTAATATGATGTTTCGCCATATTCCTTTTCTCAAAGCAGTGTTTTTTCATAGTGTTTCTGCTTTTGGCGGCCCGCAGGGACATCTCGGAATGATGATGAAAACATTTGTTGAAAGACGCAGGGATGTTACCAAAGCAGAGCTAATGGAATATATATCATTTTGCCAGCTCTTACCTGGTGCTTCCTCCACTCAAACAATAACGCTTATCGGCTATAAAAGAGGAGGCGTGTCATTGGCAGTACTTACTTTAATTGTATGGATTTTACCAGCAACAATTTTAATGGGAGCATTTTCGTTCCTTCTGCATTATTTTGATAAAAAAGGAATTAATCTAAGTCTTTTTAAGTTTATTCAACCTATGGCGGTAGGTTTTTTAGCTTTTGCAGCTTTAAAGGCGTATAAAATTTCAGTGAATAATTTTATTACCTATGTAATAATGTTTGTCTCTCTGCTAATTACTTTTATTTTATTTAAAACACCCTGGGTTTTTCCCATACTGATTGTTTCAGGCGGCATAGTAACCAATTTTAGTAATAAACGGTTTCCTGTAAAAGAAGTTATAAAACCTAAGCAAATTAAATGGACGAATATCTGGCTTTTCTTGTTATTATTTGTTGTTGCGGGTTTCTTTAGTGAAATAGCGAGAACACATGAATGGAAAGAAAGAAAAGCCTATAATTTGTTTGAGAACTTTTATCGTTTTGGGAGCTTGGTTTTTGGGGGCGGAGATGTGCTAATGCCTATGATGTATGAACAATTTGTTGTTAGAGAAAAGACAAGGTATTTGACAAAAGAAGAGTATTTAACAGGTTCAGGAGTAGTTAGGGCAATTCCGGGGCCTGTTTTTTCTGTAGCTACGTATACAGGAGGTATGGCAATGAGATCAGACGGAAAAGGGATGCAACTATTGGGATGTTTTATTGGAACCATAGCGATTTTTTTACCGAGCGCACTTCTGGTATTATTTTTTTATCCAGTGTGGCATAATTTAAAAAAATATGTTGTAGTATATAGGGCACTTGAAGGTATTAACGCCGCAGTGGTGGGGATAATGTGCGCAGCTTCTTTATATTTACTTAAGGATATTTCAATCACAAATTTGCAAACAGTTAGTTTTTTTAATATTGGCATAATAGCCGGTACCTTTACCCTATTAAGTTTTACTAAAATGCGTTCTCCTTATATAGTTTTAGGGTGTTTGTTATTAGGATGGATTTTTAATACCGGTATTTTTTTGTAATAATGGTTTCGCATAATTTCTTCATTTACAACATCAGGTACAAAAAACCGTATCGACTGTCCGTTTCTTATTCTCTCTCTAATACCGGTAGAGGAAATATTAAGTAGAGGGGCATCTAAAATTTTTACGTTCGTCGGTAAATAGTTCATTATTTCAAAACCAGGCCTCTTATATATTATTATAGCATAATTTTTTAAGAGCATTTTACTATTCTTCCATTTATTTATATTTTTAAAACTATCACTCCCGATAATTATTGAAAAACTATGATCCTTATATTTTTCATGCAAATATGTCAAAGTATCAATAGTATAAGAAGGTTTAGCGAGATGGAATTCAATCGTACAGCATTTTAATTTATTTTCACCTTCAATAGCACTTTGCAACAAAAATTGCCTGTGATATTCGTTTAGTAAATCCCGTTTTGCTTTAAAAGGATTTTGTGGAGAGATCACAAACCAAATTTCATTTAAATCACCTAAAGAAACAATATAGTTGGCAATAATTAAATGCCCTACGTGAATAGGATTAAAAGATCCGAAAAATAGTCCTATTTTCATATAACATGCTGATTAACAATAATTCACAACTCTTTAACAATTATTTTTTCGGCTTCGCTCAATCGCAAACTGAGCAAATACCCAGAGACAATTATTGAAATTGGATCACCCCACGGAGCTTTTTTTTCAATACTTACTATTTCTCCCGGCAGACAACCCATCTCCATTAATTTTAAAACAATATCGTCTTTTTCAAAAGCAAGTATTAGAGCCCTCTTTCCTATACTTATTTCAGATAGTTTTTTATCACTCATTTGCAAATGTAAATTAGTGAGTTACTTATTTTGTTACGAATTTTGGAAGTCTAAATTGTAAATTAAATTGGCAAACGTTTTTTTTCATTATTTGCAAGTAAAAAAGGGGTTAAACAACACTACAAAGATCAAAAAAATCGTTATAAATATATTTGACGAACAAGGTGTTACAATTGATCGCGTCGATTATATTTTCTGTTTGGATAAACATCTTCTTAACATTAACAGGAAATTTTTATGTCATGACTATTACACAGATATTATTACATTTTCATTAGAGGAAAAAGATTCTCCAATTAAAGGAGAAATATACATAAGTATCGAAAGGGTAAAAGAAAATGCAAAAATTTTCGATGTTTCAATTAAGGAGGAGCTATTAAGGGTTGTTTTTCATGGCGCTCTTCATTTGTGTAGCTTTAATGATACGACAGCAGGACAAAAAAAGCGAATGAAAGAAAAGGAGGCCTTTTATTTAAAACAATACAAATGTTTCACGTGAAACTGTTTAACAAGGCCATTTCCAATTTAGTAGAAAAGTTTTGAAACATGAAAATAAAACCTTCGATAAAAATATCTTTGCTAAATGTTTTTAGAATATGATATAATTATTGTGGGTGCTGGTCACGCAGGTTGCGAGGCAGCAGCAGCAGCAGCAAGTTTGGGTAGCAGCGTCTTGCTAATAACAATGAATTTGCAAACAATTGGTCAAATGAGCTGTAATCCCGCTATGGGAGGTATTGCAAAAGGTCAAATTATTCGGGAAATTGATGCTTTAGGAGGATTAAGTGGAATTGTAACCGATGAATCAATGATTCAATTTAGAATGCTTAATAAGAGCAAGGGACCAGCAATGTGGAGTCCCAGGGCACAATGTGATCGTACATTATTTTCATTAAAGTGGCGAGAGATGCTTGAGTCTTTCTCAAATATTGATTTCTATCAAGGAATGGTAGAGTCTCTTGTTAAAAAATCACACAATGTTGTTGGAATAAAGACTTCATTGGGTCAAATAATTAAATCAAAAGCCGTTATTCTGACAAATGGCACATTTTTAAATGGTATAATTCATATTGGCACTAACAATTTCGGAGGAGGGCGTATTGCTGAAAGAGCTTCATTTGGTTTAACGGAACAATTAATTGAATGGGGATTTAAAAGTCACAGACTTAAAACCGGCACGCCACCCCGTTTAGATGGACGGTCTTTAGATTATTCTAAAATGGAAACTCAAGAAGGTGATTCGGAGATTGTTGGATTTTCTTATTTAAAACCTCATAAACTCACCCATCAAAAACATTGTTGGATAACCTATACAAATTCTGAAGTTCATGAAATTTTAAAAACAGGTTTTGAAAAAAGCCCCATGTTTCAAGGTCGTATTCAGGGAACAGGGCCAAGGTATTGCCCCAGTATTGAAGACAAAATATGCCGTTTTGCCGACAGAGATCGTCATCAGCTTTTTATAGAACCAGAAGGGTGGAAAACAAGTGAAGTGTATGTAAATGGATTTTCATCCTCACTCCCTGAAGATGTTCAATATCAAGCACTTAGAAAGATTGATGGGTTTGAGAAATGCAAAATGCTCCGACCCGGATATGCAATTGAATATGATTTTTTCCCACCAACTCAATTAAGGCAAACTCTGGAAACGAGATTTGTAGAAAACTTGTTTTTTGCAGGGCAAATTAATGGAACAACTGGCTATGAAGAAGCTGCATGCCAGGGGTTGATTGCCGGAATAAATGCGCATCAGAAGATCCATAATGTTGGATCTTTCGTTTTAAAACGCAATGAAGCTTATATAGGTGTGTTAATTGATGATCTTATAAATAAAGGTACTGATGAGCCATATAGAATGTTCACCAGCAGAGCAGAATTCAGAATTCTTTTGAGGCAGGATAATGCTGATATAAGACTTACGGAGAAAAGTTACAGAATAGGGCTTGCTTCTCAAGAGAGAATGGAGAAGGTAAAAATCAAACTTTGTGAAGTACAAAAAATAAACCAGGTTTTATCAGAAGTTTCGATTGAACCAGGAGAAATAAATAATTATTTTGCTAATATAAATTCAGCACCACTGACACAAAGGCAAAAAGCTTCGCAACTGTTGTTAAGGCCACAGGTAAGTTTAATGGGATTAATTAACGAAATACCTGTATTAAAAGAACAGTTTGAAAATTTTTTGCCGACAACGCTCGAGCAAGCCGAAATACAATTAAAATACGACGTATACCTTCAGAAGGAGAATGAATTATCAGTGAAAATGAGCACTTTAGAGAATCACACAATCCCTGAAAGCTTCAACTACGATAAGGTCGCGGCTTTATCAAATGAAGCCCGTCAAAAATTTAATAAGATAAAGCCTCAAACATTGGGTCAGGCCAGCAGAATAAGTGGTGTAAACCCAAGCGATGTTCAGATTTTAATGGTTTATATGGGCCGGTAATTATCCTTTTTGATTTATCATTACATACTGAAATATGAATTTGTTTTTTCCCGCACAAGTTACTAAGGAAGAGGTTTTTAGTAAACTAAGAACCGAGCTTATTAATCAAGATTTTAATATAAAAAATGATGAGAGACGTCCCTGGGGAGGCTTTTTTGTAATAGAAGAAAAACAAGCCCCAAGATTTTTAGAAATATATTTTTTTAGATTAAATAAAGAAGCGATACTGGCAGAAAACAAATTAAGTCCTAAAATTTTAATAGTAGAAGCACATAAAAGATTGAGCTGGCAATTTCATCACAGGCGGGCAGAGATTTGGAAAGTAATCGGGGGCAATGTAGGCGTTGTAAGAAGTGATAGTGATGAGGAAAATCCTGTAGACGAATTTGAAACCGGCGACATTATTAAACTAAAAAGGGGACAGCGGCACCGCCTCGTAGGCATGCATGCTTGGGGAGTAGTAGCAGAAATATGGCAGCATACGGATGAGGATAACCCAAGCGATGAGGATGATATAGTAAGGCTGAGCGATGATTTTGGAAGATAGTTTTCAGCAAAAAAGAAGCACCTACTCACATTCAATACATGAAAATACTTTATAAAAAGATTGAAGATTTGTTCGAAAAGTTTAGTATGAAAGTTACCAGGCTTCTAGGTAATTCTATCACATTTATAATTGCGCTTTTTTTAGTTGCCCTGTACTTTACTGATAAAAGAGTATACACACAGCCGGGTAACAAGACTATAATGGACGTAATATTTTCGTTTACCTTCCTTAGCATATTTATTATACAAAAATCAGTTAATCGCTTTTCAGCGGCGGTTCATGTTAAAATAAATGAACTGGTATCTGCTCATGAAAAGGCTGATAATAAAATAATTAATATAGAAGAAAAAACAGAAGAAGAAATAAAACAACTCGCGAAACAATATACAAATCATGAAATACGAAATTCACCGGACATAAAACAGACTACTAATCCGGATTAATAAAAGAGAGGAAAATGCGACAAAAAAACTCACAAAAACATCTTCTGAGATAAAAAATAAAGTTGGTTGTAATTTCTTTAAGGTTTTACTCACGGGTTATATTTAGTATTATTATGGGCGTCTTAAATGTTCCGTTATATTTACTTCCCATAAAGGCTCCCCAGGAAACCGGATGTTTTATTTTCTCTGGTGATTTATAACAACCGATCCATAGACCTAGTGGTTTTTCGAGATCAAATTTAATGTCCTGATATTTTACCGCACTGTATATAAGTACTTTTCCTTTTAATTCCGGCAAATAAATGATAGACGGCTTTAACGAAGAAAAATCGACCACACCTAATGTCCTTCCTGGATGTTATTGAACGAAGCACTTTTAAATGATCGTTTACCGCTCGGCTATACTAATGATCAAATTGAAAAATTCAGAAGCGGCGAAGACCCTGTTCTTTACCCAAATACCAATTGGCAAAAGCTGGTGATGGGAGGTACAGCACCGCAAAAACAACACAATCTTTCTTTTAATGGAGGCACAGATAAAATAAAGTATTTTGCTTCATTAGGCTATCTTGACCAGGCTGGATTATATAGTTCTTTGAACTATAAAAGATACAATCTGAGAATGAATCTTGATTTGCAGGTGACCAAAACCACCAAGGTCTCAATAGATATATCAGGAAAATTGGAAAAAAGGGTTGCTCCAACAACCGGAATCTCAAGTATTTTTGAACATACATTAAGAAACCCGCCTACTATTCCGGCCATGTATCCAGGAGTTGGCTATGCTTTATCTGGTTATGTAAACACATTGAGGGCTATTGATCCGGCTGCTGGTTATGATAATACGGAGAACAACACCCTCCTGACTAATTTACAATTGGAGCAACAAATTCCCTGGGTTAAGGGCTTATCACTCAAAGGTGTCTTTGCTTTTGATAAAAGGTTGAACTATAGAAAAATCTGGAATGACAATGTGTACGGCGTTTATCGACAAATGCCAGTGCCTCCGCGATCTCCCATAGAAGAAACCAGTAGTGAGAAAGCCGCTGTGTACAAAAGCCGTTATGAATATTCTGTCGAAAAAGATAAAGATAACTGTATTGGTTCCTACGTTTTTCTCTGGGGGCAAAAACAGGAGCGTACTCCTACCTGGTATGGCATATTTACTGAAAGGGTGAGGAATCCGAGGTAGTTGACGTACTACAATATCTCTGGTCAGGAACCTGGCCAAAAAACCAGGCTCCGCATTTATACTCTCTGCAGGTAAATAATAAAAAAGCTGTTGAGGATATTTATTTAAATCCTGGGAAAAGATATGATGTGTTAGTGGTTGCCGCAGACCCTGATAATGATAAACTTTCTTACCGTTGGGAATTGCTCCCCGAGCCTAAGCAGGTAGGAGAAGGAGGCGATTTCGAATCAAAGCCAACGCCTGTAGAAAGCTTAATAGTTGCTGCTATTAATGGAAAAGCTTCATTGAAAGCCCCAAATGAGGAAGGTGCCTACCGTTTATTTGTTTATGTAACAGATGGTAATAATAGTGTAGCAACAGCTAATATTCCCTTTTACGTAAAGAGATAATTGTTTGCTATACTGCTTAAACTTGCTAATGAGATAAAGGCGTATTTCCTATCTTTTCCCTCACTTTACAGGGTTTCCTCAGAAGAATTTTGTTATGGATATTGTCTGTAGAAATAGAAAGGGAATATCCACATTTGGTTTTTATCCGTAAATGGTGATTTCGACCGCCTGATTGGTAGCATGCAGTTTTTTAAACAAATTAGAAAAAGGTATTTTACTAACGGTATAGAATGAGTACAAGTTTTACTTTTTTTAAAGAAATATAATCGGATATTTTAGAAAAAAAACATTGATTGAAAAAAATTCCCCATCTTCAACAAAAAGGCAAAACCCTAACAGGGGTTGAGGCTAATGATTATAATTTTTTTATGTGGTGTGGGGCGGGATCGAACCGCCGACACAAGGATTTTCAGTCCTTTGCTCTACCGACTGAGCTACCGCACCAGCTTTATTCAGGGTTGCAAATATAGGATTTCCTGATTTACTAGTTACCATACTCACATAAAAATTTGATGCGCATTAATTTAAGCTGCTCCCAACTGTAATTACTGTCTGCAAGCTCTTCTCTTGCAATATCCAGGCTAGAAGTTTGGCATCCTTTAAAATAATCAATGATTTCTTCTTTTTCATCTTCCTCAACCAGATCTTCGATCGCATAATCCAGGTTTAATTTCGTGCCGCTTGCTACAATTGTTTCCATTTCTTCTAAAAGCTCTTCTATTTTTAAAGTTTTGTTTTTTGCTATTAGCTCCAAAGGCATTTTTTTATCTACATTTTGAATAATAAAAACTTTGTTGCTATTTTTATTTACAACGCTTTTCATTACAAAATCATCTGGCTTTTCCAATTCATTTTCCTCCACATAATTTGCAATGAGTTCTGTAAATCTTTTACCATACCGCAAAGCCTTTCCTTTACTAATTCCCTGGCATTTTTCTAATTCTTCTGTTGTAGTAGGATATAAAGTAGCCATATCTTCAAGGCTTGTTTCTAAAAAAATTACAAAAGGAGGCAGGTTTTTTTCTTTAGCCACCTGTTTGCGAACTTCTTTAAGCATCGCCAACAAAGTTTCGTCAGCACCATTTACAATATCATCACCCGGCCTGCCTTCATCATCATCACCTGATGCATCTTCAAATATATTGTTAAGCGCTATCTTAAAACTAACCGGCTTTTTTAAAAAAACTTCGCCTTTTTTGCAAAATTTTAAAAGACCATACTCAACAATATCCTTTTGAATCAGCTTTTCCAAAAGCATTTGGCGTAATAAAGAATTCCAAAAATGTTCATCGTTTTCTTTTCCAATGCCAAATACATCGAGGGTCTCATGCCGGTACATCTTTATTTGTGGATTCAGCTTCCCGGTCATCACGTTGATAACATAGTCCATTGTAAATCTTTCCCCTAAAGCTTTAATTACTTTCAAAGCCAGTTGCGCTTCTAACTTTGCTTCAATTAAATCTTTGGGGCTCTTGCAATTATCGCACATCTCATTGCAGTTGGCCACATCATAATCTTCACCGAAATAACTTAATAAGATTTTTCTTCTGCAAACGGCGCTTTGGGAGTATGCTACAGTTTCATTTATTAATTGAGCTCCAACTTCTCTTTCGCTTAATGTTTTATCTCTCATTAAATGTTCAAGCTTGGAAACATCTTTGTAAGAATAATATAAAATGCATTTTCCTTCCAGCCCGTCTCTCCCAGCTCTCCCGGTTTCCTGGTAATAATTTTCTATTGATTTTGGAATATTATAATGAATAACAAAACGTACGTCCGGTTTATCTATCCCCATTCCAAATGCAATAGTGGCAACTATTACCTGTACATCCTCGTTTAAAAACTGATCTTGTTTGGTGGCTCTTAACTTTGAATCGAACCCTGCATGATAGGCAACTGCTTTTATACCATTGGCCATAAGCATGTCAGCTAACTCTTCGGTGGTTTTGCGGTTCAATGTATAAATAATTCCACTCTTACCTTTATTTTGAGAAATAAATTTTACAATGCTTTTTACCGCCTGCTCTTTTTTAGTTTTTGGCTGAATTTCATAATAAAGGTTTGGCCGGTTAAATGAAGAAATAAAAATATTGGGATCACGTAATCCAAGATTTTTTAGTATATCACTTTGAACCTTTGGCGTAGCAGTGGCGGTCAAAGCAATTACGGGAATATCTTTGTTTATCATATCCATAATTTCCCTTAACCTGCGATATTCCGGTCTAAAATCATGCCCCCACTCGCTGATGCAATGTGCTTCATCAACTGCAAAAAATGATATTTCAAGGTCTTTAAAAAACTCCACATTTTCTTCCTTAGTAAGCGTTTCCGGAGCCACGTAAAGTAACTTTGTATGGCCCGATATCAAATCTTCCTTAACAATTTTTTGCTGCCCTTTATTTAACGTGCTATTTAAAAAATGAGCCACGTTATCCTTGCTATTGTAGCTCCTAACAAGGTCTACCTGGTTCTTCATTAAGGCAATAAGAGGCGATACTATAATTGCACAGCCTTTACTGATTATTGCCGGTAATTGATAGCAAAGACTTTTTCCGCCACCAGTTGGCATTATAACAAAGGTGTCTTTTCCACTTAAAAGGCTTTTAATAATGTCCTGTTGTGAATTTTTAAATTCATCAAAGCCAAACTGTTGTTGAAGATGTTTGCTAAGCTCAGACTGATTTTTTAAAGAAGTAATTTTTTTGCTGCCCGCTGATATTTTTGCGGCAATATTTTTGGATTTTAAATTCTTAGTCGTCATTGTTTTAGGTCAGTCTGGGTTTTTTAAAAAGTTGGCGAAGTTAAAAATGGGTCGGTGAAAAATAGGTTAGTTATCACAATTGTGATAGCTGTTAAATAATTTTTTTATCAATTAAGATACAACAATTTTTGCTGAAAAAGATTTAAGTTTTAAGAGTTTTTGGCTGCTGACTGAATTAAAGTACGTTTGCAGCTTCAATTTCTTTTTTTATAGTTTTTAAAAAGGCAAAGTTTTTTATTATCGGAATTATTTAATTCTGCAGACTTAGCAACTTGATTTTTTGCATGAAACCTAACGACATTTTATTTACCGCAAAACGTACTATTCAGCAGGAAGTCAATGCAATTGAAGGGTTAATTGAATATGCCAATGAAGATTTTGTAAAGGCTGTACAACTGATAAACTCATGTAAAGGAAGGGTTATAGTTAGTGGAATTGGTAAAAGCGCCATCATAGCGCAAAAAATAGTTGCCACATTAAACAGTACCGGCACTCCCTCATCATTTATGCATGCAGCAGATGCAATACACGGAGACATCGGAATGGTGCAACAAGACGATGTGGTTATGGTTATAAGTAAAAGCGGGGATAGCCCAGAAATTAAAATACTGATACCTTTATTAAAAAATTTTGGCAAAATATTAATAGCTATGGTAGGGCAAACAAAATCATTTTTGGCTTTACAGGCAGATATTATTTTAAACACAACGGTTAGTGAAGAAGCTTGTCCGCATAACCTTGCTCCTACCTCAAGTACAACCGCACAAATGGTTATGGGAGATGCATTAGCTATGTGCCTAATGGAAATAAAAGGTTTCGGTTCAGGCGAATTTGCCAGGTTTCATCCTGGTGGTACAATAGGTAAAAAGCTATATCTGAGGGTTGCAGATCTTTACTATCAAAATGAAAAGCCGGCGGTTAAAGAAAACAGCAGCCTTAAAGATGTTATAATAGAAATTACAAAAAAACGTTTAGGTGCAACTGCGGTAATTGATGATGATAAAGTTGTGCTTGGCATAATTACAGATGGCGATCTAAGGAGAATGCTGGAAAAAAATATTCCATTAGAGGACGTAAAAGCCCACGACATCATGACAAGGCTACCGAAGACTATTTTTGTTAATAACCTGGCTGTAGATGCGCTTGATATTATGCGAAAAAATAACATTAATCAACTGTTGGTTGTGGACGATAATAAATATGCCGGGATGATCCATTTACATGACCTTGTACGTGAAGGAATAATATAACATTATCATGAAAAAAAATAATTACGTAGCTATTATGGCCGGCGGAATTGGCAGCCGCTTTTGGCCAATGAGCCGTACGGCTTATCCCAAACAATTTTTGGATATTTTAAATCTCGGCAAAACACTTATTCAATCAACCTACGATCGGTTTGCACAATTTATTCCTGAAGAAAATATTTATGTTGTTACATCCCGCCAATATGAACTTATTGTTTCAAAGCAGTTGCCTGAATTAAATCCCGGCAATATTTTATGTGAGCCATCCCGCAAGAATACGGCAGCCTGTATAGCATATATTTCTTATAAATTGCAACAATTAAACCCAAACAGCAATTTAATATGTGCTCCGGCAGATCACATAGTTTCTGATGATATAAGCTTTATAAAGGCGAGCCTGGAGGCACTTGATTTTACAGCAAAGCACAATGCATTGTTAACGCTTGGCATAAAACCTAGTAATCCTAACACCGGGTATGGTTATATTCAATACGAAGCACAATCAGTAACTGATAATATTTATAAGGTAAAAACTTTTACAGAGAAGCCTGATATTGAGTTAGCAAAAACTTTTATTGAAAGCGGCGACTTTTTATGGAATGCAGGAATTTTTGTTTGGCAAACCAAAAATATAATTAATGCTTTTGAAAACTATTTGCCAGAAATGCATGAAGTTTTTGATGCCGAAAAAAGTTTCTTTAATAAAGAAGAAGAAAAAACCTCTATTGAAAAAATATATCCTCAATGCGTAAATATTTCGATTGATTATGGGGTTATAGAAAAAGCGGAGAATGTTTATGTAATTCCCTCTTCCTTTGGCTGGAGCGACCTCGGAGCATGGGGCAGTGTTTATGATAATCTTGAAAAAGATTATTTTGGCAATGCTGTGGTAGGTGATAATGTAATGGTATTCGATGCTACCAAAAATGTGATACAGGCTGATAATAAAAAATTAGTTTTATTACAAGGCCTTGATGATTTTATAGTGGTTGACACAAAAGATGCCTTGCTGATATGTAAGAAGGATAAAGAGCAGGAGATAAAAGAATATCTTGCTGAAATTAAAAGAAACAAAGGCGAAAAATTTTTATAGAAAATTAATCATAAATTTCTATAAAATTTATTGTGGCATCCCCCCCGATTATTAGTAAACTTCCTCACGTTGCTCCTACCATTTTTACTGTAATGAGCTCAATGGCTATTGAGTACAATGCAATAAATCTTGGACAGGGCTTTCCTGATTTCTCCATGAGCGCTGAGTTAATTGATCTTGTTTCCTATTATATGAAATCAGGCGATAATCAATATGCGCATATGCATGGGATACTTAAGTTGAGGGAGGCGATAGCCGAAAAAGTATTTTATTTATATCAAAATAATATTAATGCCGAAAGCGAAATAACCATTACTCCCGGCGGCACTTATGCAATTTATACAGCTCTCACTGCAGTATTGCGGTCCGGCGATGAAGTAATTGTTTTTGAGCCCGGATATGACAGTTATATTCCCAATGTGGAGATCAATGGTGCGATACCTGTTTTAATTCCAATGATGTATCCGGACTATAAAATAAACTGGGATGAGGTTCGAAAAAAGATTACTCCGAAAACAAGAATGATAATGCTTAATTCTCCTAACAACCCTACGGGAAGCGTGTTAAGTAAAAAGGATATCGAGGAGCTTCGAAAAATAGTTAGCGATACTGATATTTTTATTTTGAGCGACGAGGTTTATGAACACCTTGTATTTGACGGACTGCAGCATGAAAGTATTTTACGTTATCCTGATCTGATGGAAAGGAGCTTTATTTGCTTCTCTTTCGGAAAGGTATATCACTGTACAGGATGGAAAATGGGGTATTGCGTTGCACCTGAACCGATGATGAAAGAATTTAGAAAAGTGCATCAGTTTAATTGTTTTAGCTGCAACACACCTGTACAATATGCATTGGCAGATTTTTTAAAGCAAAAAGAATCTTACACACAAGTAGGATATCTTATGCAATTAAAAAGAGATTATTTCCAGGAACTGATGAAGCAAACTAAGTTTAAACCGCTCATTTCCCATGGCAGTTATTTCCAGATTTACAGCTACAAAGAAATCAGTGATGAAAGTGAAAGGGAGTTTGCAATCCGGATTACTAAAGAGCATGGTGTAGTAACAATTCCTGTATCAGCTTTTTACAAAAATGGAAAAGAAGATAAAGTAGTGCGGTTTTGTTTTTCGAAGCAGAACTCAACATTAGAAACGGCCGTGAATCGGTTAATTAAGATATAAAGGCATCCGCATCTACAATTATTCTCCGAAGAAGAATAGCATGTCCTCTCCTTTGAAGAGGATTTAGGTGAGGTTAAAATTCCGCACTCTTAGGTGTTCTCGGAAAAGCGATCACATCCCTGATATTTGTCATTCCTGTAACAAAAAGAGCCAGGCGCTCAAATCCAAGCCCGAAGCCTGCATGAGGGCATGTGCCAAATCTCCTGGTGTCTAAATACCAATCCAACTCATGCGCCGGAATATTCATTTCCTTCATACGTTCAGTTAGTTTATCCAGTCTTTCTTCTCTTTGTGATCCTCCTATAATTTCACCAATACCCGGAGCCAAAATATCCATAGCAGCAACCGTTTTTCCATCATCATTTTGGCGCATGTAAAACGCTTTTATTTGTTTTGGATAATCTGTTAAGATAACCGGTTTTTTAAAGTGCTTTTCTACAAGATAACGCTCATGCTCACTTTGCAGATCAACTCCCCATTTATCAATCAGATACTGAAATTTTTTCTTTTTATTATGCCCTGATTCTCGTAGAATATCAATTGCCTCAGTATAAGTGAGGCGCTCGAAATTGTTGTTAATTACAAACTGCAGTTTTTCAATCAGGTTAAGCTCAGATCTGTCAGCAGCAGGTTTTTGTTTTTCTTCGTCCTGTAAACGTGTTGCCAAAAACTCAAGATCATCCCGGTTATTTTCAAGGGCATATTTAATAATATATTTTATAAATTCTTCCGCAAGGTTAATATTGTCGTCAATATCTGCAAAAGCAACTTCCGGCTCAATCATCCAAAATTCGGCGAGATGACGTGTGGTGTTGGAATTTTCTGCCCGAAAAGTTGGCCCAAAGGTATAAACCTCTCCAAAGGCTAAGGCACCCAATTCGGCTTCTAATTGTCCGCTCACTGTAAGATTGGTTGCCTTTCCAAAGAAGTCTTCTTTGTAGTTGATTGTGCCATCATCGTTTTTTTCGGGATTTGCGAGGTCGAAACTGGTTACATGAAACAATTCCCCCGCCCCCTCCGCATCGGATCCGGTAATAATTGGGGTTTGCAGGTAGAGAAAACCTTTATCGTTGAAAAATTTATGAATACCAAAAGCAAGAGAATGGCGAATACGAAAAATAGCTCCAAATGTATTGGTACGGAAACGAAGATGCGACACTTCTCTTAAAAACTCCAGGCTGTGCTTTTTAGGTTGTAATGGAAATTTATCGGGATCGCTATCACCAAGAATTTCAATTGAAGAGGCTTTCACTTCTACCTTCTGGCCTTTGCCTAATGAAGCAACCACCTTACCCATCACCTTTAACGAAGCTCCTGTGGTAATTCTTTTTAATAGCGAATCTTCGTATTTGCCCAGTTCAGCTACTACCTGGATATTATTATTTGTACTGCCATCATTTATAGCTATAAACTGATTATTCCTAAAAGTTCTAACCCAGCCTGTAATTACTGCCTCATAATCAACTTCGTCTTTGGCCAACAGTTCTTTTATTTTCACTCTTTTACTAAACATTTTTTTATTTTTAGGAGGGCAAAGATACAGGTTACGCATAAACTCCGGGGGCTTGTAAGGAATTTCAGTAACGTGTTTTTACGCAAATACACTCTATGTAAATTCAAATCCGTTAATTATTAAACAAAATATTTTATATTTTATAAAATAGCTGTATTATTGCAAAGGAAATGCTGACTAGTTCTCCTAATGCTCTAAGATTTATTCAGTAAGTAACCGCATCCTTTCCAAATAAATCATCAAAAATTAGATTTCACAACTTTTAAGATTTTTTCGGATTTAACCTATAGGCCTTTTATGTACGACATTTTACAACTGAACGATATGCTCGTTCCTGAGTTGCAGGATATAGCAACAGAACAAAATATTTCCAACCCTAAAAAATTAGATAAACAAGAATTGATCTCTCAAATTCTCAACAATCAATTATCAATGACCAACGTAGAAAATAATATTGATGGCGAAAAGCCAAAGCGCAAGCGGGTACGCAAGCCTTTAGAGGAACCTGCTAAAATAGAGAGCCAGCCTGTTGCTGAAGAAAAGCCAAAACAGGAGGTAAGGTTAAAAAAACCTGAGCCTGTTCATGAAAAAAAGAAATTCGTTAAAAAAAACGTAGAAGAGGAAGCAGATGATCTTGATCTTGAAGAAGATAATATAGAAAAAAGTTTAGAGGATTCTCACAATAAAATGGCGGCTATAGCGCCCGCCCTGATAGAGTTGTTAAATGATGATATACAGCAGGTAGACAACCAAACCAATGGAGCGGCTGCTGCTCAGCAAAAAAGCTTCCCGCAACGCAGGGATCCTGCGTTTAATATAGAATTTGATGGAGTTATATTAGGTGAAGGCGTTTTGGAAATGATGCCGGATGGTTACGGCTTTTTGCGCAGCAGCGATTACAATTATTTATCTTCTCCGGATGATATTTATGTATCACCATCACAGATAAAATTGTTCGGTTTAAAAACCGGTGATACTGTTTATGGTTCTGTTCGTCCGCCAAAGGAAGGCGAGAAATATTTTGCACTCTTAAAAGTTGAAACTATAAATGGTAAAGGACCTGATGAGGTTCGGGACCGTGTTCCTTTTGATTACCTGACCCCATTATTTCCTTTTGAAAAATTGAATCTTTGTACAGCCCCAAATAATCTTTCTACAAGAATAATGGACCTGTTTACTCCAATTGGAAAAGGACAACGCGGACTTATTGTTGCCCAGCCAAAAACGGGTAAGACAATGTTGTTAAAGGAAATTGCCAATGCAATAGCAGCCAATCACCCGGAATGTTATTTGATGATTGTTTTGGTTGATGAGAGGCCTGAAGAAGTTACCGACATGGAACGTAGCGTGAGAGCGGAGGTTATTGCTTCTACGTTTGATGAGCCCGCAGAAAAGCATGTTAAGGTGAGCACTATGGCGCTTCAAAAGGCAAAACGCCTTGTTGAATGTGGGCATGATGTGGTGATCTTGTTAGATAGTATAACACGTTTGGCAAGAGCTCATAATACAGTTGCTCCGGCAAGTGGTAAAGTTTTGAGCGGTGGTGTGGAAGCTAATGCTATGCAAAAGCCAAAACAATTTTTTGGGGCAGCAAGAAAGATAGAATTCGGCGGATCTCTTACCATTATTGCAACAGCTTTAGTAGATACCGGCAGCAAAATGGATGAAGTAATTTTTGAAGAATTTAAGGGTACAGGTAACATGGAATTACAACTTGACCGGAGATTATCAAACAGAAGAATATTCCCTGCAATTGATATTGTGGCTTCCTCTACCCGCCGTGATGATCTTTTATTGGATAAAGATGTTTTACAACGTATGTGGGTTTTGAGAAATCATATGGCTGATATGAATCCTGAAGAAGCGCTTAATATTTTAATGAAAAATATGAAGGGAACAAAAGACAATATGGAGTTCCTGATTTCAATGAACAATTAAAGATTTAAATATTGTTTTGAACCACTGTTATAAACGGTGGTTTTTTTGTTTACTAAATTTTGTTCCTAATCATCGCTAATGGCCATTCAAAAAATTCCGATAGAGCAATTTTTATCTTTAGCACAAGAACATCCGGTGCTTGATGTTCGAAGCCCTTCAGAATTTATTCATGCCCACATTCCATCTGCCTATAGCCTGCCTCTTTTCAATGATGAAGAAAGAAAAATAGTTGGAACAACTTATAAGCAGCAAAGCAGGCAACAGGCAATTAAAACCGGCCTTGATTATTTTGGTATAAAGATGAGGAAGATGGTTGAGGAAGTTGAATCATTAATGGCGGGTCGTTGGTCGTTGGCCGAAAAAAAGGCTCAGGCAATCAACGACCAACGATCAACGAACATCGTTCTTATACACTGCTGGCGTGGAGGAATGCGAAGTACAGCTCTTGCCTGGCTTTTAGATCTATATGGGCATAAGGTTTATACTTTAGCCGGAGGTTACAAAGCCTTTCGTAATTGGGTTCTGCAGCAATTTAATACAGAGTATAATCTTAAAATATTAGGCGGATATACAGGATCAGGTAAAACTATTTTGATTGAAGCAATGCGCCGCCTCGGAAAGCCTGTGATAAATCTCGAAGCATTAGCAAATCATAAAGGATCTGCGTTCGGGGCTCTTGGAGAAAAACCACAGCCTTCACAGGAAATGTTCGAAAACATATTGGCACTGGAATTATATTCTAAAGCTTCCCATGCGGCGGAAGGTTTGGAAGAGCCGTTATGGATGGAAGATGAGAGCAAAAGAATCGGTGAGTTAAATATCCCTAAAAGCCTTTGGGACCAAATGCGCAGTAGTCCTGTTTATTTTATTGATATACCATTTGAGCAAAGACTTAGTTACCTTGTAAAAACTTATGGCACCCTCAAAAAAGACGAGTTGTTAAATGCAATAGGGCGCATTCAAAAAAGACTGGGAGGTTTAGAAACAAAAAATGCTGTGAAATATTTGTCTGAAAATGATATCCGGGAAAGTTTTTCCATTTTACTCAAATATTATGATAAGTGCTACAGCAAAGGGTTGCATAACAGAATAAACCTGGATGATTTATTAAATAAAATATCTTGCGAAACCGTTACGATAAATAATGTGGAAGACCTGTACCCTCTTAAAAATAAAGTGTAATGAAAACACTGATCACAATCTTATTACTTCCGTTACAAATTTTTGCGCAGAATATTACCGGCCTCTGGATAGGATTTATACATACAACCGACAAGGACATTCCTTACGAACTTGCCATTAGCGAGAATAACGGAAAACTTACCGGGTACACACATACAACTTTTACAGTTAATGGTGTTTCGGAAATTGGTGTAAAAGCTGTAACAGTTAAAAACGAAAATGGCAGTGTATTAGTTGAAGATGAAAATCTAGTTTATAACGATTTTTCTGAAGCGCCTGCAAAGGGAGTAAGGCAGTCCGATTTTTTGACGTTGATTATTGAAGATACAGCAGTGATGTTGAACGGTACTTTTAAAACAACTAAAACAAAGATTTACAGATCTATTACCGGCAGTATTCAATTACGAAAAACAGACGTTGGAAAACCAACAAAAATAATTCCCAAGCTCAATGAATTAAATTTATCAGGTTCTCTTTCCTTTCTTCAACCTAAAGCAAAAGATAAACAGGAAATAGTAACTGTATCAAACACCGAAGAAAAACTGAGTCCGGTGGCGGCAATAAAGAAAGATGATTCAACATCTATAACAAAAGCACCTGTATCTGTTCCTGTTGTACAACCTCCGCTTGCTACTCAAAGCAAGCCGGAGATAACCGCTTCTCAAAAATCTAATGATACAGTGATTACTCAAATGCCCGTGGCCATAAAAAAAGTTCAACAATTACCCTCAACACCAAAGGAACAAGTTGCAATACAATCTTTACCAGTTACTCAAAGCAAGCCCAGGATCATTGTTGCTGAAAAGCTAAAAGATACTGTAATATCTCAAGTTCCTGTTGCCATAAAAAAACCTCAACAACTGCCCTCAACACCCACCCAACAAGTTGCAATACAATCTTCACCAGTTACCCAGAGTAAACCTAAGATCATTACTGTAGTAAAACCAAAAGAAAATGCAACTGATTCTTTCCTGGTTACAAAAACGAAATCCCAGCCAATAGCGGTTAAAGAACAGGAAAAGCCAGTGGCAGCGATTTTAAATCCTCCAGTGATAAAAAAAGAAGAACCTGCAGAAAAGCAAACTGCAAAAATACCGGCAATCATTATAACGCCGCCACAAGTCAAATCTTTGCCTGTGGCCACACCTATTGTATCCGCAGCAGAAGTTAGCAAGAGAAAAACGGAGAACATCCAAAGCGTTTTTTTCAAATCGGATAGTTTAGTGTTAACCTTGTATGATAATGGGGAGGTAGATGGAGATATTGTGAGTGTACTACTAAATGGAAAAGTTATTTTAGCCAACCAGGCGCTTAGCACCAATGCAATAACCAAAACAATTTACATCACGCCTGATCTTGGCGATTCATTACAACTGGTAATGTATGCGGAAAATCTTGGGAGTATTCCTCCTAACACAGGCCTACTAATTTTACAGGATGGTAAAGACCGGTATGAGATAAGATTTGCGGGTGATTTTCAAAAGAATTCAGCGGTGTTATTACGAAGAAAAAAAATTAATCAGGCCAGTGATATTTTGACCAAATGAAGAAGAAATTCATACCCGATAACCCAAAAATTAAACTTACACAATACTCACATGGCGCTGGCTGTGGTTGCAAAATTGCTCCCTCAGTTTTAGATGAAATTTTAAAAAGTAACCTGCAGTTACCAGATAATAAAAATCTTTTAGTGGGTAACAGCAGTAAAGATGACGCAGCAATTTATGATCTCGAAAATGGAATGGCGTTAATATCTACAACGGACTTTTTTATGCCCATTGTTGATGATCCTTTTGAGTTCGGCCGGATTGCAAGTGCTAATGCAATAAGTGACGTGTATGCCATGGGAGGAAGGCCAATTGTTGCTATTGCAATTTTAGGATGGCCTATAAACATTTTGCCGCCGGCCATTGCCCAAAAAGTAATTGAAGGAAGCAGGAGTATTTGTAAGGAAGCAGGAATTCCGTTAGCCGGCGGGCATAGTATTGATTCTCCTGAACCAATTTTTGGACTGGCGGTTAGTGGCCTTGTTGCCCTGGAAAATATTAAGAAAAATAACACGGCTAAAGAAGGCGACCTTCTTTTACTAACCAAGGCGTTAGGTGTAGGCATTTTAACAACCGCAGAAAAGAAGGGGGTTCTAAAAGAGCAACATAAAGGTATAGCTGCAAAACAAATGATGCAATTAAATAAAGTGGGAGAAATATTAGGAAGCTTTACCGGAGTGAATGCGATGACAGACGTAACTGGTTTTGGCTTACTTGGTCATTTGGTGGAAATGGCCGAAGGCAGTGGCCTAAGCGCTGTTGTTGATTTTGAAAATGTTCCTTTACTAATTGATGATCTTAAATTTTATGTTGCGCAAAAAAGTATTCCCGGGGGTACTAGCAGAAACTGGGATAGCTATGGATATAAAATCAGAAACATTAGTGATTATCAGAAAACCATTTTAGCTGATCCCCAAACGAGCGGCGGTTTATTGATCGCTGTAGAAGAAAAAAGTTTCGAAAAAGTAAAGCAGGTTTTATCCGGAGAAGGAATTGAATTTGTTAAGCCAATTGGCAGGCTTGTAATTACAGGAGGGAAAATCGTTATAGTTAATTAAGTACAAAGCAACGGTATAGCCCACTAATTTTTATAACCTCTTTCTTGCAAAACCAAAACCCCCGATTCTATTTGTAACGTATCTTAGTCCATTTGCATGTGCAGTTACATTTTTACTTATCAAATTAATAACTTTGGCCCATACATTCTATGTCATCTCTCAGCCTAACCGTTATACAACCCAACCCCGCCTGGGAAAATAAAAAAGCAAATCTTCAAATGCTTTTTGAAAAAATTGAAAGTATTAAAGAGAGAACGGAAGTGGTTATTTTACCTGAAATGTTTTCCACAGGTTTCAGCATGAATACAAAAATGCTTGCTGAAAAGATGGATGGAGAAACTATTGTGTGGATGAGGAATATAGCCTTATCAAAAAAAATAGTTTTAACCGGCAGCGTTATCATAGAGGCAGGCGGCAAGTACTTTAACCGTTTAGTATGGATGTTGCCTAATGGTGAATATGGATATTATGATAAGCGTCATTTATTCGCCTTTGCTAATGAAGACCAATATTATACCGCAGGAAATAAAAGATTGATCGCTTCTGTTAAAGGCTGGAAAATAAATTTACTGATCTGTTATGATTTGAGGTTTCCCGTATGGTCCAGGCAAACCCCGTTCTTCGCTGGAGAGGTGCCGGGGGTGAAGCAGGGATTTGAGTATGATGTTTTGATTTATGTTGCCAACTGGCCTGAACGCAGAAGTATTGCATGGAAAACCTTATTGAGAGCAAGGGCGATAGAAAATCAATGTTATGTTGTGGGAGTAAACCGGGTAGGTGAGGATGCTAATAAAATTAATTATTGCGGCGAGAGTATGATCGTTGATCCACTGGGAGAAATTTTGTATCAAAAAGCAAATGAAGAAGATGTTTTCACTTTTGTCTTGGTAAAAGAAAAGTTAGATGAAGTAAGGGAGAAATTTCCGTTTTGGAGAGATAGGGATGAATTTAAATTATAAGGCTTATGCAAAAGATATATGCTGCAGATCATGTATTTACCGGAGTAGAACGTTTGCCCGATCATGCGGTAATTGTGGAAGATGATGTTATAAAGAATGTGCTTCCAGTTATTTCGTTACCAAAAGATATAAGGGTTGACGTACAATTATCCTTGCTGGTTCCGGCATTTATTGATATACAAATTTATGGAGCAGTCCAAAAATTATTTTCAGTATTTCCTGCCGTGGATACCTTGCAAATTATGCATGAACATTGTGTAAGCGGAGGAACGCATTTTTTTCTGCCTACAGCAGCTACTAATACAGTTGATGTTTTTTATAAGTGCATAGATGCAGTAAAACAATATCGCAACATTGGTGGCAATGGGGTGCCGGGTTTACATTTGGAAGGCCCATGGATAAATAAATTAAAACGCGGTGCACATATAGAGGCGCTTATCCATTCTCCGGATATTAAAGAAGTAACCGATTTACTGGAATACGGAAAAGATATAATTAAGATAATAACCCTGGCTCCGGAAGTTTGCAGCAAAGAAGTTATTGATCTTATACAATCATACGGTATTATAGTTTCTGCAGGTCATAGCAATGCAACCTTCAAGGAAGCGACTCAATTTTTTGATGATGGTATACACCTGGTCACACATTTATTTAATGCAATGAGCCCGCTTCATCACCGCGAAGCCGGTTTGGCCGGGGCTGTTATGCAACACCCGGGAGTGATGGGCAGCATAATTGCGGATGGATATCATGTCGATTTCGAGGTTATAAGAATGGCAAAAAGATTAATGGATCGAAGGCTGTTTCTAATAACTGATGCTGTTACCGAAACAAGCCAGGGAGCCTATCTCCATAAAAGAGAAGGAGATAAGTTTACTTCCAATGGGATTTTAAGCGGATCGGCTATCACTATGATTCAATCAATAAAAAACTGTATTTCAGAAGTTGGTATAGATATAAATGAAGCATTAAGAATGGCAAGTCTTTATCCTGCTAAAGCATTAGGTATCGATCATCATTATGGTATGATACAAAAGGGTTATGCTGCTGCATTTGCAATGCTGGATGAGAATATGAATGTTATTGAAGAGAAGGTTTAAGCTGAATAAATATTGCTCAATTATTTTTGCGAATCATTTCTTTGGCCACTGCTGTTTTTCTATCAATATTATCCCGTACATCTTTTACTGTTGGACCAACTAAAACATCAGGTAGTACACCCGTACCTTTTTTTGCGATATGATGATATTGCACTAATCTGAAAAATGGCAATCTTACCTTCAGTTTTGTACTAGGTAAAATTATGTCCGGTATCATAATTCCGGAGTTGCCATACCATCCTCCTCCTGTTTCTTCACCAACAAGCTTTACATTACTTTGACCTTTGACAGCGTTACAAAACAAGGCTGAGGCTGAAAAAGTTAATCCGTTTGTGAGCACATAAACATTACCATTAAAATGATTATGTTGTTTGGGTTTTATGTTTCGGTTTTCCCAAAAGCCAAAATGATATTTTTTATCATTGCCCTTTTTTGTTAGAAAAACCAGCGCAAGCCTGTCAAAAAACCCAGCCTTTATATATCGTGAATATGGCCTGAAATTTTTTGCTATGGATGCGGCAGTATCTGCAACTTTAAAAGAACTGTTGCTTATAAACCTCGTTAAGAAAACAAAATTATTTATATCTCCTCCACCATTATTCCTAATATCGAAAATTAGATTCGAAATATTTTCTTCGTGTAGTCTTTTAAAAGTTCGCCTGAAAAATTTTGGTAAGTTACCCTTTGCAAAGCTATTTAATTTAAGTATAGCCGTACTTTGGGCAGTGTCAATTTGAAGAGATCTTATCCATTCAAGCCTTTGCCGTTTTGAGAGCTTTTTGACATGCCCAGGCAGAAAACGCTTATGTTTTTCCAGGGTATCTGCAGATGGATCATACATCGGAATGAGTGCTTTTTTTTCCACTCCGGTGATATCAAGATATTCTATGGAATATGTTTTATATAACCCGAAAATATTGCGGTGAAAGTAAGGGAAGTTGTTGCTGAGGCGAATATAATTTACGTTATCCGCATACCCATCCTGTGCCATGTATCCAAACATTTTTTGTAACAGATGATGATTGCTAATTCCGTTTATAGCTGTTATGAGGTAACCTTTTTTAATAACTGAATCTTTTATATTGAGGTTTGCAGTTACAACCATTGTGTCAGCCCATATTTTTAAATGCAATGGGAAAAAGGGTATTTTTCTATTTTTTATAAATTTATTCCAGCCGTTACTCATGCTGAAACTGGTGTGCCCGCAGCGGATCTTATTGGTCAATGGAGCGATTATTTTCCAGGCAAATTGTAACTCCGTCATTGAGTCTTCAATATGCTGATAGCCCTGTTGAAAATAATTATCCATACTGTCTTTGGAAGTGTACCAATACAAAGACGGATGTTTTTTTTCTAAAATATTTCTTAGTAAAGTGTAATCCTCCTGAAGCTGTTCTTTCGAAAATTTTTTATCAGGAGAATAATTTTTACTTACAGTGCAGCCTGTAAGTAAAAATGCTGAGGTAAGAAAAGAGAAAAATAATTTAAGAGCCATATTTAGTTAAAAGCATTCCAGCCCTGTGCAGTAAGCTTATGTTTATTGCCGCCTTTGGTCAAAATTACAGTTCCCTGTTCTGCATCTGTAATATATCCTACAACACTTATTTGTTCGTTCAAAGTAATTTTATCATAATCATTTTGGGAAAGCGTAAATACCAACTCGTAATCTTCACCCCCACTTAAAGCGCAGGCAGTGGGATCTAATTCCAGCTTATAAGCAAACTGTCTTGCAAGGTCGTTCACAGGAATTTTTTCTTCATATAAAATGCACCCGGTATTGCTCTGTTTGCAAATGTGTAAAAGCTCACTGCTTAGTCCGTCGCTAACATCAATCATTGATGTGGGAGTAATTTCATTGGCTGCAAGAAATTCAATAATATCTTTCCTTGCTTCAGGTTTAAGCATTCTGCCTATGATATAATCCTGGTTTTCGAGATCAGGCTGTACACCTTTTGTTTCTAAAAAGACTTTCTTTTCTCTTTCCAAAATTGTAAGTCCGAGAAACGCAGCGCCCAAATCTCCACTTACACAGATAAGATCACCTTGTTTTGCGCCACTTCTTGTTACATATTTATCAGGCGCCACTTCACCAATAGCCGTAACAGAAATAACAAATCCTTTTTGTGAAGAAGTAGTATCGCCGCCTATAAGGTCTACCGTATATTTATCGCAGGCTGCATAAACACCTTCATAAAATTCATCGAGCCCCTCAACGCTAAAGCGGTTGCTAAATGCAATGCTGAGCGTTATTTGGGTTGGCGTAGCATTCATTGCATATATATCGCTCAGGTTTACTATTATACTTTTATAGCCTAAATGCTTTAACGGAGTATATGTCAGGTCAAAATGGATACCTTCCACCAGCATATCTGTGGTAATAACAGTTTGCTTTCCAAAATGATCTATAACACCGGCATCATCTCCAACACTTAATATAGTGGATGCATTCCTTATCTCATTATTTTTAGTGAGATGGTCAATAAGGCCAAACTCTCCAAGGGAAGATATTTCTGTACGAATTTCTGCCATTGATTTTAGATTTTAGATCGGGGATTTCAGGTTTTTCTTATTTAATCTTTCTTTCTCGATATTTGCGTTAGCCGTGTTTATAGAAGATATGACAATAGAAATTAAATTCATTTGCCTCTTTATAAAGTTCTCGTAATTTTATTAGGAGCATTAGTTTCAGCCAACATCTCATAGATGAACATACCTTCATCCAATTCTTCTTCAACTATTCGTAGTTTATTTATAAAATCTGCTTTTGATTTACCTATGCATGCTGCTCTATAATTTGATGCTGAAGATGACGAACATTTAATTAGTTGATCACAATAAACTTTATTGATAAACGATTGCGGCAGCTTTAAACATAACCATCCGGTTTTAACCGCCAGTTGTTTTAACCGGTCTTTAAGTTCATGTTTATCCATAAATCTAAAATCTGAGATCCAAAATCTGCAATTATATTCTATAAATCCCCATTCACATGCCTCAACAACTCATCATGAATTTTACCATTAGTAGCTACAATGTGAGGTTGGTAAGGGGAGTAATGATCGCCGTTAAAATCTGTTACTTTTCCGCCTGCCTCCTCAACAATTAAAAAGCCCGCTGCACTATCCCATGCGTTCAATTTGTGTTCGTAAAAACCATCAAAGCGGCCGGCAGCAACCCAGCAAAGATCAATGGCTGCACTACCAAGCCTTCTTACAGGGATACCTTTGCGGATTAGCTTTTCAAATATCTGTAAAGGACCATTTGGCTGATCAAGGTAAGTGTAGGGGAAACCCGTTACAAGGCAGCTTGTTATCACTTCTGTTTTATCGCTAACCTTTATTTTTTTATCATTAAGTGTGGCTCCCAAATCTTTTTCTGCAAAAAAGAATTCGTTCATATTTGGATTATAAACTGCACCTAAAACTATTTTTCCATTGTGCTCAAGTCCTATACTTACGCAACAAATAGGTATGCCGTTTGCAAAATTTACCGTGCCATCAATGGGATCAATTATCCATCTATATTCACTGTCAGTACCTTTTTCACGGCCAATTATTAAAACGTCACCTGCCTCTTCACTTAATATATTATGCTCCGGAAAATTTCTCGTAATAATATTTATAATAGCTTTTTCCGCAGCATGATCAGCTTCTGTTACCAAATTATTTATGCCTTCTTTATTGGAGATTTTAAACGTGCCGTTAAAAAATCTTTTTAGCTCATTGGCCCCGGCATCGGTAGCTTCTATCAGTGTTGATTTATACATTTTGCAAATATACTAAACACAATAGCGGTTTATAATAATACGGTTATTGATCTACAACGTTTATATTATTGAATGTGTTTATAAAACCAATAATAATGCATTTTGAATAGTGCGAATTAAATTCGTATTTCGTTGCTCTTAAACCCCTGATCATTTGCAGCTTTCTGTAATCATAGTGAACTATAATGTAAAGTTCTTTTTAGAGCAATGTCTATGTTCCGTAGTAAGAGCTGTGAAAAACCTTGATGCCGAAATTTTAGTAGTTGACAATAATTCATCTGACGACAGTAAATCCTTTTTCAGCAAAAAATTTAATACGGTTAAATTTATATGGAACGCAAAAAATATTGGTTTTGCAAAGGCTAATAACAAGGCCCTGTCTATTGCTACCGGAAAATATATTTTGTTTTTGAACCCTGATACAATTATACCTGAGGATTGTTTTAATAAATGCATTTCGTTTTTTGAAACACAACCTGCTGCCGGGGCATTAGGCATTCATATGATAGATGGGTCGGGAAAGTTTTTAAAGGAAAGCAAGCGTTCATTTCCGTCTCCGCTTACTTCCCTATATAAGCTTTTAGGGTTGTCTAAACTATTTCCAAAATCGAAACGGTTTGCCCGGTATCACCTCGGGTACCTGGATGAAAATAGAAATAATGAGGTGGATGTTTTAGCCGGAGCTTTTATAATGACATCAAAAAAAATTATTGACGATCTCGGGGGTTTTGATGAAGATTTCTTTATGTATGGTGAAGATATTGACCTAAGCTATAGAATACAAAAAGCCGGTTATAAAAATTTTTATTTTGCTGAAAGCACCATAATACATTTTAAAGGGGAAAGTACTAAAAAGGGGAGTCTTAAATATGTTCGGATGTTTTACAGGGCAATGAGCGTATTTGTAAACAAACATTACAAAAGTGGTAAAGCAGGAATATTTAATTTTCTGATACAAGTCGCTATACAGGCGAGGGCATTTGTATCCGCGGCGGCACGCTTTATACGATGGATAGGAATGCCCGTTGTTGATGCAATAATAATCCTGATCAGCTTTTGGTTAACCAAATTTTTATGGAACACATATGTGAAGCAGGAGGTGAAGTATTCCTCAAATTTACTTTTTGGCGCATTCCTGGTGTTCACTTTAATCTTTTTAATGGCATCTTTTTTTTCAGGATTGTATGATAGAAGCTATAGGCAGTCAAAACTAAATCGCTCCGCTATAGCAGCAATTGTGGTGCTGTTAGCTGGATATTCTTTATTGCCGGAATCTTTACGATTTTCCAGGGGCATATTGGTTTTTGGTTCACTTACCGCATATGCTCTTATCAGTGTGATGCGAACTTTGCTGGTTAATCTTAAGATATTAGAAAACAATGACGAGGATGAACAAAGACAAATATTAATTGCAGGTACATTTAAAGAATACGTTGCAGTGGTTACTTTAATGAAATCGGCAGGTATAGAAGAAAGAATTTTTGGGAGAGTTGAAGTAGATGAAGAAAATGGAATTAATTCAGTAGGAAATATTGCTGAGCTTATACACCTGCTTACCATATATCCAATAAAAGAAGTTATTCTTTGTGAAGGAAAGCTATCCTTTAAAAAAATAATTGAGCTGGTAAAAACAATACCTCATAATGTGAGAATAAAATTTTTTGCCTCAAAAAGTGAAAGTATTATAAGCAGTGACAGTAAAGATATTTCAGGAAAATATGTTAGCAGGCACTCAAATTTTAAATTAGAAAGCGAAATTGGAGAACGGAGTAAACAACTGGCAGATATAATTATTTCGATGGCCTTTATAATAAGTTTTCCTATTCATTTGTTGTTGCAAAAAAGACCACGAGGGTTTTTTAAAAATGTTTCAGACGTGCTATTAAGAAAAAAAACCTGGGTTGGTTACGCATCAGGTTCCACAGACCTGCCACTATTAAAACCAGGTGTGCTAACGGTTACAAGTGTTCCTTTTTCTATGAATACCATGCCGCAGGAAAATCTTTTACTGGCAGATAAATGGTATGCCAAACACTATTCAGTGTGGTACGATATCCAACTTGTTTGGAAAAGCTATAAATTTTTATGGATATAAAAAGCGTATCTACTGCAACATGCCTTAACCTGGGTAAAAAAGTTATGCTGCATTCATTTCAACAATCTTGGCTCTTATTTTACCTTCCAGCTCGTTAGCAAGATCAGGGTTATCTTCTAATAATTGCTTAACAGAATCCCTTCCCTGGCCTAATTTTGTAGTATCATAGCTAAACCAGCTACCGCTTTTTTGTATGATCCCCATCTCAACACCCATATCAATTATCTCACCTTTTTTTGATATCCCTTCTCCATAAATTATATCAAACTCTGCCTGCCGAAAAGGAGGAGCTACTTTATTTTTTACTACTTTAACTTTTACATGGTTACCAACAGCCTCATCTCCATCTTTGATCTGGGCCATGCGCCTGATATCCAGGCGTACAGAAGCATAAAATTTTAAAGCATTACCACCCGTAGTTGTTTCAGGGTTTCCAAACATTACCCCGATCTTTTCTCTCAACTGGTTTATGAAAATACAGCAGCTATTGGTCTTGCTGATTGTTGCTGTAAGTTTACGTAATGCCTGGCTCATCAGTCGTGCCTGTAGTCCCATTTTGCTGTCACCCATTTCACCTTCCAATTCACCTTTAGGCACCAGCGCTGCAACGGAATCAATAACTACAACATCCAATGCGCCTGAAAGAATTAAGCGATCAGCAATTTCTAAAGCCTGCTCGCCATAATCGGGCTGGGATATTAAAAGATTATCAACATCAACACCTAATTTTTTTGCATAGCCACTGTCAAACGCATGCTCTGCATCTATAAAAGCACACATGCCGCCCTTTTTTTGAGCCTCAGCAATTACATGAATGGCTAAAGTTGTTTTACCTGACGATTCAGGCCCATATATTTCAACAACTCTCCCTTTGGGTAAACCTCCAATCCCTAATGCCACATCTAAACCTATTGAGCCGGTTGAAATAGCTTCCTGCGGTTCCTGAGACCTTTCGTTCATCATCATTACGCTGCCCTTTCCAAAGTCTTTATCAATCTTGTCAATGGTAAGTTTCAGCGCTTTTAATTTTTCAGGCGTACTCATAAAAATGATATTTATAATTTAATTGATTAGTACGTAAAGTTATAATCTCCGTAAAGATAGAAATTAAAAATTATTAACACTAAGATTATTAGTAAACGCATGTTAAAATGTTTAGCATTAATTTTAAAATTTAAAATGTTGGGATCTTATGCAAAAGTAGTGTGGCATTATTTTTTCTATTATTTATGCATTAATTTACTGGCTGTTTATCTTCATCTTTAAAATTATTATTATGCAATGGTTAGGCAGAAGAGAAAGTTCAAATGTGGATGACCGCCGTGGTATCACCGGTGGACATGTAGCAGTAGGTGGCGGTGTACTTGGTGTAATTTTTTTAATCGCTCAATTTTTACTTGGCGGAGGAGATGTGAGTGACCTGCAACAGGCATTACCACAGGGAGGACAACAGCAGGAAATGACGGCGGAAGAAAAAGCAGCAGATGATAAAAGGGCGTCATTCGTAAAAGTTGTTTTTGCAGATACTGAAGATGTATGGGATAAAATTTTTGCAGATCAGGGTAAGCAATATTCAAAACCAACCTTAGTTCTTTTTAGAGCTGGCACTCAATCGGGGTGTGGAAATGCAAGTTCAGCCAGCGGGCCTTTTTATTGTCCTGCAGATCATAAAGTTTATATTGACCTCTCTTTTGCTGAGGAACTTCAAAACAGATTCAACGTTGCGGGTGAGTTTGCTATGGCATATGTAGTAGCTCATGAAGTCGGTCATCATATTCAATACCTGCAGGGAACCAGCGATAAGATGGATAGATTGCGGCAACAATTAAATGAAACAGAATACAATAAATATTCGGTGATGCTTGAATTGCAAGCAGATTTTTACGCAGGCGTTTGGGCACATTACGATCAAAAAATGAAAAATGTAATTGATAACAATGATATTGCAGAAGCCCTTAATGCTGCAAATGCAATTGGAGATGATCGTTTGCAAAGGGAGGCGCAAGGCCAGATAACACCAGATTCTTTTACTCACGGCACTTCTGCACAAAGAACGTACTGGTTTAAAAAAGGTTATGAAACGGGTGATATAAGCCAGGGCAATACATTTGAAGATAGTAATCTGAGATAATGATTAACATCCTTTTTATACATATAATACCTGGCAGTTGGCACAAAAAAAGTTCTTCATTTAGTTTTGCCTGCATATTTTTTTATCAGTGGTAATCGCATCTTGCACAAAACTTTTTAGTATGTGCCAATCAGTGTTTTCTTAAAACGTAATTTTCCCCCACTCCAAAAAATCGAAGTTGTAATTTTTAGCTTCTTTTACAAGGATGATTAATTGTTTTAATGGTAAAGCGCCAATCATATAAGGATGTACCTTTATCCTGTAGCAAACTTCGTTCTTTATAATATTGCCCACACCTGCAAATATGTGCTGGTCTAATGAGGCATTACATACTAGGGTTTGTGGTATTTGTTTTGGTTTTTTTTTGCTTTTGTAGCGCTCCAATTATAATTCATAACATCTCCGGTCCAGTTATACACGTCATCAACATCTTCATTAATAAATTAAACAGAGCAGGCATAAAAAAAGAGGTCGCCATTTTTAAAGTTGAAGGACCTTCGGGCATATGGACGCTTAAATATTACATAAGAAGTTACAATATTATTAGAACAATAAATCCCATTAACTGCCGCGCAATAAATGTTTTGTTATGGTTTATGAGCGCATACTGTATAATTTTAATTTCCATCCGTTATATTTGATATTCATAAGTTTATAACTGCGCATGTTTAATCTCATTTTATTTGGCCCTCCGGGAAGTGGAAAAGGAACACAATCAGAAAAGCTGATTGCAAAATATCATTTAAAACACCTTTCAACCGGGGACCTTTTACGCAGCGAAATCAACAGTAAAACTCCGTTGGGTTTAGAAGCCAAAAGCCTTATGGATAAAGGATACCTGGTACCTGATGAGGTGGTGATTGGCATGATAAGTTCCGCCTTAGATGCTAATCCTAATGGCAATGGATTTTTATTTGATGGCTTTCCAAGAACTTCTGCCCAGGCCGAAGCGCTGGATAAATTACTGGCGTTAAAAAAAACGTCCATTTCAATCATGCTGGCTTTAAAAGTTAATGAAGAAGAATTGGTAAAGAGATTATTAAAACGTGGGGAAACCAGTGGCCGCAGCGATGATAATAATGACAATGTAATTCGTGAAAGAATAGCGGAATACAACAAAAAAACCACCCCGGTAGCGGACTACTATAACAAATTGGATAAAGTAATAATGGTAAACGGAGAAGGATCTGTACATGAGATTTTCTCTGAATTATGCAAAGAAATTAATAGCAGGAGGAAAGATTAAACATCTCAATAGACCCGGGTCTGATATGAAGAAACTTAGTCAGCTAAAAATATAAAAAAGAGCGGCAGCCAATGATGACTACCGCTCTTTTTATCAGTTACAAATTTAAATTTTCTAAAATCCACTTACATTTAAACGACCTCCTGTAACACATTTGCCACTCAGCGAAGGGGTTGGCGTAGCTGCGGCGCTATTTAAAATGGCTGCCTTAATTGCCGCCGCCGTTGAGCCAGGATGTGTTGAAGCATAAAGTGCAGCTGCCCCTGTAACATGTGGTGTAGCCATAGAAGTACCGCTATATGAGGCATATGATGAATTAATTTTGTTGCCTTTTCTAACGGGTACTGTTGAATAAACACCTGAGCCGGGAGCTCCGAGGTCAACTTGTGTAGCACCATAATTTGAAAAACTGGCTAGACCGCCGGTGGAAGTAATTGCAGCAACGGATATAATATTAGCATTAGGATAACCTGCCGGATAACTTGCGGTTGCATCTATATTAGCGCCATCGTTGCCTGCAGCAGCTACAAATAAAATGTTGGCTGTGTTGGCTCTTTCAATAGCATCCTGTAATGCTTGTGAAAAACCGCCGCCGCCCCATGAATTATTGGTAGCTACTATATTCAATCCGTGGCGGGTTTTAAGATCAGTTATATAATCCACTGCTTTAATGGCATTGGCTGTAGTGCCACCATTATTTCCAAGAAATTTTGCGGAGACGATGTTTACATTCCAGTTTATTCCTGCAACACCTTTTCCGTTTCCACCTTTCCCCCCAATAGTACCTGATACGTGAGTACCATGATCATCCTGCACGCCGTCAAAAGTGGAATTGTTATTACCATCAAAATCCCAACCGTGAATATCATCTTTATATCCATTGCCGTCATTATCAATTCCATCAACCGGGTCGTAAGGATTAACCCAGAAATTGCCGGTCAAGTCTTCGTGGCCGTACATAGCTCCTTCATCAATTACACCAACAATCACAGAAGCAGAACCAGTATGCCCTGATGCCCACGCAGTTGCTGCACGGGAGCCGTATTGGTTTGCAGGTGAAGTTAAAGGACCATACATCCCCCAAAGAGAGCCATTAGTGAAGTAGGTATCATTGGAAGTTGCATCATGTTGATACACATAATTGGGTTCGGCATATTCAATTTCAATACCTTTTATTTTACTTATAGCCTCCAGTGCAGCAAGAGGTGTGTGAAGTAGATAAACACCTTCATTGTCTTTTAACCGCTGCATTGCTTTAGTTAATATCCTTTCAGAGACATTTCCGCCAATTTTTGCAAAAGCTTTTAATTTAAAATCATCAGAAATTCCTTCTTTAAATTTTACTAATATTTCATTAGGTACAAATTTGCCTGATTGTTGCGAAACCGCCGCACGGCTAAGGTTCGTGCTGGTCTCTTCAGGAAAGGAGGATTGTTGAATTTCTTTTTTACAGCCAGATAAGATAAGAATTGCAAACAGAAAGGCAGATGGTGGAAAATAGTTCGTTGCAAAAAATAATTTTGTCTTCATCATGTGTGTTTTTCGTTAAAAAATAGACATAAATATACTTTTTTTATTTGCCTGTTTCAAAGCCTGATAAATTATTTTCTACACATTGCTTCATTAAAAAATCCGGCTTAAAAAATCCGGATTTTAATATCTTCCCTTTGTCTAAGTTAGAGATTGCCTTAAAACTACTTTAATTGATCGTCCACGTTTCCCTTCCTCTTAATAATTTATCTAGATCTCCCTTTCCTTTTGTAGCAATTATCTCTTCAATCTGCATTGCCATTACCTCTTCATAACATGCCCTGTCGGTTTTATAAAAAACCCCAAAAGGCCTGGGAAAATGTCCTTCAATTGAGGGATTATCAAACATTCTGGTTAGTATCTGCGCCTTATATAAATTTGCCTCATCATGTATCCAGAGATCATCATGGCTAACTCCTTCACCCAATTGAACAATCACGGGCTTTAATCCATCTAATTTAATTCCTTTATCTTTTAACAAACCAAATATCAATGGCTGCCCCTGCTCAAGAAATAAACCTTCATCGGGCTTTGAACTTTTGTCTGTGAATGTTTCAAAAGCGCCATCATTAAAAATATTACAGTTCTGGTAAATTTCTAAAAATGAAGCCCCTTTGTGCTCCTGCGCCCTCAATATCATTGCCTGTAAATGTTTGGGATCACGGTCCATGCTCCGGGCAATAAAAGTTGCATCGGCACCCATAGCCAACGCTAAGGGATTGAAAGGATGATCTATACTTCCAAACGGAGTACTCTTTGTTACTTTGGTTTTTTCTGAAGTTGGAGAATATTGTCCTTTTGTTAACCCGTATATCTCGTTGTTAAAAAGTAAAATATTTACGTCAAAATTTCTTCTTAATAAATGAATAGTATGGTTGCCTCCAATGCTAAGGGAATCGCCATCACCGGTTACTATCCAAACATTAAGTTCGGGCCTGGCGGCCTTGAGGCCACTGGCAACTGCAGTCGCCCGTCCATGGATACTGTGCATGCCATAAGTGTTCATGTAATACGGAAAGCGGCTGCTGCAGCCAATACCGGATATGATCACAATATTTTCCCTGGGAATACCAAGGCCGGGCATAATTTTTTGTACCTGTGCTAAAATTGAATAATCTCCACAACCCGGACACCATCTCACTTCCTGGTCTGTAGAAAAATCTTTTGCGGTTAAAGGAGGTAATACCTTTGCAATTGTTTCCATCTTCTTAAATTAATACTACTCGTAGCAATCGTTTAATTGTTTTAAATAGGGTGTAAATTATCTAATTATTGAGAGATCTAATTCAAAGCCCGGCAATACATTTTCTCCGGATAGTTTTTTATCAAAAGATATTTTATCTACAGTTCCATCTGCTCTATAGATGAATGTTTGTTCACTATTTGGATCAATAAGCCAACCAAGTTTTACTCCGTTTTTTATCCATTTATCCATTTTTAGTTTTGCCTGACTTAATCTATCAGACGGTGACATTAATTCAATAATGAAATCTGGGGCTATATATGCAAACTTTTTTTTCTCTTCTGTTTTAATACCATCCCATGCTTGTTTATTTATCCATGCAGCGTCAGGATTTAACATTGATCCATCAGGCAAATAAAAACCAGCGGATGAATCAAATGCTATTCCTTTTTTTATCTTCTTATTCCATAAAAATAATTGCGCAGCAATTTCTAAATTTTGAGAGGAAGCTAAATTTCCCGCAGGGGCCATAATTAATATTTGATGGTTTTCATCTCTTTCAATTTTTACATTCTTATTCTGGACGCAAAAATCAAAAAATTCATCATCCGTCATGTTTTTTAAGGAAGGAACTTCAAGGTCAAGTTCATAGTCTGCCGTTACAATCTTTGCCATACAATTATTTGTTCAAATTTAATCAATTATCTCCGTTTATCAGTGTCTCCAATATTCTGCGGCTGCCTTGTGTAGTATAATGATAGTTCAACCAAAATATTAGTAAAAAAAGAAAAACTACAAATGGAGTTTAATTAATGGCAAAGCCTTTGATATTAAACAAGTCTTTTATAAAGTATTCGGTAACTTAATTTAGGATGCATACTTATATCCACATAATTTTACTTTAAATCAATTTATCAGCTAAATCAATTTAAATGGAAAGTGCAACATATGATTTTGGAATGATAGGAGTTGGTGTAATGGGCTGCAATCTTTTGTTGAACATGGCAGATAATGGCTACAAAGTAATTGGTTATGATAAAGACCCAACCAAGACACTTTTATTGGAATCATCTGCAAATAAAGGCACGGTGGTAAAAGGGGTAAACACGCTGCAGGAAATGGTTACCCATTTGCAAAAGCCGAGAAAGATAATGATGCTTGTACCTGCCGGAAAAATTGTAGATGGAGTTATCGCCGAGCTTCTTCATATCGTTGAACCGGGAGATATTATTATTGACGGCGGCAACTCTCACTATATAGATACCCTGGCCCGTGTTACCAAATTAAAAGAGCAGGGCATTCATTTTATGGGAATTGGAATTTCCGGCGGCGACCAGGGAGCAAGGCTTGGCCCGAGCATAATGCCGGGAGGAGACCAGGAGGCTTACAAAGAAATTGAACCAATTCTTAAAGCCATTGCAGCAAAAGTAAATGGCCGCCCCTGTGT
Organism: Ginsengibacter sp.; assembly: GCA_039919615.1. Classification (GTDB taxonomy): domain Bacteria; phylum Bacteroidota; class Bacteroidia; order Chitinophagales; family Chitinophagaceae; genus Ginsengibacter. Next base: position 5,395 of record JBDSFG010000252.1, on the reverse strand, counting down.
TGCCTATTTAGGAAGTGATGCAGCCGGGCACTATGTAAAGATGGTTCACAACGGGATTGAATATGCCATAATGGAACTGATAAGCGAATGTTATGACCTGATGCATAATTGTCTTGGTTTAAATAACCAGGAGCTGCATGAAATTTTTAAGAAGTGGAGTGAAGGTGAAATGCAATCATTCTTATTGGAAATAACGGCAGATATTTTTTTAAAAAAAGATGATAAAAGCGACCAGTTTTTGGTTGATATGATATTTGACAGGGCAGGTGCCAAGGGAACCGGCAAGTGGACATCGCAGGAAGGACTTGATCTTCCCATGCCTATCCCTGTAATTGATATGGCAGTGATGATGCGAAATTTATCTTCCCTAAAAGAAGAAAGGGTTGAGGCAGGCAAACTATACAAATCCGAAATAAAAAAAACTGATATACCTAAAGGTGAATTTCTAAATCAATTGCATGATGCACTTTTTTTCGGAACAATTATAAGCTATGCACAAGGGCTTGCAATGTTAAGTAAAGCCTCGTTGGTATTAAATATGAAAGTTCCTATGCCTGATGTGATAAATGTTTGGACAGGTGGTTGCATAATCCGCTCGGCGCTGTTACCTGTTTTCAGTAATGCTTATACAAAAACGCCTGATCTTAAAAATCTTTTATTAAACGATGAAGTTGCTAATCTTATTAATGGAAAACTCCAGGGCCTGCAAGATATCGTGGTTCAGGCTGCTGTGCATGGCTACCCGGCAAGTGGTTTAATGGCGGCGCTAAATTATTTCAATGGCTACTCAAGAGAGAAATTGCCGGTAAATCTTATCCAGGCACAAAGAGATTACTTTGGAGCCCATACTTATGAAAGAACAGATGGGCCTGGTATATTTCATACCGAATGGAAACAAATGAATATTCTTGTATAACCTCACCCCAAATCCCTTGAGGAGAGAAAGATTCGTCCTTCTTTGGAGAAGGTTGGGATTAAGTAAATAATAATAAATATGCTCAACAATAATCCTTTACCGCCTATTCTCTTTTTTATTTTTGGGGGCAGTGGAGATTTAAATTATCGGAAGCTAACTCCTGCACTATACAACTTGTTTCTTGATGGCCTGTTGCCTGAAAAATTCAACATTACAGGGCTGGCCAGAACAGAATATGCAGGCGATGGTTATAAAGAACATCTTTTGGAGGGCGTAGAAAGTTTTAGCAGAAGAAAAAGCGAGCCTGCTAAATGGACTACATTTTCTGAGCATATAAATTATGTCCCAATAGATCTTGCAGATGAAAAATCTTATGGACAGATCGCTGACTTTGCAAAGCAAAAAGAAGCCGAATATGGCGAGCATCCGACTATAATTTTTTATATGGCAGTAGCTCCTCAGTTAGTTCCTACTATCGTTAAAAATTTAAGCACTTTACCTTTTTGCAAAGAAATAAAGTGTACACGTATTGTAGTAGAAAAGCCATTTGGGCACAACCTGCAAAGCGCAAAGGAAATGAATGAATTGCTGGCAAAATATTTTGAGGAAGAACAGATATATAGAATTGACCATTACCTCGGAAAAGAAACCGTACAGAATATACTAGCGCTTCGCTTTGCCAATGCATTATTTGAGCCTATATGGAACAGGAATTATATTGAACATGTTCAGATCACTTCTTCTGAAACCGTTGGTGTTGGCAGCCGCGGAGGATACTACGAGCATTCAGGAGCATTAAGAGATATGGTTCAAAATCATATTTTACAGCTACTTTGCATGGTAGGTATGGAGGCGCCTTTATCTTTTGAAGCTAATGAAATAAGGAATAAGAAAGTAGACGTACTGCATGCAATAAGAAAAATTGCCAAAGCCGAAGTGCAGGAATATGCAGCCCGGGGGCAGTATAGCGAGGGATGGATGAAAGGTGAAAAAGTTGCAGGCTACAACCAGGAAAAAGATGTAAGCCCTGATTCTTCTACCGAAACTTTTGCCGCCGTAAAATTTTATATTGATAACTGGCGTTGGCAAAATGTTCCTTTCTATGTGCGTACAGGAAAGTATATGCATGAGAAAACAACTATACTAACTATACAATTTAAGCCGGCACCACATTACTCATTTCCTGCTGAAGCTGCAGAAACATGGAGACCTAACCGTTTATCGATAAGCATCCAGCCAGAGATGGATATTCTTCTGCGTTTTCAGGCTAAGCAGCCGGGACAAAAAATGATGCTCAGCCCTGTTGAGATGGTATTTAATTACAAAGACGAGTACAATGGAGATGAACCGGAAGCGTATGAAACATTGCTATATGATGTAATGGAAGGTGATGCTACTTTATTTATGAGGGCAGACCAGGTAGAAGCTGCATGGGAGGTGGTAATGCCTATCATTGAAGTATGGGAAGAAAGAAAGCCCGTTGACTTCCCAAATTATTCACCCGATTCATGGGGACCGGAAGATGCAGAAGCGCTTATTGCAAGAGATGGCCATAATTGGGTAACACTCCCGCCTAAACGCAAAGCCAAATAATGCAGTTACACATTTATAAAGATTCTCCTGAGCTAATTGAAGAACTGGCAAAATGGATGACTTCCTATATCAATCAGACCCTGCAAAAAAACGAACGTTTTACCATTGCGTTATCAGGGGGAGAAACTCCCAAAGCTTTGTACAGGCTTTTGGCAACCGATGCGTACCGCAATAAAATTGATTGGAATAAAATGTATATTTTTTGGGGAGATGAGAGAGTTGTTCCTATTACAGATGACAGCAATAATGCAAAAATGGCTTTTGAAGCTTTGCTGAATAAGGTTAAGGTACCGCTGGAAAATATTCATATAATGCGAACTGATATATACCCTGATCTTGCGGCGAATGAATATGAAAAATTGCTTTATAAATATTTCGAAAAGCAAGAAACTACTTTCGATCTTGTTTTACTCGGTATGGGAAAGGACGGACATACACTTTCGCTTTTTCCGGCGTCATCAATTTTACAGGATGAGCAACATTGGGTAAATGCAGTTTATCTTGAAGATCAAAAAATGTATCGCATCACCTTGATGCCTTCTGTTGTTAATAAAGCAGCAGCAGTTGTTTTTTTAGTAACGGGTAGTGAAAAAGCAAAAGTTTTAAAAGAAGTTTTAAACGACGTTGTTCAAACTGAACACCATCCGGCACAGCTTATACAGCCATTAAATGGAGAATTACATTGGTTTGTGGATAAGGCAGCGGCTGCTGATCTAGAATCGGAAATTCCGGATAAAATACCTTAATTATCATCTGATCTTTCACCGGAATTATTTGGTCCTGCAGTATCATCTTGTTCAGCCCTTGCATCTTCTTTTGGCTGATCCTGGCTTTTTGATGGCGCAGGATTTTCTTTAGGTGCTTGTTTTGTTATTTCATTTTGTTCATTGTATCCTGCTTCTGTTGAAGATCCTTTTTTATCACTTTTTTGGGCCTTGCGATTTTCGTAATATTTCTTTGATCTTGGATTCATTTGTATAATTTTTTAGTTTATTTAATGCTTTAAGGATGACATCCTTTTAAAGGATGTCATCCTTAATTTAATTTTCAATTTCAAAAGGAAAAGTTTCAAATCTTTCCATCTGCATATTATGATATTTAATGAACGCCTCTCTATTTCCAAACCATTCCAGCACTTCCTCTCTTTTCAACAATGTGGGTTTATCAGATAATATCGAAAGGTACGAGCTATGTTTATATTCTTCTGGTTTCAAAGACAATTTATGGTGAACAGGGTTAGTGTGTATATAAGAAATTATTTCGCTAAAATAAGATTCAGAATCTACTTTCATTCTTCTGAAAGGAGTTTCAAATAAACCCCCGTGGGTATCATATGCTTTATTAATTGAGTTTGTAAAAGCAATAAATAATTTCCTGAATTGGTTTGATATTGATTTATGAATATTTGGCTCTGTATTTACAATCGTCTGGGCTTTGATTTTTATAAAAAGGTGGAAATGATTAGGGAGTAAACAATATGCAAATAAATCAACATACCCTAAAAGATGCTTCTTTACCAAATTGAGAAAATAGGGATAATTTTTTTCCTCATGAAAAAGTTTTGTTTTAGAATGGCTCCTATTAAATACGTGATAGTATTCTCCTTCTTCAAATGTTGCTAAATATTTGGAATCGATTGGCATGTTTGAATAGATGCTATCAAGGATGACATCCTTTCAAAGGATGTCATCCTTGGGAATTATCCTCAGCTTTGCATAGTTAAGCATTATTTTTTTCTCACCGTTATGTTCAAATTTTACTGTGGCTATTGGGTTGTGTGCAGCGCCTTCCATCTTTATTACTTCTCCAAAGCCAAATTTCTGATGTTCTACTTTTTGGCCTTCCTGTAAGTTACTGGTGTTACTTGGCGAAAAATCAGGAGAAGGAATATGCTCCTTAATTTTTACAGCTGTAGTCGTATTCAAATAAACAGGCTTATCAGTATATCGCGGTCGTTGTTCAGCGGCCTGCCGGGCAAATGCGCTTTTAGATTTGTCAAAAGGATTCCAATGGCTGGTTTGATTATTACGCATATTTCCTCCTGCATAAGCCCTATCCAGGCGCTCTTCAGGCAATTCGTCAATAAACCTGCTGGGATCATTTTGAGTTAAACTGCCAAAGCGGTAGCGTGTATTTGCATAGGTCAACCATAGCCTGTTTTTTGCTCTTGTAACGGCTACATAAAATAATCTTCGCTCCTCTTCCAGCTCTTCTCTTGTGTTGATGGACATGGCATTGGGGAAAAGCGTTTCTTCCAAACCACCCACAAATATCACAGGGAATTCAAGGCCCTTTGCCGCATGAATAGTCATGAGTTTTACAACATCTGATTCACCTTTATCTTCATCAGAATCGGTAAGCAAAGTAATTTGTTGCAGATAACTTCCGAGGCTTTTATCAAGTAGTTCACCATCTGCTGTCGGCGTTTCTGTAAACTCTTTTATAGAGTTGAGCAATTCCTGGATGTTCTCATATCTTGCCAAACCTTCAGTAGTTTTATCGTTGACTAATTCTTTGATAATATTTGTGCTCTTACCAACGATGGTCGCAAGATCGTAAGCATTTTTTTTCTGTAATTCACTTTGAAACATTTTTATCATCGTAACAAAGTTGTTTATTACTTCCAGTGTTGTTGCCCTGTAACCAAACTCTGCAGCACGTTCCAGCACATTCCAAAATGCAACATCATTTTCATTGGCAAAGAGAATTGCTTTTTCAACAGAAGTTTTTCCAATACCTCTTGCCGGAAAATTAATGATGCGTTTTAATGCCTCTTCATCACCTGGATTTACAACAACCCTTAAGTAACTTAAAAAATCCTTGATCTCTTTTCTTTGATAGAAACTAATGCCACCATAAATCCTGTAGGCAATATTCATTCGCCTC
>JBDSFG010000216.1:0-5645 GCA_039919615.1 Ginsengibacter sp. | reverse complement strand
AAGCCGTTTGCCAAGCCTGATGAACCTATGGAAAAGTTAACACCCCAACTCCACAAATGTTTATTTACAGGAGCTATGTTTTTAGTCCGGATGCTTATTAAATCTTCAATCTTTTTTTCTAAGGTATCTTTAAGTAATCTCACCTCGCTTTGAATTAGTGGGTCGTGTCTATCGGTTTCTGTTAGATCTGGTTTATGTTCTTCGCCGGCTATCGTTTTTTCTGGTGTTGTATCTTTATTATAAATTATTGATATTCTTTTTTCAACAATATTCGGGGCTGTATAAAATTCCTTATTACTATCATCAGAAACTTTTCTTAGCAAACTTTTATTAAGATGATATGATTCGCTTCGTTCTGATCCGGTAGGTGTTTTTGCTTTTTTTTGTTCACTCTTTTTCCCGCTTACTGCTTTACTTAATGCCTTTTTATAATCTGCAACAATTTGAGCGTGCCCTGTTGAATCTAAATGGTTCGATGGTTCTTTATTAATTGTAATTTCTTCGAGGTTTTTTGGCAATTGTTTTTTGTTCGAATCGCTTGGGTTGAACAACACATATCCTCCGAATGCAATACAACTTAGAAGTATCGGTAAAAAAACTAATATCCACCTCCGATGTTTTTCTTTTTTAATCCGGGCCTGTACATTAAGCCAAACAGCGTCAGATGGAGGCAGCTTTAGCTCTTCCATTTTTTTCTGGACCTCTTTTTCAAATTCATTTGTGTGCATATCTATCCGGTTTAACTTCTAATGAAAATGTTTTTAACCATTCAATAAGCAAAGCCCTGGCACGTGCATATTGCGACCGGGAAGTGCCATCACTTATACCCAGCATAGCGGAAATTTCTACGTGAGAATACCCTTCAATAGCATGAAGATTAAAAATGGTTTGAAAGCCCGTAGGCAACTGCCTTATTAGTTCTGTTAATTCTTTTGTCTGCAATTGTACCGCTGGATTATCATCAGAAACGGGGTGCAGGGGCATATCTTCAAATAACAGATCATGCTGGTATTTTCGATTTTTCTTCAGGTAATTTAAGGCTGTATTTACCATTAGCTTCCTTATCCAGGCTCCAAGTTCGCCTTCGTGTTTAAATTGGTGCAGATACTTAAAGACTTTAATAAATCCATCCTGTAAAATATCTTCTGCATCAGCTATACTTTTAGTATAACGGAAACATACGCCAAGCATCAACGGTGCAAAATGTTCATATAACTTTTTTTGGGCAACCGCGTTTGACCTTAGAGAATCTGATACCAGTCTTTTATAATCCATATACTATATTGCACAACTTTGACAACCGGAATTTAAAGATCGTTGCATTTGAAAGTATTTTTAAAAAAAACCTCTATCAATATCTAATTTCAATAAATAAAACTTAGTATGAGTTTAGCAGACAAGGATCTTAAATATATCTGGCATCCCTATACTCACCAGAAGGATATGCTGGCACCCATCCCTGTTGCATCAGCAAAAGGAGCCCTTTTATTTGATACGCAAGGCAATGAGTATATTGATGGTATCAGCAGTTGGTGGGTTAATTTGCATGGACATGCCCATCCATTTATAGCCAAAAAAATTTATAAACAGGCAAAAAAACTTGAGCACGTGATCTTTGCCGGCTTTACGCATAAGCCAGCTATAAGGCTAGCCAAAAAATTATTACCCTTGCTTCCGGGTAATTTTGAAAAGGTTTTTTACAGTGACAATGGATCAACTTCAGTAGAGGTAGCATTAAAAATGGCATTGCAGTTTTGGCTAAATGGAGACGAAAAAAGAACTAAAATAATTGCCTTGCGAAATTCATACCACGGAGATACATTTGGTGCAATGAGCGTAAGTGCCAGAAGTATTTTTACCAAAGCTTTTGATGATAAATTATTTGAAATAATTTTTATTGATGCTCCCACACACGCAAACATTGCCCACGTAAAATTGCAGGTAGAACAATTTTCAAAGGAAATTGCCTGCTTCATTTATGAACCTTTATTACAAGGCGCAGGAGGAATGAAAATGTATGATCCGAATTGCCTGAATGAGTTACTTGCTTTTCTGCAAAAGAATGATATCATCTGTATTGCCGATGAGGTGCTTACCGGATTCTACAGAACAGGTAAAATGTTTGCAGGGGAATTTTTAAAGTTAAAGGCTGATATTATTTGTTTAAGCAAAGGTATTACAGGCGGAACTATGGCTCTAGGCTTAACTGCCTGTACTCGAAAAATTTATGATCTGTTTGTAAGTGATGATAAAGCAAAAACTTTTTACCATGGTCACTCTTTTACAGCAAATCCACTTGCATGTGCTGCAGCGTTAGCGAGTTTAAGCTTGCTGAAAAAAAAGAAATGTAAAAAAAATATAAATAAGATAGTTCGCAGAAATAAACGTTTTCTTTCCTGGCTTCAAAAAAGTGATTTGAATACCCGTGTAAAAAATTTGCGGCAATCCGGAACCGTAATTGCATTTGAAATTATTACAACTACAAATGACAACTATCTTAATTCGATAAGTAATTCTTTTACGGCTTTTTGTTTAAAAAGAGGAGTGTATCTAAGATCTTTGGGAAATACAATTTATATAATGCCTCCTTATTGCATTACAAAGAAACAATTGAATAAAGTGTATGGTGTAATTGAAAAATTTCTTGCGAAGTTGTAACTATTCCCAGCGGAAAACTTTTATAGCTACTATATAAACAGCGATTCCCCACAAAAGCAAAATCCCGATCTCGTTTTTTACATCCCAAAGATGGAGGCCTTCAAAAGCCACGCTTCTCATGGCTATATTTAGATGTGTAAGCGGTAACACTCTCGCGATAACCTGAAGCCATTTGGGAAAAACTTCTATAGTAAAAAAGGTGCCTCCTAATAAAAATTGTGGTAACGTTATAAGGTTTGCAAAGGGAGGGATTGTACTATCGCTTTTAGCCAGGCCACTAACAATAAATCCGAATCCCATGAATACAAGCAAGCCGATAAAGCTTAACACCAGCATCTCTAAAAAAGTTTCAAAGCCATTAACAAGCGTAAATCCGAACATCAGCCAACCGAGCAGTATTATAACTACAGCAGTGATCATTGAAAATAATACCCTGCTTAAACCTTCCCCTAAAACAATAAATGTTCTGTTTATGGGTGTGGCAAAAAATCTTTTTAAAACTAATGTATTTCTCAGGCTGAAAAACATAAATGCAACACCAAATACCCCCGCACTTAATAATGAGAACCCTAACTGGCCGGGAAGAATAAAATCTATTGTTTTGTATTCTCTTCCGGGAATATCTTTTTCCCTTACAATTTTAGCTACAGTTGCCCTTTCAGGAAATGCTCTTTCGTCTGCTTGCCGGATTACTTCGCCCAACTGCGATTGTAATATAGGAAACCTATCCATACTTGCCGATGAAGTAGTTGTTTTAAATGTGTATTGATAAAATCCGTTGCCGGCAGGGGTTGAGTCAATTTCTATTATGGCCGCAATATGCCCTTTACCCACTTCAGTTTTTGCTTCTCCTTTAGAGAGCTTTTTATCCAGCCGGATTGCAGGATTTTTGAGCAGCCCATTTTTCATAAGCATATTATTTGTATCTGCCAGGTTGGCCAGGGCAATTTTAACTGTAAAACCCCCGCCACCAATAAAGCCAAATACCACAATAAAGATTAATGGAAAGATAAAGCTGAAAATAACTGCAGAAGGACTCCGAAAAATCGCTCTCAGGCTTGCCCTGGTAATAGCAAGCATAGCTCTCATTTGACTATACTGTTTCATTCACCAAATTTAAAGTCGGTAAAACTATCGGATAAAAATCAAAAAGAAAAATTTTGAAACAGAGACAAATGTCGTATATTTGAATGACAAATGACGTATTATGATAAAGGATAAAAGAGTAAAAAAAACACCTGTTCTTTATAAACACACCACTAAAGTTTCAAAAGTTCAGGAACCATTATTGGCTTATTCCAGCAATAAAATTATGCCGGCTATTAAAGAATTTAATTACAAAGAATTTGCAAAAATTGCAGATAAAGTCTCCTTTACACAAAAAGAATGGGCCGATATTCTTCACATTTCCGAAAGAACTTTACAACGTTATGCAAAAGAAAATGGAAATTTTAATTTTAGTGTAGCAGATAGAATTATACAAATTGATAAAGTAATAAAACGGGGTACAGAAGTATTTGGAAATCTCGATAAATTCATTAGCTGGCTTAGAAGTACCCCTTATATGCTTGAGGGAAGATTATCTTTGCAATCATTAGCCAGTATAGATGGCATTAGTATGGTATTAACTCAATTAGGAAGAATTGAACATGGTCTTTTTGCATGATAGTTTTTCGCATTTCAAACGAGTTATATAAAAATGATATTTCAGGCAATGGTTCTGCAGTTAATGGTTCACGATGGAATTCAAAAGGAAAGCGGATGGTATATACCGGAGAATATATTTCATTGGTTATATTAGAAAGTCTTGTACATCTTAAACATGCTGATATACCTGATAACCAATATTTATTGCAAATCGAAATACCTCAGGCTGATTTTTCTGAAATAAGGCAATCAAAAATAAAAGACGATTGGCAGGAGGAATTGAATTACACTCAATGGATAGGAGACCAGTTTATCCTCGCCGGCAAGTCGCTGGTCCTTAAAGTTCCTTCTGCGGTTGTTCCCCAGGAACATAATTTTTTACTCAATCCTCTTCACACAGATTTTAAGAAAATAAAAATAGTCTCATCAGAATTATTGAATTTGGATAAAAGACTTTCACTACAATGAATAAAGCGTATTTATCAATCGGAGGAAATATAGGCAACAGGATCAAAAATATTAAAACCGCCGTTGGCTTTTTGGAAAGCCAGATCGGAAAAATAATTAAGCACTCTTCTATATACGAAACTGCTGCCTGGGGCAATACTAACCAGCCGGATTTTTTAAACCAGGTACTATTAATAGAAACAGTACTGAATGCCGCCGGTTGTATACAACAAATATTTTCTATTGAGAATAAAATGGGAAGAATAAGAGCTGAAAAAAATGATCCGAGAATTATGGATATTGATATTTTATTTTTCAATAATGAAATTATAACTGAACGTCATCTTATCATTCCACATCCGCAAATCCAAAACAGGAAATTTATATTAATACCTATGAACGAGATTTCTCCCGACCTGGTTCACCCAGTTTTAAACAGAACTATAAGTAATTTATTATGCACATGCAACGATCAACTGGAAGTGAGGCCTGTTAGCCATGTGGGGGAGTTTATTAACAACAATCCTTTTCTTGAATAAATTTTACCTCACATATTTTGTTTACTCTCATTATTTTTGACCATCAGGAATGAAATACAACTTCATAACAATAGAAGGAAACATAGGTGCCGGCAAAACCACCCTCGCTCATTTACTAAGCAAGCATTTTAATGCAAGACTAATATTAGAAGAATTTGCTGACAATCCTTTTTTGCCAAAATTTTATGAAAATCAACGCCAGTACGCTTTTCCGCTGGAACTTTTTTTTATGGCTGAGAGGTATAAACAGATGAAGGAACTGTTACAAACAAAAGATATGTTTCAGAATATTACCATATCTGATTACCTTTTTGCAAAATGCCTTTTGTTTGCCAAAATTAATTTACCTGAAGA
>JBDSFG010000211.1:0-4114 GCA_039919615.1 Ginsengibacter sp. | reverse complement strand
GGACATCATTTTTGTTGTAAGTAATGTAAAGCCGGCGCCCCCGTTATCAACAGTTACCATATCGCCGCTGGCTGATTCGTATGTACGCGACGGGAGTTCCTCTGCCACGAATTATGGAAGTGATGCTTCATTAATGGTGAGAGGTTCTTCAACAATTGGCTCCTCCCGGTTTGCTTATCTTAAATTCCCTCTCAGTGCATCTATAGATGTAAATAAAGTAAGCTCGGCCAAATTACGCCTGTATGGCCTGAATACAGAAAGCACAGCAAGCATTCCTCTTACTTTATTTGGTGTTGAGGATGACTCATGGACTGAGAATGGGATTACCTATAATAATGCACCACCTGCTTTAATTTCCAAATTAAGTTCTGTAAGCGTTAATGACCAGGCAAAATATCATGAATTTGATGTAACTGACTTTATTAAATTTCAATTGGCTGGTGATAAGGTTGCAGGCTTTTTTATAAAAGATCTGACACTTGCTGTGAAGAATGTTTCGTTTAACAGTAAAGAAAATGCTCAAAATCCTCCTCAGTTAGTTATTGATACAGCAACGGTAACACTTTCAAACGCTTCCTTGTTTGTAGAAAACCCGGATATATTTCCTTCTAACAATGATTTTGTATTCTCACGTATCCAAATTCCATATACATCGGACAGTGTTTATAATTACAATCATGATTCTTTAAAAGTAAGAATTCATAACAAAGGGATAAACCCCCTTATTATCCGCAACCTTACGTTATCTAATCCTGCTACCTGGAAAATTGATAAATTAAATAGTACTCCTTATGTTCCGGGATCAGGATTGCCGATAAGCTTAAACACCGGAACTTTTATTGATGTAACACTTAAGTTCACAGCCCTGGATCAATCTAGCAGGGTGAAAGTTTTGCACGAAACACTTACCATAACTTCAAATGATGACAGAAATCCTTTAAAAACAGTTTTCTTACATGGGTTATGGCAGTATCAGGGAGCAGGTGGTTATGAGCCCTATGCGCAGGAAATAATAAACACTTTTGGGTTTAGTACAAAAACCGGGCTTACCCCGAGGGATCCTGACGAGGGTGACAGCACAAAATTAAAAGGAGATGAAATTAAGCCCTCTTATTTTGTAGTTGCAAATCCTTTATTGCCAGTTTCAGTAAGGCAAATAGCTTCCTATCACACATGTTGCCATAAATCAGAATTACTCCGGTGGTATGTTAAGGGGTCTACTACTCTCAACACTGTTGTTACCCATCTTCCAACGGATGCGCAAACGCTATTGCCGCGGAAAGGCTTGCCTAACTCAATTGCAAGCGCAGTAATAAACCCAACCGCCCAACAACAACCCCTTGGATTTAAAATCGGCGGTACTGACTGGACAGATGCCTCAAAAAATCCTGGAGGTAAAATAGGGGTTCGTGTTTGGAAAGTATTTAATTCAAACGGAAATATAGTTCCTGACGCATACATTATTTCTAATGATTACCTCGGAAGCCCTTCTACTAATTATGACTATAACGATAATATGTATTATGTCAGCAATATCAAACCAGCAATAGGAACTGTTTTCTATTCAACATTAGGCGCTACTCCTTCAGCGCTGGATTTTGGTGAGAAAGTTCTGCAGACCAATACCGACTTACCGTTAAATGTAAAAAACCTTGGTCAGACATATTCTGACGGTTCAAGCGATCCGGCACTTAGCATATCTTCTATAAATATTACGGGTGAAAACAGGTTTGAATTTTCAGCAACCATGCCGGCAAGCCCTACTTTAAATCCGCAGCAATCAACCACTATAACAGTTAAGTTTAAGCCTGTATCACAAGGTTTAAAAATAGCTGATCTGCTTGTGTACTATAATAATTCATTAAGTCCTTTAAGGGTGCCTCTATATGGAATTGCAAGAGCTAATGACACCACAGTTGTAGTAAATTACAGGATAAAAGGGGGGTATACTACTCCAATTACCATTAACGGTAAAACATGGAGTCCTGATTCTTCGGCTGCTCCCACTCCTCAATATGCGTTTAACAATCTTCAGCCATATTCAAATCCCGCTTTATCGCAAATTGCAGGAACCGATGATGACGCTTTGTACCTAAAAGAACAATCTTCCAATGGAGACAAAAAACCTTTCAGGTATGAGATGAATGTACCCACTGGTAACTATGTGGTGAGGCTGCATTTTGCAGAAATTTATTGGGGACTTCCAGGTACAGGATTAAGTGGTGGCGCCGGATCAAGAGTAATGAGTGTAAAACTGGAAAATCAATTGAGGTTGATAAACTTTGATATTGCGCAGGAGGTTGGCAGTGCTGCGGCATTGGTTAAAAATTTCCCGGTAACAGTAACAGATGGTAAATTAAATATTGACTTTTCAGCAACAGTGAACAGGCCTATGGTAGATGCTGTTGAGGTTTATAGTTTTGTTTCCTCATCACAAAGACCAGCAATTGCCAACAAAATAGCTTTGCCATCGCCTGTTATAAGCGAGGGTTTAAAAGTATTCCCAAATCCCCTGCATAGTACATTCAATATTGAGTTCCCCAATAAATACCAGGGAAATACGTCAGTTGAAATGATTGATATACTCGGCAGAATATATCCGATAGGGACAATAAAATTAAAGGGCGAAAGGCCCATAATGAAAGTAGATGTCTCCAGGTTTTCATTAAAGGCTGGTGTTTATTTCTTAAGAGTGAATTCAGAGGGAACGAAAGGTCAAACTATTAAAGTATTGGTTCGGTAATATCTGTAGTACAATAAATTTAAAAGCTCTGAAAGTTCCGCTTTCGGAGCTTTTAATTTAAAGCTTATCAACACTTGTTGCTCAATAAATACGGGCTGCAAAAAGCATATGAAAAATTTTAGAGCAACTACTGTTTCTCCTGTACAATCTAAAGGTAAACACAAGTATATTGCAGCAGTTTAATAAATTTATTTTGATGAATAAAAACCTGCAAAAATTAGCATCTCAGTTGGAGGGGGAGCTTTACTTTGATAACACCATGCGTATCTTATATGCTACTGATGCCTCGGCTTACAGGGAAATGCCTCTTGCTGTGGCTATGCCTAAATCAGTAAATGATATCAGAAAAATTATTTCTTTTGCTCATTCTCAAAATACTTCAGTAATACCAAGAACCGCAGGTACAAGCCTTGCCGGGCAGGTAGTAGGTAATGGTATAGTGGTAGATGTATCGAAGTATTTTACGGAAATACTGGAGTTAAATACTGCTGAAAATTGGGTGCGTGCTCAGCCCGGTGTAATTCGTGATGAGCTTAACAGGTATCTGAAAAAATACGGGCTTTTTTTTGCACCGGAAACCTCCACTGCCAACCGTGCAATGCTAGGTGGTATGGTCGGCAATAATTCATGCGGTGCTAACTCTGTAGTATATAGAAGTACACGGGAACATTTGCTTGAAGTGAAAGCGCTGCTAAATGATGGGTGCGAGGTGGAATTTAAAGCGTTGAGCATTGAGGATTTTCACAAAAAATGTGAGGGCAATACCTTGGAAGCAAATATTTATAAATCCATCCGAACTTTATTAAGCAATTATGATAACCAGGAGGAGATCAGAAAAGAATTTCCGAAGAAAAGTGTGGAAAGAAGAAACACGGGATATGCGCTGGATATGTTGATTGAAACTGCACCGTTTACAGCCGGCGGAGAAGATTTTAATTTTTGTAAACTTATTGCTGGTTCCGAAGGTACACTTGCATTTATTACAGAGATCAAACTTAACGTTGTATCTCTTCCTTCCAAAATTGCAGGCTTATTATGTGTTCATTTTAATTCAATTGATGAGGCATTGAGAGCAAACCTGATTGCCTTAAAATATAAGCCAGGCGCCAGTGAACTGATAGATCACTATATTCTTGAATGTACAAAAGATAATATTGAGCAACTGCAAAACAGGTTTTTTGTGCAGGGTGATCCTGCTGCAATTTTAGTGATAGAATATTCAGGAAGCAATAAAGAGGAAGTAATAAATATTGCAACACAGGCAGAAGCTGAAATGAGGCAGGCAGGTTTGGGTTATCATTTTCCCTTATTATTTGGAGAGGATACAAAAAAAATATGGACGTTGCGAAAAGCCGGCCTGGGGCTTCTAAG
>JBDSFG010000134.1:0-9947 GCA_039919615.1 Ginsengibacter sp. | reverse complement strand
AAATTCCTTCTTTGTATCTTTTAAATATTTATACAGATTAATAATGCGAAGAGCAAAAGCATAACTTTTAATTCTGATTATATTTTCACTCATCGTTCATAATTAATCACTCATCGTTTTCTAATTAGTTATCACTTATCATGTCTCTTACATCTGTCACTTTACCTGTAATAGCTGCTGCGGCGGCAGTTAAGGGACTGGCCAGGAATGTCCTTGCATTTGGTCCCTGTCTCCCTTCAAAATTTCTGTTTGAAGTTGAAATACAATATTTACCTGCGGGAATTTTATCTTCATTCATTGCTAAACACGCGGAACAACCAGGCTGCCTCAGTAGAAAACCGGCTTCTTCAAAAATTGCATTAATTCCTTCTTCCATTGCCTGTTTTTCTACTTGTTTACTGCCAGGCACAATCCATACTTCAACATCGTTTGCTTTATGTTTTCCTTTTACAAATGATGCCACCATCCTCAAATCTTCAATTCGTGCATTGGTACAGCTCCCAATAAAAACGTAATCAACTTTTTTGCCTTGCATTTTTGCTCCCGGTTCAATGCCCATGTAACGCAAAGATTTTTCATAAGATAATTTTTCCTTGGCATCCACTTCATTCAATCCAGGCACATGCCCTGTGATGCCTATGCCCATTCCGGGGTTTGTTCCATATGTTATCATTGGCTCAATATCTTCTGCTTTAATATTTAATTCCGTATCGAAAACAGCATCCTCATCGCTATATAGCGTTTTCCAATAACTAAGTTCTTTATCCCATTCATCGCCTTGTGGTGCAAACCTTCTTCCTTTTATATAATTGAAAGTGGTTTCATCCGGAGCAATTAAACCGCACCGTGCACCCATTTCAATGCTCATATTACAGATGGTCATACGAGCTTCCATTGACAAATCTCTTATAGCAGAACCGGCATATTCAACAGCGTAACCTGTAGCGCCGCCGGCAGAAATTTTTGCGATAATGTAAAGAATAATATCTTTTGAAACCACACCTCTATTCAGCTTACCATCAATATTTATACGCATAAGCTTTGGTCTGGTTTGCATAAGACATTGCGTAGCTAAAGCCATCTCAACTTCACTGGTACCTATTCCAAAAGCAATGGTACCAAATGCACCGTGGGTTGATGTGTGACTATCGCCGCAAACAATCGTCATACCGGGTCTTGTGATCCCAAGCTCAGGGCCTATGATATGAACAATGCCCTGGAAAGGAT
Source organism: Ginsengibacter sp. (assembly GCA_039919615.1). Taxonomy (GTDB): domain Bacteria; phylum Bacteroidota; class Bacteroidia; order Chitinophagales; family Chitinophagaceae; genus Ginsengibacter. Next base: position 8,720 of record JBDSFG010000134.1, on the reverse strand, counting down.
GGCCAAGGCCATAAAATTCTATTCCGAACTTTTCACAATTTTGTTGTAGTCTTTCAACCTGTATACGTGAAAGCTCCTCAACTATCGGAAGGTGTTGATTAAGGGTTGGAACATTGTGATCAACCGTTGCAACAACCTGTTGAGGACGAAAAACCTTTAGGCCGCGTTGTTCTAACCCCTTAAATGCCTGCGGGCTTGTTACTTCGTGGATCAAATGTTTATCGATATATAACACTGAAGGACCGCCCTCAATATTTTTTATCACATGTGTATCCCATATCTTATCAAATAATGTTTTACTCATTTACTGTTTCCATTTTAGGTTTATATTCATTTGCCATTGCATTAAGATCATCTTCACAGATCTCTTTTTTGATATCGGCGACTTTTACAAAAGATTCGTACAATACGTCAATATCGTTACGGTTAAACTGGTAACCGAGTTTTTGAAAACGATGCGCCAGGGCACTTCTTCCGCTTCTTGCAGTAAGAATAATTTTTGACCCGTCGGCGCCTACATCATCCGGGTTTATAGTTTCGTATGTTAATGAGTCCTTTAAAAATCCATCCTGGTGAATGCCGGAAGAATGTGAAAACGCATTGCTGCCAACGATGGCTTTGTTTGGCTGAACTGGCATACGCATAGTTTCAGAAACCAACCGGCTCATCGGATTTAGTTGTTCACTTTTTATATCGGTATAAAAGCCTAATGCCTTGTGCTGCTTTATGATCATGACGACTTCTTCCAGTGCAGTATTGCCTGCTCTTTCGCCTAAGCCGTTTATAGTACATTCAATTTGTCTGGCACCATTAATAACGCCTTGAATTGAATTGGCTGTTGCCAAACCAAGATCATTATGACAATGACAAGAGAGAATGGCCTTGTCAACATTTGGCACATTATTAATAAGATAGGCAATTTTATCACCATACTGATTCGGCAAACAATACCCTGTAGTATCAGGGATGTTAACTACTGTAGCGCCAGCGGCTATAACCGCCTCTACTACTTTTGCGAGGTAATCATTATCCGTTCTTCCTGCATCTTCGGCATAAAATTCAACATCATCAACAAAATTCTTTGCCCATCTTACACATTGTATAGCTCGTGCTAAAATATCTTCCCTGGTTGAATTAAATTTTGATTTTATGTGATAATCAGATGTTCCTATTCCTGTATGAATTCTTGGACGTTTGGCATAACGTAATGCCTCGCCTGCAACTTCTATATCTTTCTGCACTGCCCGGCTGAGCCCGCAAACTGTTGCATTTTTTACAGCCTTGCTTATCTCGGTTACACTTTTAAAATCGCCGGGAGATGACACAGGAAAACCTGCTTCAATGATATCAACGCCCAAATCTTCGAGGCGAAGTGCAAGATCCGTTTTTTCATTTGTATTTAATTTGCAACCTGGCACCTGCTCGCCATCACGAAGTGTTGTATCAAATATGAAAATTTTATTTTGGCTCATAGTATATAAAATAAATGAAGTAAAAAGATTCTATACTTATTTTGTAACAGCGGAAAATTTAAAGCCGTTTATAAAAATAAGCTAAACGGGTATTTTATGAAATCAATTATACGCTAAGTCTACAAATGTTAACATTATGTATCTTTGATGAAAGCCCCGCTGGTAAAGGAATTTAACTATATTTAATTACAATGCCTAACAGACCCACCAATGCCCTGTTCCAGTTGATAAAGTCACTGAAAAAATCTGAAAAACGGAATTTTAAACTTTACGTTAAAAGAAATTCCGGGGTTGAAGATCTTAAAATTATACAGTTATTTGATGCCCTTGATAAGATGGAAGATTATGATGAGGAATTGCTGCTAAAGAAAAATCCGCTGATAAAAAAATTACAGCTTTCAAACTTAAATGCCAGTTTATACCGGCAGGTGCTCAGCAGCCTCAGGCTTATTAAGGATGAAGATAATATTGACCTCAAGCTACACGAGCAAATGGACTATGCAAGAATCCTTTTTAATAAAGGATTGCTTATACAAAGCCTGCAGGTGTTGGATAAAATGAAAAAATTTGCCCAGGCAAATAACCAGGTCACTTACCTGATGCAGGCTTTGTTTTTTGAAAAGAAGATCGAGTCATTATATATTACAAGGAGTATACAGAATCGTGCTGAGCAACTAATAAGCGAAGCAAATGTTGTTACAGAAAAACTTGCGCTGATAACACAACTATCCAATCTTTCTTTACAATTATATGGATGGTACATTAAACACGGCCATGCCCGTACCAACCAGGATGAGATTGATGTAAAAAATATTTTAGATGAAGGGCTGCCTGCAGATACCTCTGCGTGCAAAAGTTTTTATGAAAAAATCTATTTGTACCAAAGCCTTTGCTGGTATTCATTTATACGCCAGGATTTTTTATCATACTATCGCTATACACAAAAGTGGGTTGATCTTTTTGAAAAAGAACCTCATATGATCAATGTGGAAACATCGCTTTACATTAAAGCAATGCACAACCTGATGGGCGCACATTTTGATCTTCGGAACTATGAAAAACTGACTGAAATACTGCATCGTTTTGAAGTCTTTTCAAACAGTGACATTGTTACGCAAAATGAAAATAATTTAATTCAGACTTTTGTTTATCTCAATACAGCAAAGCTTAACAAGCATTTTTTAGAAGGCACATTTAGTGAAGGTTTACAACTTGTATCTGAGATTGAAGGAAAGCTTAAAGAATATAAATTATATCTTGACCGCCACAGGGTATTGGTATTCTATTATAAGATTGCGAGTCTTTATTTTGGTAGCAGCGACAGCAGTAAGGCCATTGATTATCTAAATAAAATAATTAACTGGAAAGTAGACCTGAGAACCGACCTGCAATGCTACAGCCGTTTACTGCACCTTATTGCGCATTATGAATTGGGTAATTATGAGTTGATGGAATACCTTATAAAGTCGGTATACCGTTTTATGGCAAAAATGGAAAACCTGGGCGTTGTTGAAGAAGAAATTTTTGCGTTTATAAGAAGGTCATTCCATACATCGCCTGCCAGGATAAAGCCTGAGTTAAAAAATCTTCTTGATAAATTAAAAGAGCATGAGCATGACCGGTTTGAAACAAGAGCATTTCTTTACCTGGATATTATTTCATGGTTAGAAAGTAAAATCCAGAATATACCAGTTCAGCAAATTATAAGGAATAAATTTTTGGAAAGAAAAAAGAGAACGTAGGTTAATATTTATAGTTATTAGGTTCTGCAAAAACAACACCTTATTGTGAGGCTTACTATGACAAATGTTGGAATAAAAACATTTGCATAAATAATATCCATTTAATTTTAAAAACTAATACATTCCTTTAATTCTTTTTCGGTATAGGCAAGATGGTATTGTTTTAAAACATCAGCTGGTACACCATTCCACTGATTGGGGGTATTGCCCATATATCCAACATCCTTAACCCCTATTTCTGATGTATAAAACCCACTAGCAGTTAAATTACGCACCAGACTAAAAAAAGCAACTCCGGGTTTCATTTCAGGTTTTGCTTTTTTAGGATAGGCAATTGCATCTGTAATTTCGAGTTGCTGTTGCTGATTACATTCTGCAAACGAATTTTTATAACGGGTTAAGCATTGCATATCCAACCATTTTAAACCACCTCTCATTGGCACCTGGTGCTTTGGCATATCTTTTACAATAAACTCAATAAAGTCCGGCACTTTTGCATCTGAAGCGCTGCCGCTTACTTCATCTTTTGGTATAATAATATCTGCAAGAATAGTAATGGTTGCCATTTCATGAGGAGTAAAAAAGGCAGCAGAATTCAACTCTTTATCATGAGCAGCTTCTTCCTTCATCCGGTTAATATTATCGCCTGCAACTACTGGCTTATTAGCCTCTGGTTTTTTATCACTTGTACCGGGAGTATTACATGCGTCTATCATTACGCCTGTGGAAACAGTTCCAACAAGCATTGCTTTTAAAGATTTTCTTCTATCCATAATTTTTGTTTTAGCAAAAATAAAAAATCAACATTTAGTTCTTCCTGATTTGTTGACACCTGACTGCTGATACTTGTTATTCTTAAACATTATTCTTTTTCAACTGATCAACTATGTATTCGGATGTACGCATGGATAATGCAAGAATTGTCCAGGTGATATTTTTATCTCCCTGCGATACAAACATACCGCCATCAACATTAAATAAATTTTTACAATCATGCGCCTGTGCCCACTTGTTTAAGGGAGACTGTTTTGGATCATTACCCATGCGAACTGTGCCTGCTTCATGTATAATATTTCCCGGAGCATGCAGGCCATAATTATTCTCAGGCCCGTCATCGCCTCCCCATGTAGTTACTGCACCCATTGAATGCAGTATTTCTGAAAATGTTTCTTTCATGTGCCTGGCCTGTTTTATTTCATAATCACTATAGGTTGTATGAAACCTCAATACAGGTATGCCATATTTATCAACAACAGTTGGGTCAATTTCGCAATAGCTATCTTCCCTGGCAACAGCCTCTCCCCGGCCAGACATACCAATATGTGCACCCGAAAAATAGCGGTAATCTTCTTTTAATGATGCACCATAGCCGCCGGCTTCTTTTTGTTTGCCTTTTATTTTGTAAGTGCCATTCAGATTTTCTATGCCCCAGTTGAAGCCATACAAAGGCATACCAAAACCCCCTCCATATTCTATGTGATAACCGCGGGGGAAATCAAGTTTTTTATTATCGAGCCACCAGGGTGTATAAACATGCATACCACCAACACCATCTTCATTATAGCGCTTACGATCAAATAATTCAGGGATGATGCCACCCATGTCGGCCCCGGTAGAATCATGCAAATATTTTCCTACTACATTACTTGAGTTAGCCAGCCCGTTTGGATGGCGTGGAGATTTTGAATTCAATAATAATCTTGCAGATTCACATGCGCTTGCCGCCAGGATAACTGTTTTGCCGTTAACCTGGTATTCCTGCATATCTTCTTTATTTATATAAGAAACACCTGTAGCTAAACCTGCGCTGTTAGTTAATACTTCACGGGCCATTGAATTAGTAACAAGATCAACATTGCCCGTTCTTAATGCCGGAATAATAAGGGCAGATGAAGAAGAAAAATCAGCATATACTTTACAGCTTCGTCCGCATTGTGCACAATAAAAACATTGGCCCCGTTCTTTATTTATTTGTTTGGTGAGAATAGATAAACGTGAAGGAATTACGGGAATGCCAATACCTGTTGCAGCTTTTTTAATAAACAGTTCATGCAAACGCGGTTTTGGCGGAGGCAGAAAAATTCCATCGGGGTCATCAATCAAACCTTCATTAGTTCCAAACACCCCAAGTAGCTGATCAATTTTATCGTAGTAAGGTTTTACTTCATCATAACTGATGGGCCAGTCGTCTCCCAGGCCATCTATACTTTTATGCTTAAAGTCTTTGGGGCCAAACCGCAGTGAAATTCTGCCCCAGTGATTGGTACGGCCGCCCAACATACGTGCCCGCCACCATTCCCATTTTGTGCCCTCCGCCTGTGTGTAAGGCTCTCCATCAATCTCCCATCCCCAGTAGCATCCATCAAAATCGCCAAAAGGGCGAAACTTAGTGCCGGCACCTCTTCGCGGAGACTCCCATGGATTTTTTAACTGGTTGGAATCTGTTTTAGGGTCATACATTGGTCCTGCCTCAATGAGGCAAACTTTTAAGCCTGCGTTGGCCAATACATAGGTGGCCATTCCGCCGCCAGCGCCTGAACCAACAATTACCGCATCATAAACTTTTGGCTGTACTTTAATTTGAAATTCTCCCATAACAATCAATCAATTTTAATTAGTATTCACATAAATATCAAAACCTGGATGAATGTAGAATTTTTATGAGAACTCTGATGATTTTTTTGAGACATCCTATTTTAGTTTACAACTTCCACGAATGCCCGATCTTAATAAAAATGGCTACGTAATAGCAGGCTTCCTGGTTAAAAGGTGTATGATAGCAAAAGCTGCCAGGTAGGTAAAACCACATATCGTAAACAATATATTATATCCTGTAGATAAATGGCCGGCGGCTTTATAATTGTCTAATAAGGTACCTACCAATATCGGAAAGAGAATTCCTCCTAAAGCGCCGGCCATGCCTCCTATTCCTACTACTGATGCTACAGCCTCTTTAGGAAACATATCGGATGCCATAGTAAAAACATTTGTAGCCCAGGCCTGGTGCACGGCTACGGCCACACTTAATAAACCGACGGCCATCCATACATGCGTTACAAACTGAACCATTATAACTGATAGTTCAATAATAGCAAATAACAACAGGGCCGCTTTTCTGGCGTTTAGAGTAGGCCATCCTTTTCTTATCATCCATGAAGAAAAGTAACCGCCACCTATACTTCCAATTGTAGTGGCTGTATAAATGATCATTAACTCAAAGCTTGGTTTTTTTAGATCCAAATTAAATGTGGAGGAAAAATAGGAGGGCAGCCAAAATAAAAAGAACCAATAAATAGGATCAATTAAAGCCTTACCGGTGATAAAAGCCCAGGTTTGCGGGAGCGTAAATAATTTTACCCATTTAATTTTTTTCCTGGTTGCTTCGCTGTGGGTAAACTCCTGGCCGGCTTTTATTAATTGATATTCTTTTGTTGACAAACGTTTTTGTTTGGAGGGTATGTCGTAAAATAACCACCAAAAAAATAACCAGATAAAGCCAAGTGCTCCTGTAATTAGAAAGACCTGTTGCCACTGATAATAACGTAATATCAGCGGCGCTATCATTAATGCGATAACTACGCCAACACTGCTTCCTGCATTAAAAATACCAGTGGCCAGCGCTCTTTCATTTTTTGGAAACCATTCCGCCACTGTCTTCATGGCTGCCGGAAAATTGCCAGCTTCACCCAATCCCAAACCTATCCTGGCTGCAACAAAGCCAGATACATTTTTAGCCCAGGCGTGAAGCATACCTGCTGTACTCCATAAAATTATTGAAAGTGCATAGCCTAATTTAGTTCCAATCCTGTCAATGAATTTACCCATAAGCAAAAGGCCTGCAGCATAAGCTGCTGTAAAGCCCATGATAATATGGGAATAATCAATTTCTTTCCACCCAAAATCTTTTTCAAGAATGGGTTTTAATAAACCTATTATTTGTCTATCCAGGTAATTGATACAGGTAGCTAAAAATAACAGGCCGACAATTAACCAGCGGTAATTTTTTATCCTTGAAGAAGACATACATGCGATTAGTTAGAAACAAATTATTACCTGGTCATCTTAGCCATTACCAATTATGAATAGAACCATCCGGACTTTTTAAAATTGGATGTGGAAATTTTGTATTGGCCGTTATCTCTGTAATAAAGCCGGCTTTGGTATTATCAAATTTTACGCCCAGGCCAGGGTTTGGGTTGAGATATAATTTCCCGTTTCTGAAATCAAAAAGATCTTCATTAAAATAAGCAGGCTTTTCCGGCATCCCGCCTGCAAGCTCAACAAGGCATCGTGGAAAGCTGCCTGATCCCAAAACATGAACAAGCGCTGCAGTTGATAACGGACCTGTAAAATGAGGGATCATTCCTACATAATGCGTTTCACATAAAGAAGCAATTTTTTTAAATTCAGATATGCCTCCCGTATTTGGCAAAGTAACCCTGCTATAGTCAATAAGATGTTGTTCAATTAACTCATTAATATCCCAACGGTCTCCAAATTGTTCTCCCACCGCAATAGGCACAGAAGTCATGGAACGCACTGTTTTATACACTCCGGGGTTTTCTGATCTTATTATGTCTTCAACAAAATAAGGCTCAAGTTTTTCCAGCTCTTTACAGATTTTTATTGCTTCTGTCATATCAAAACGTGTATGCAGATCAATTGCCCATCTTCCCTTACCGCCTACAGCAGTATCAATTCTCTTACAGAAATCAATTGTTTTAACAGCATTCTCATAAAAATCAAAAGGCTCATCCCCGTTTCCCCCGGTAGGGCCGATGCGATACGCTCTTAATCCTGCTTTGATACAATCTTGCGCTCTTTCTTCTTCTGTTTTTGCCTTTGAAGGGCTGAATCCGGTTGCATAACATTCTACGTAATCACGTGTTGCCCCGCCAAGCAAATCATAAACCGGCACACCTAATGCTTTACCCTTTATATCCCATAAGGCCATTTCCAGAGCTCCGAGAGCGTGCAATTTTTCTCTTCCCGGCGGATAAAACATTCCGCGGTATAAATTCTGCCATATGTGTTCTATCCGGAATGGATCCTGCCCTATCATCATTTGAGCACACTGGGAAATCATTTCCGTTGACCCGCCTTCTCCAATTCCTATAAGCCCGCTATCTGTTTCAATTTCTACAATTCCACGGGCCTGGTTAAAAAGGGGCTTCGTGTACCCCGGGGCACTGTAATACCTTACTTTGATGATTTTCATTTTAGAATACATCTCTGCCTGCGAGCGGCCAAAAGGAAGGCCTGCCAAAATACCAAAAGAACTTACGCCTGTTGCTTTAATAAATTTTCTCCTGTGCATAGATTTTTTTAAAAGATAAAATAAACTAAATCAATCTCTCCCTAATAACTATTTATAGTAGTTTCAAAGAGGTTTCTTTTTGATAGTCAGTTATTCATTACGTTCAGGAGCATGAAAATACCTGTGGTCAACAATCTTCCACTCGCCCTTTATTTTTTCCAGGTAGTCACTTTTTAACACATCTATATA
>JBDSFG010000002.1:0-30808 GCA_039919615.1 Ginsengibacter sp. | reverse complement strand
TCTTTTACATTTACCTGACCGTCTTTATTAAGGGTTTCCAAAATTTTTTTTCGGCGTACAACTGTTGACTTGTTTTCATTTATCTTCATGTGATATATTTTTTATGAACAGCATATAAGGTTGGGTTTTGCAAAATTTAATCTTTCTCTTTCTATAGCTTTACCGTTGTCTTCGTAAATATAAAACAATGGAAGCCTTTCTAAAGCAATTCCCAAAAAGCTCCGGGGAAATTATTTCATTTTCCTATTGATATTCATTCTTTTCTCATACTAAATAACATCATTGCCATAACATATTATTGCATCTGCAATAAATTAAATAACGCAATATCGGGCAAAGAAAACATAAAAAAAGAAATCAAAATTTTCTAAAGTGAATTGCTCCTGTACTTTTCAGTATAGGCTTTTAGCTTTTCCAGGTAGCCCTCTAAGTCCAGCTTTTGTTCGTCATAAATCAAATAGGCCATATCGGGCTTTCTGTTGGCAAAATGACGGGCTCTATCTTGCTGAAAGAAATATTTTTTGTTATTTGTTGACATCCCTTTAGGCAACCTCGACTTTTCCCACACATTTACTAATTTATCAAATACCTGCTGTCTCCTGCTTAAAATATTATCTACTATTTTTTCGCCATTTTTTAAACTGTTGTATGCTGCTTCACGATCTATAAAAGTATTTTCCTGTGCTTCCTTGATTGCATTTTCCAATCTTGACAAATCCAGATATGTGAGGCAGGTATGGCGGATCAACTGAGCAATGGATTGGAATACTTCAAAATCATATTGATTTTTGACTCCAGGTTTCTTATTAGCTTCAATTATCTGAAGTGCTTTTTCAATTTCCACCAACTGGGATTGAGACCTTGTAATTATATTTTTATACTCGGAATTCCAATAAGGATCATATTCAACGTTACTCCCCCTCGGCAGATCAGGCAAATGGGTTTTGCCCACCTCGCCAAAGTGCCACACTTTCCGCTCGAAAGTACTCATGTAATAGTAAGATCCTTCATTTAAAAGATAAAAGAGTTCTTCCATGCCAACAGCAGCGGGGCCGTAATAATTTTTAAAAAAAGATATTTTGAATTCACTTAAATCAGGAACTTTCCCGTTCCATGAGTATGCTGCCGACATTACAAAACTCATCATCCATACCTGGTTGTGTAATCCTGCATCATCCCACGAGGTTCTGATCATACCATCAAAGACTCCTGAAATAGCACCAGAAGTGAGGGCAGTATAAGAATTTTCAAGGCATCCGCTTATTCTTTCGCCGCTTTGTTCGCTTTCTCTGTAAAAATAAGGCAGGAACAATTGTTCAGTTCCCGGATTGGGGTCGTAAAGAAAAACTTTATATCCTAACCCTTTCGCTTCTTTCGCAACCCGAAAATCTGATGAATCATCATAACTTTCTGTAAGAATTAAATTCCTGTGTGGCACAATATCTTTGATCGGCGACTCATTATATTTCCATCCCATAGGCTTTTCCCATACCATAGCTTTTCTTCCCAAAGACTGAACATATTCAGCAGCTCTTTTGCAAAAAGCATGATAGACCCCGCTTTTGCCAATCTGTTCTACTTTGATCTTACATTTCTCACATAGCCCAAGTTCATAAGTTTCATCCGAACCAATATGAATATACTTAGATCCACGAGTTGCATTAACAGCATCTTTCCAAAGATCAAAAAGTAAATCATAAGTTCCTTCTTCCAGCGGACAAAACTCCCAATTAGAAGCTTTTATCTCTCTTAGTTTTGCGTACTGAGGCAATTTCAAAATATAGCTGACATGCCCCAGGCCCTGAACCAACGGGACTATCTGAATGTGGTATTTTCTGGCATAATCGGTTATTTCCTGAATTTCGGCTGTGGTAAACGCACCAGGAGCAGCAATTTCCGGATGACTTGGATACATGAATTTATCTTCCCATTCCCAAACAAGGATATTGATTTTATATCTTGCCAGATCTTTGATAAAACTTTTTACATACGATTTTTTATCCTGATGGTGTTTGGTGTCGTAATGCACCGCCCGTTCTAAAATATCAGGCCAGTCTGTAATTTGCAGACCGGGTATTTTAAAGCCTGCCGGGGTTTTTTTAATTAATTGCAGCATTGTTTGAGTGCCGTAAAACAATCCGTCCTCACCTTTGGCACTTATCGTCAATGCGTTTTTACTTACTATAATATGATATCCCTGCTCGCCATGTTTTAAACGTATTTTCTGGCGGGTAAGAATAATGGAGAATTCAGCTGTAAGAGCAGAGATTCTGGCATCAATGTTCCATTCCCTTTTTAAGTCAGCAATAAATTCCTTGGCTGTAAATTCATCGGCTTCCGTATGATTTTTATCAAGAACGATGTTTAAATAATTAGCAAAAACAAAATCATCTCCCTTAATAACAACCTGCTGCGGATAAGGAATTACATACAACCCTAAATTGGATAATTCAGATGCACTGGTTATAAGAGAAGTGAGCCAAAAAGAAATGAAAAAGAAAATGCTATTTAGCTGTTTCCGGTATTTGACACTTTTCATAATAGCTTTAAAAGTTTTAAACATATATAATTTTACATATTTGCGCAGATAGGATAATTTTTTTATATTTAAAATGATGCTCTCAAAATTAATATTTATTTTCATATTTATGAAATATGAAAGGTTTTGAAAGATAAGGTAAGTTTTATACCTTTTATTAGAATAAATACTTTTCACTTTTAACTTTTCTTTACCCGGCATAATTTAATGCGAGATCCAAGCATAAACTTCGGGATTGATGGGGAATACAGAATGGTATGAACGACCGGATGAACAGAAAGAAATATAGGATACGCCAGCTCTACTGACTTAATTCACTGGACAAAAGAAAAAGCTACTCCAGTGATGAAAAATGCCAAAGCAAAGAAGTTGCAGGCTTATTGATTCATTATTTCCAGAATTTCTTTTTGTGATAACGGAGCTGCAAATACCTTTACCTTGTCCATATACCCGTAAAAATTCTTTGTGAAGAAAACTCCTCATTTCTTCCTACAGTCCATTTATTTGAAACAGAAAGATTCACCGCTTCTTCAAGTTTTGTTATGCCTTTTAATTCGCCATCAATATAAAGGCTAAGACTTTTGCCATCACTAACACCCGCTAAATGATGCCAGCTATTTTGCCAGTTTTCCGGTAATGAAGCTTTACAATCTCCGCGGCCCCAATCGCTGGCAAAAAAGGTTAGCTGCTTATTGCCAGATACCTGCAAACATGATTATCTCCTTTGGAAAACAGATCAACCAAACCATCAGATACTTCTTTTGGATAAACCCATGCCATCATTGTTATTGTGCTACCTAAATTATCCAGGCTGTAAGCGTTTGGAACTTCTACATAACAATCTTTATCAATTAATAAACTGTCAGCACTCTTTTTTTCTTTTGCTGTAATTATAATTCCATTATTTGCAAAGCCAGAACTGTTAGGCACTTTAGCCGGATTAATTTTATTTCCAATTAGCCTCAGATCTAAAATAACAGCCTCTTTTTGCCGGTATGTGCACATTCAAATAAAAGCTGCCATTTTGTTTTTTCCAGTCAGTATTTATCCATCCATAAGGTGAATGAAAGGTTCGCTCCTTTAAACAGATTCGCAATTTCAGGCACCGGACATGGAGAGCAATAGGCAAGCCATTAACCCATCATTTTAGTTCAATCATTCATTTTATTGAATTGCTGATAATTAATCGCCGCTTCCGGTGATAGATTAAGAATAATTACCGCAACCTTTGGCCTCTGTACAACCGGCAAAACAGCAGACGATAAAGCATAAGTAGCAACATACAGAAACCTAATATCAACGTCTGCCTGCCGGAATTTGTCGTAAGCTTCCATAGCTGTTTGCGATTTTATTTATTAATCTAAGGCTTACCAATTCTACCTGGCAGCTTTTTATTTTATCAGAAATAATATCCACATATGATTCAAGCTTTTGTTTTAATCCTGCAAACTGCTCCCCATAGGCCATCAAGACCAATACCAAATAAGCCGACTTTTAAATTTTAAGATGTTGCCATTTATTTTATTGATTCTTTTCCATAAAACATGGCGTATTAAAAGTAAAATAGAGGTTTACTTTGCTATCCTGTCTAAACACAAAACAGATATATTTTAAAATGCCTTACTTTAGAATATAACTATTGCTTGTTGTTTTCCTGGTAAGCTTTTATCTTTTCTCTATTTAAAAGTAATTTATGATAAAGAAAAACATTCTATTAATTGCGACTGTATTTGTTCTTACTTCTTTTAACCATAAAAATATTTCATGGATTGCCATTGGAGATTCCATCACATACCTGAACGAACATACGGAGGAAACTGGAAACAGAGTTGTGAAAGGATATATGACGAGAGTAGTTGAAAAATATCCTTATATACATTACATTAACCAGGGACACAATGGCTGGACATCGGGTGATATTGCTAAACAAGTAGAAACTATCGGGCTTACAAAAGCGGATTTATATTCTGTTTTTTTAGGAACCAATGATTGGTGGCAAGGCAGGCCGGTGGGCACTTTCGAAGATTATCAACATAATACCGGCATCAATACTGCGTATGGTTCTTTTAGAATTATTATCGATAAGCTCCGTGATCTTAATGATAAAGCGAAGATCATTTTGATCACACCGATGCAACGGGCTGATTTCGTTTACATAGCAAACTTGAAGAATAATGCTTACGGGTCATACAAAGATAAAAACGGGCAGTCGCTTGCTTTGTTTGCTGAAGCGATAAAAAAAATAGCCGTCTATGAACATTTCGATGTTATTGATTTGTATAATAAAAAAAGCCTTGGCGTTAAAAACCTGGTTAATTATAAAAGATTAAAAGAACCTCAAACGGGCGTTTATAAAAATTATTCTTACCCTGCTTTTATCGGCGTTCCTTTTAATGCGGAGACAGATGATTATCCATATCCAATAAACGCAATGAATATAACATATGATGGTCTTCATCCTTCTGATAAAGGTTATTCTATTATCGCCAAAGCAATAATCAGGATATTAAGATTGATGTGACAATATCAATTTATTTTTAAGTAACAATTAATAAGATCAACAAATTTAAATTCTCGTCTTATCCGGCATGTGTTTTTAAATGACAAAACCATGTCATGGAGAACTTGTCGTCATGATTTTTAAGGATAGCCACTTTTAATAATAAAGTGTTGTTTTTTTGGTTCTCTTTGAAATTCCTTCGGCCCTTTATATGAGCAGGTTTCTTTTTAGCACAACTACTTATAATTTTCTAAAGGCCTTTACACCATCCTTATCTTTTTTGATTTTTGATTTGCTAAAAGATTTAGTAATATTGCCGTCTATTTAAGCCTTATGAGCATTTTAATGTCACCATCAAAAGCAGCTATAATTGCTCAACTTCAAAGAGAGATATTTCCCCTACAAGGATTTAAAAGGGCAGTGAGCAATGCTGCTTTAAATACTTCTTTTGGCCACATAAAAAATGCCTTTCCTGGTAATATTTTTCCGCTTGGGGCAGTGCATGAATTTATCGCTGAGAAAGCGGAAGATGCTGCCGTTACTGGTAGTTTCATAACATCTATACTTGCTTTCTTAATGATAAATGGTGGAATAACCTTATGGATTGGTCCTTCAAGATCAATCTTTCCACCTGCACTTAAATCATTTGGAATTGCGCCGGATAAAATCATTTTTATTGATCTCCACAAAGAAAAAGAAATTCTGTGGGCAACAGAAGAAGCTTTAAAATGTGAAGGATTAGCGGCTGTTGTTTCACAAATACAAGAAGTAAGTTTTACTGCTTCAAGACGACTGCAATTAGCTGTTGAACAAAGTCGCGTCACAGGATTTATCGTTCGTCAAAATCCACGGAGTATAAATATTACTGCCTGCATAAGCCGTTGGAAAATTACTTCACTTGCCAGTGATACGACTTATGAAATGCCTGGAGTAGGCTTCCCATGCTGGAATGTAGAACTTTTGAAAATAAGAAATGGCGTACCTGGTAACTGGAAGATAGAATGTATAGCAGGGAGATTCAGGCATATCAATAAAGTTGCTGCAGTTCCCTTACTACAAAAGAAGAAAGCAGGATAATATGCCTAAAAGATTTATCTCAATATGGTTCAAATCTCTTAAAACAGATTGGTTTACCCGCCACCAGCAAGGGTTACATCAAATACCTTTTGTTTTAGCTTCTCCTGATCATGGACGAATGATTGTAACAGCAGCAAGCGTTCTGGCACAAAAAAATGGAGTAGAGACGGGTATGGTATTAGCCGACGCAAGAGCCATTATTTCTTCCTTACAATTTTTCGATGATAAACCACAGCTACCTGCTAAATTGCTCAATGGCATTGCTCATTGGTGTATTCGTTATTCTCCTGTTGTGGCCATTGATCTGCCCGATGGTCTTATTCTTGATGCTACAGGGTGTGCTCATCTTTGGGGTGGTGAAAAACAATACCTGACTGATATTTTCAAAAGATTAAAAAGTTTTGGCTATAATGTAAGCATTGCGATAGCTGATACTGTTGGCGCTGCGTGGGCTATTGCCCGTTTTGGACACGATTCATTTATTGTTGAAACCGGTCAGCAAACAGCAGCCTTACTTTCTTTGCCTTCTGCAGCACTTCGGCTTGAAGCAGAAACTGTGGAACGATTAGAAAAATTAGGCCTTCGGCATATAAATAATTTTATCAGTATGCCCCGTTCTGCTTTGCGGCGGCGATTTGGTCAGCATTTACTTATGCGGCTAGATCAGGCGATGGGATATGAAGAAGAAATAATTCAACCAGTATTCCCATTAAATCCTTACCACGAAAGATTGCCCTGCATGGAACCAATTGTTACAGCAACAGGTATTGAGATAGCATTAAGAAGATTGCTGGATACTTTATGCCAGCGGCTTCAACAAGAAGAAAAAGGTCTGCGCCAGGCTTGGTTTAAAGGTTATCGTGTAGATGGAAAAATTGAAAAAATTGAGATCGGCACCAATCGTCCTTCAAGAAATAGCAATCATCTTTTTAAATTATTTGAAATTAAAATAGAATCTATTGAGCCAGCCTTAGGAATAGAGTTGTTTACATTAGAAGCTTCTAAAGTTGAAGATCTTTCAGCAGTGCAGGAAAAGCTATGGAATTATCCCGGGGGTTTGGATGATGTTGGTTTATCTGAATTGCTTGACAGGATAGGTGGAAAGCTTGGCGCAAATCATATTCAACGCTATGTGCCTGATGAACATTATTGGCCGGAGCGTTCGTTTAAACCAGCTTCTTCTATAAATGAAAAATTACAGACAGCCTGGAAGATTGATAAACCACGGCCATTGCAATTATTGCCTGAACCTGAAGCTATTGAAGTGACTGCACCGATACCTGATTATCCCCCGATGAATTTTCGTTATAAAGGAAAATTACATAAGGTATCAAAGGCAGATGGGCCAGAAAGAATTGAACAGGAATGGTGGTTGCAGGAGGGGCAGCATCGTGATTATTATTATGTGGAAGATGAAGAAGGATATCGTTATTGGTTGTTTCGTTCCGGACATTATGATGCTGCCAAATCTTATAAATGGTTTATTCATGGATTTTTTGCATAAAAAAAAGCCCTCTCCTTGGAGAGGATCTGGTGAGGTCAATATGAACTATACAGAATTACAAGTCACCACTAATTTCAGTTTCCTTCGTGGCGCATCGCATCCGGAAGAGTTAGTAGAACAAGCCGCTGCAATGGGTTACAAGGAAATATCTATAACGGATCGAAATAGTTTTGCAGGCATTGTACGGGCTTATGCCGCGGCAAAAAAAAATGAGATCCGTATTATAGTTGGCTGTCGTCTTGATCTGTTGGATGGGTTAAGCTTGCTTGCTTATCCTACAAACAAAAGCGCTTATTCACAACTTAGTAATTTGCTTACTTTAGGAAATCGCCGTGCAGAAAAAGGAGAATGCCATTTGTATAAAGCAGATGTTTATGAATATGCAAAAGAGGTAAAATTTATTGTGATCCCGCCTGCTGAATTAAATGAGTTATTTGAATTTGAGTCCTCATTTGCAAATTCATTAAAAGAATATCGTGAAGTTTTTGGAACTGATCTTTACATAGCAGCGAGCCGTAGTTACCATGGAGATGATACAAAATATTTATACCGGCTTTCTCAACTTTCCTCACAATTAAATATACCACTAGTTGCAACGAATGATGTGCATTATCATGAATCTGAACGTCGTCAATTGCAGGATATTATGACCTGTATTCGTGAAAAAAGTACCATCTACACCGCAGGTTATTTGTTGCATCCGAATGCAGAACGATATCTTAAGCCATCCGATGAAATGGATAGGTTGTTCAGCCAATATCCTCATGCAATAAAGCGTACACAGGAAATTTCTGACGCATGTCAATTCTCATTAAGTGAATTAAAATATGAATATCCTGAAGAGATAACAACAGATGGTCGTACACCACAGGAAGAAATAACTTTTTTAGCATGGCAAGGTGCTAAACAAATTTTTGGTGAGACAATTCCTGAAAAAATCAGCACTGCTATTAATCATGAATTAAGGTTTATTAAAGAGATGAATTATGCGGCCTATTTTCTTACGGTGTATGATATAGTACGTTTTGCAAGGCAGCAGGAAATTCTTTGCCAGGGTCGTGGCTCAGCAGCTAATTCAACTATTTGTTATTGCCTTGGCATTACTTCCGTTGATCCAACAAAGTTCGATTTATTGTTTGAACGCTTTATATCATCTGCCCGTAATGAGCCGCCAGATATTGATGTGGACTTTGAGCATGAGCGCCGCGAAGAAGTGATGCAATATGTTTTCAACAAATACGGACGTGATCGTGCCGCCATTGTTGCCACCGTAACACAGCAACATCAAAAAGGAGCCATCAGAGATGTTGGCAAAGCAATGGGACTATCTGTTGATACAATTAATCGGTTGTCTGGTTCTATCTGGGAATTTACTGATGAATGGTTTGAAGGGAAACGCATACAGGAACAAGGCTTAAATCCGGAAGATAAACATCTTCGCAAAGTGTTGCAATTAACAAGAGAGTTCATGGGATTTCCACGGCAGCTTGGTCAGCATACAGGAGGCTTTGTTATTACCAATGAGAAACTTTCTGACCTATGCCCCATTATGAATGCACGTATGGTTGACAGAACATGTATTGAATGGAACAAAGATGATATTGATGCATTAGGCTTTATGAAAATAGATGTACTCGCATTAGGCATGCTCACTTGTATCCGTAAAGCTTTCGATATTGGAAAAGAAAATTATGGACTTGACCTGACGCTGGCTAATATTCCACAAGATGATCCAGCAGTTTATGAAATGATCTGCCATGCAGATACCATCGGTGTTTTTCAAATTGAAAGCCGGGCACAGCAAAGCATGCTTCCACGATTGAAACCAAAATGCTTTTATGATCTTGTGATTGAAGTAGCCATCGTTAGACCAGGGCCCATACAAGGCGATATGGTGCATCCGTATTTAAGGCGTCGCAATGGTGAGGAACCGGTTGAATATCCATCAAAGGAGCTGGAAGAAATTTTAGGCCGCACATTGGGGGTTCCCTTATTCCAGGAACAGGCAATGAAGATAGCTATTGTTGCAGCAGGCTTTACAGCAACAGAAGCAGATGAATTACGCCGCAGTATGGCAACATTCAAGGCAAAAGGATTGGTTACGAAATTTGAAGAAAAGCTTACCAAAGGCATGATGAAAAATGGTTACACACTTGAATATGCACAATGTGTCTTTAAGCAGTTGGAAGGCTTTGGCAGTTATGGTTTTCCTGAAAGCCATGCCGCAAGTTTTGCACTATTGGTATATGTTTCCAGTTGGATAAAATGTTACTACCCTGATGTGTTTGCATGTGCTTTATTGAACAGTATGCCCATGGGGTTTTATCAGCCTGCACAGATTATTATTGATGCAAGAAAGCATGGAGTTGAGGTAAAACCTGTTGATATTAATTATTCTTTATGGGATAATAAGCTCGAAGAAAAATCAGGTAAATATTGCACACTGCGTCTTGGTTTCAGGCAGGTGAAGAGTTTGAGGAAGGATGATATGGATTTGCTTTTATTGGCCAGAAAAAAGATGTACAGCAGTATCAATGAACTGCGTGATATTAATTTATCAGATGCTGCCCTGCAAAAATTATCGGATGCTGATGCTTTCAGATCTATTGGCCTTGATCGTCGGGAAGCATTATGGGAAGTATCTACGAAAGATCGGCCTTATGCAATGTTTGCCGGTCAACCTCCTGCAGATGCAAAAGGGGAAAATGTATCGCTGCCCGTTATGACAGACTCAGAACATGTGGTACATGATTATGCCGCAACATCATTCTCACTGAAAGCGCATCCGGTAAGCTTTATAAGAGAAAAACTTGATCAGCTTCTGGTTGTATCCACAAACAATTTGTCTACTCTTAAAGACGGAGATTTCGTAAAAGTTGCAGGTCTTGTGCTCGTACGGCAACGGCCGGGAACTGCAGGCGGTATTTGCTTTATGACCATTGAAGATGAAACAGGATTTGCTAACGTAGTTATTTTTGAAAGTTTATTTGAGAAATTTAGAAAAGAGATTTTGCAATCACGGCTGATAATGGTGGAAGGAAAATTACAGATAGAGGGAGAAGTGATTCATGTAATTGTAAAACGTTGCCATAATTTTTCAAAATTGTTACGGCATCTTACGCCAACTCAAAATGAAAACTTACCATTGTTGACATTAGCTTATCCTGATGAAAAATCTATTCCTGCACATGCACAAAATAAACGATCACAGGTAAGGGACGTTGCACAGGGGAAAATATTTCCGCAAGCCAGGAACTTTAAATAAAGTTAGATTACTGTACTATTGGCAAACTAAAATAAAAAGTGCTGCCTTTATTTAATTCACTTTCTACCCAAATTTCACCGCCATGTTGCTTTACAATTTCTGAGGAAATAAATAAGCCAATTCCTAAACCGCTGAATTGCATAGATGCTTCATTTACCCGGTAAAACCGATTGAATATTTTAGGAAGATTTTGCTCAGGAATTCCAATACCAAAATCTTTAAAGCTTGTGATAACCTGATCATTTTTTATTTGTGAAGTCACAACAATTTCATTTTTTCCCGGTGAATATTTAGATGCATTGTCAATAATGTTGGATATTACCTGCTCCAATCTTAATTGGTCGATATTTACAAGCGCATGCGCTTTCTCATTAAAGATAATTGTATGATTGGATGTGATGTATTGAAGAGAACTTAAAATATCCTCAAGAAAAACACTCATGTCAATTCTCTTGGTGGTAATCTTTAATTTGCCTGCATCAATCCTTGAAATATCCAACAGTTCTGTAACGAGGCTGTTTAGCTTATTGGAAAATTCATCTACTTTTTTAAGGTATTCAGTAACTTTATCCGGCGTATCGGCGCAGCAGGCAAGGGCCACCTGCGTGTAAGCTTTGATGGTAGTAAGCGGCGTTTTTAGTTCATGGCTCGCTATAGATAAAAATTCGTTTTTTTGTTGCTCTAAAGATTTAGCCTGAATCAATTCCGCCTCTTTGCGTATAAGCGCTTCTTCTGTTTTTTTTCTTTCTGAAATATCAGATAAAAAAGCAATGAACAACCATTCCGTCTCAATCTTTACACTGCTTATGCTTAAGTTTATATAAAACTCTCTGCCTGTTTTATGCAGTGCGGTTATTTCTATTGTTTTATTAAGTACAGGTCCCTCTCCCGTTCTTAAAAAATGCATCATTCCATTTTTATGCGCTTCCCTGTAATTAACCGGAATGATGGTATCTGATAACAATTTGCCCAATACTTCACCGGCTGTAAATCCAAAAATAGTTTCAGCTTTTGGGTTCCACTCTATAATTTTTTGGTGTTCATTTATTATTACTACAGCATCAGGGGCTCGTTTAAAAAGAATATTGAGGCGCCGCTCGCTTTCTGCTAATTTTTTTTCGGCCAAACGCCGCTCTGTAATATCTTTAAATACGGCACGTGTATAAACAGCTTTATCGGAATGGGCAAATGCATTTAAATTTCCTTCAACAAAAACAGTTTTTCCATATTTTGAAATAAAAACAGTTTCCACATTTAGCGTCTGCATGGTAAGTATAACGGTATGACTGTTTTCTTTATGAATACCTGCATAATCAGGATGAATAAAATCATATATACTGCGCCCAATAACTTCATGCAATTCATATTCTAAAATGGAAAGCCATGTATCGTTAACCAATTCAATGTTGCCATCTATTTTTACAAACTGAATAAGGTCAGTAGTATTATGAAAAAGATCTTTAAAATGGTTTTCAAAATTTACTTCATTCATAAAAAATCATTGAAGATTATGGTTTCAGGGGATAGGATGATGAAAAATTATTCTTAATAATTTAAAATTATACCTTTTTAAAAGTAGTAATGGGAAGATTTAAAATTTGTTAGGGTTTATTTTTAATACTGACAACTAAGGGGGCTACACCTTGCACTATGAAACTTTCTTTTAAAATAAAAGTGTTGTTCTCAATTACTTCATTTCACAAACTGATCTCCTGGAATAAAAAAATACATTTAATAAATCTTTTGCAATACTCAGAAACTTAGAACAAAGAGTTTCAAATATTTGCTCTCTTGCAATAATCTAATTATTACCGGTACATCGTACGCTCGCCAACAAAAGTAATTCACGTGATCGTAAAACGTTGCTTTGCTTTTTCAAAATTGCTGCGGCATCTTACGCCCTCTCAAAATCAAAAAAGAGAATTATGGCACGGCAGAAAAAAAGTATTTGCTAAAAATAGTCGTGGAAATATGAATCAGCGGGATCGGCAGCAAAGAAAAAAGCCGGTGGATTATATTTTTAAAATTTCAGTGCATGGAATTATTTAAATTAATTAGTTCCTGGTATAATCGAATACGCAAGAGCATTTACGCCCAACCCTCTACACAACAGTATATAAACCTCTCAATGCATACGGCTTTTTTACTTCAGCTTCTGTGGAGCAGCAACATTTTTTACGTAGTTTAATAGCTCATCCCTACTGCCTTGTAAATTAAATATATTATTGAGCTGAATAAAATTAGCCGGGTCTGTTACAGTTCTGTAAGCAAGCTTGGCCAAATCAAGCCTGTTGTCTTCAGCATTAATTAAAAGCAATAATTGCCTTATCTGGTTCGTACTAAAATAATTATCAGGATTATTAAATACCTCTCTTTCAACCCCTACCTTAAGAATTTGTATCAAATATCCACGCACATTCATTACCAGCTGGCTAAAATCAGCATCAGCCATTGGGGTTTTGATCATTGCCTCATTAATATTCCAACCCTTCGTACGGAGAAAATCATTAAGCTCGTCTTTGCTTTCCTGGATGTTAAAAAGGTCATAAACCTGCGAAAAATTAGCGGAGTCCACTACGGTACGGTAAGATAGTTTTGCTAGATCAAGCCGGTCTCTTTCCAGGGTAATTAAAGTCAACAATTGTCTCACCTGGCTTGTGCTAAAATAATTATTCGGATTATTAAACGCTTCACTTTCAGCTTCGCCCTTTAAAGCCTGTGACCATTTACGCTGTACATTTTGCAGCAACGGGTTAAACTTGCCGGCAGCCATAGGGGTTTTTACAACGGTTTCACCGGAGTAAATATCCCAACCCTTTGTTCTAAGAAAAGCATTAAACTGATTTTTGCTTGATTGGCTTTTAAACAAATCATAAAGCTGTGTAAAATTAGCGGAGTCCGTAACTGAGCGGTAAGACAATTTAGCCAAACTAAGCCGGTCACTTTCCAATGTAATTAAAGACAATAATTGTTTAACCTGGCTGCTACTAAAATAATTATTTGGGTTATTAAAGGCGTCGCTTTCAGTTTCTCCCTTAAGCGCCTGCGACCATTTATTTTGTATGCCTTGCAATAGTTGGTTAAATTTATCAGCAACCATTGGAGCTTTCATGTTGTTTTGATCCGTGGATATATTCCAGCCTTTTGTATTGAGAAAAGAATTTAATTCATTCTTACTTGCCTGGCTTTTAAAAAGGTCATTGAGTTGTGTAAAATTAGCTGAGTCTGTAATAGAGCGATAAGACAACTTAGCCAAACTGACCCGGTCACTTTCTAATGTAATGAGAGATAGTAATTGTTTTACCTGGTTTGTAGTAAAATAATTATTGGGATTATGAAAAGCGTCACTTTCAGTTTCTCCCCTAAGAGCCTGTGACCACTTACTTCGCACACTTTGTAATAGTGTATTAAATTTATCAGCGGCCATCTGGCCATTCAGGTTGTTCTGGTCAGCGGATACATTCCAACCTTTTGCGTTTAGAAAATCGTTAAGCTCCTCTTTGCTTGCCTTACTTTTAAACATATCATAAAGCTGTGTAAAATCAGCAGTGTCAATCGCGGAACGGTAAGAGAGCTTTGCCAAATCGAGCCGGTCACTTTCTGTTGTAATCAAAGTTAAAAGTTGTCTTATTTGCGAAACGCTGAAATAATTTTGAGAATTATTAAATGCTTCGCTTATGGTTTCACCCCTGAGCGCCTGCGACCATTTATTATTTACACTCTTCAATAGTTTTGCGAAGTCATAATTTGCCATCGGACTTTTATCTGTACTTTCAATATTTCCCGCGGTCGAGTTTTCACTAAATAGAACATTGCCGTTCGCACTAATTATAATGTCCATATCATGGCCTTTTCTTAAGTCAAAGGTTTTAGTATACACAAGAATTTTTTTACCATTGAGGTTATATTTAGGATCATTATTGCGTAGCCTGTAAACTCTGAGAGTATGCTTAGTTATTGGCAAATTATCAACTACTGCAGTATTTCGATCATTAATGTTGTTATAATTTTTGTTGGAATAAAAACTATTACCGGCAACTGTTACCTTATAATTTTTCGAATTCTTATTTATGTCGTTAAATATGATATTTACTGATTGGGTGGATTGAGCAAAAATCGAAATACATAAAAAGTTGCTGAGAAGAAGCGTAAAGATATTTTTCATAATTTTTGAATAAAGAGTTAATTGCTTTTTGTTATTGCAGAAATAGTGCCTAATCCCACACCGGCGACAATGGCTGCTAAGCCACACTTTTGCTAATGTACTCACCGGGGTAGCTGAAAATAAAACTATGTTAGAAATAACAATGCCTGAAGGCTGTCACCATGCAGGTTCAACTGAACGGTTGTCATACCGGGGCCTCCTGCTTTATTAAGCAATTTCCTGGCACACGCAAATCATCTGCTATTGCCCAAAGTAGATTTACAGACCTATAAGGTTTTAAAAACCTTATAGGTCTTATTAAAAGTCTTGTATTAATTTGGGATGAGCAGGTTGTTGATGAAATTTTATAAACTCATCCCTGCTGCCAAACCATTCTATTACCTCATCTCTCAACAGCACTGTTGGTGCTTTGCTTAATATTGTTTGATAGCTATCAAACTGCCATTCGCCAATGGATTTAGTTAATTGATGATGAACAGGATTTTTATGAATGTACCAAACATAAGCTGTAAAATCACTTGAATCGTTTACCACACTTCGTTTCATGTAATCCATAAACAATGCTCCTTTGCGTTTGTATGTTTTGTTGAATGCTTTGGTATAACTGTTTAAAAAGTTACTAAACCGTTCCATTAAAAAATCAGAGATATTGTGTTGAAGCGGTTTATAAGCGACTTTTTTTACTTCTTCAAAATACTTTATGATGCTTTGCTCATCATTCAGTTTTGCTAACAAATGAAAATGGTTTGGCAGCAAAGCATAACAATAAAATTGGCACACAGGAGTTGTATGTTGCTTTAATTTTTGAAGAAAGAAATGATAATTTTCAGTAGTTAAAAACAACTTTTCGCTGCCAATTGCTCTCGAAAACAAATGGTAGGTATGGTTGGGTAATAGTGGCTGATGATACTGAGTCATATTTATTAAAGATAAAAAATCTATAGAGTAAAAAACTTCTCGTGTAAAAGCCTGTCCTGTAAAACCTATAACCTCGTAAAGAACCTATAAGGTTTTAAAAACCTTATAGGTTTGGAAACAACACCTGCATCAACCCATTTTTATCATCGAAAACAACAATGCGCTTATGCCGGAGTGGTTGTAACCGTTCTTTGTAATTTCTTTTGTTAGTTCCATACTATAAAAGTTGCATAAATCAAAGAAGCGAATTGGTGATCAATCAAATAGTGCAATCAAAATTGTAAGCGTGACAGATTTCCCTGACCCCTTAAATTATTATTTAAGAGTTAAGCTGCAGTTTTCCGGCAAACTATACAGCATAGATACCGGTGAAATGAAACAGTTAGGTAACGGTGAGTTTGTTGGTTTGTTTGGCAAGTTGTGAGGGAATTAGTTTGTTGAACGGCTAGCGGGATTGGTAGAACGGAACACCCTAATTTCCTTTATTCTTGATGTACATTAATTATAACTGTAACAGATTTAATTTCCAGGCTTTAATTGAAATGAATATCCATTACTCAATACATCCCTTTTGCCGGCAACCATCGGTATAAGGTCTCCCTGTATTTTAAGGTCCACCGGGGTAGCAGAAGGCCTGTCAAAATACACTTTCAGGGGTATCTGTATTGTTTCTCCGGGCTCAAGTAAAATACCTTTTGTGTGTAAGAGTTTGCCTTTACGCAAAGTACCGGGGTTAGATTCTTTATCTCTTTTTATTGCATTCTGCATTACCTCATAGCGCCATCCGGCAGGCAACTTTGTATGGCTGAAATTCAATTGCAGCTCAGCAGCAATTGTAAGAAAGTTTGTAGCAGCCACGGTTAATGTCATTCCACTTATTGCTTCACGTGTATCAAAATTCCGGCAGGCAATATTGCTGGTTCTGTTAATTAAAGTAGTAAGGGGCATATCATCTTCCTGCTTTATAACTACGCCTACGCACCAATGCAATTCGCCCCAGCTATTTCTCCCGGAGGGCACTGTCCAGGGCATCGTTATTTCTGAAGCGCCCACCGGAACACTTATATTTTGAGTACCGATTAAAGTTGAGGTGGTAGAGGGAAATTCCAGTGCAATGCGTGGATCAGTGTAATAGGCCGCCACCCGGACATTGTTTTGCGTGGCGGTTGTTGAATTTCTTACGCGAATGTGAAGGGTTACAGTTGTTCCTTCTACAAGGTCAACAGGGTCTGTCCAGATATCAGGGCTTATCCAGAATTCCCCCGTAGAAGGCTCTGCGCCGGTATCCCATGGATTATCTTTTATCCATAGCCCTGTTATTGCAGCATCGTGAATAAGGGCTCGTGCAGCGGCATAATTTTCTTCACAGCAGGGAATTATTTCAGATGGCGGCGGATCGAAGCCACCAACTCCAGCGGCAGAGGGACGAAGTTCTGGTGTAAAGCCGGCAACTCTTTTTTCCTGCCAGATGTAATCAGTCGCTTCCCCCGCAGAAGTATAGCCTATGGTTTCAGCGTAAGTGTGTGAATGTACAGCCGCTATCCTGGAAATATTTCTTTGAACAATAGATTGTAAAGTGGTTTCACCGGGCGGATTGCTTGTGGTATAAGACCAGGGCCTCAGGTATAGTTCGCTAAAACTGTGGTAGCTAACAAATGATTTAAAGTTAGTCAGGCCGTTTATAAAATTTCTAAGTACTACTAATTCCGGCTCACTAAAAGGACCGGTACCGTGATAAGTGTCATTACTTGTGCTTGCTGAAGATCCGCTGAGCAATCCCCATTGGTAGCCCCAGTTGCGGTTAAGATCTACACCAAATGTTCCGTCGCCGTTATTACGGCGGTTCTTACGCCAATACCTGTTGGCACTTGTTTGGGTATATTGATAACCATCAGGATTCACTACCGGAATAATCCAAATTTGCAGGTTATTCATTTCGGCCTGCAACACAGCATCTGTACTGTATCGGGCAAGCAATTCATCTGCAAGATATAAAGCCATTTCAACTGATATCCATTCCCGTGCATGATGCAGGCTTACATATACTATATCTCCTTTAGCAGGATCATTAACTGCCGGGTTATTGCTTATTTTAAGCGCTTTAATTGGGCGCCCCTCAAGACTATTGCCAAGTATAACTACCCTGGCCAGCGATGGATACATTGAGGCAAACGTGGTAAGCGCAGCATCAACTTCTGCCGGGGTGTGAAAACGTGTATAATCTAAAATGTTTGCAGTTACTAATTGGAACAAAAATATAAACGGTAATATTATTAGCTTTTTCATTTTGAAGAATTTTTGAGAAGAATGATTTTAATATTTTAAAAGATGTTATAGGATTACCCGCAGCCAGGTGGCAGATATGTTATGGGCAGAAATATCTTATATGCTAATTAAAACGCAGCGCTTTATCAGGATGTATTAAAGCCGTTGTTTTTTTATTGTTACAGTAAAATTCATGGCTCTGGCGCTGTCTATCTGGTAATCAAATGCACCGCCGTGAATGATAATTCCGTTACTTGTTTTTATATATTCTGTACTGAATATATCAACACCCAGCGCTGATATTTTTTGCACATCTTCAGCGGCTCCTACATGAATATCTACTTCACGGGGACGCAATTCGTAAGTAGGCTCATGCAGAATATAACCTGATTTTTTAAGGTTCTTTAATGAAGCCAGTGTTCCATAAATAATCCAATGGTCTTTTTCACGGTTAATTACATGTACCAGTTCTTTACTAAGTGCAACGAAAAGTTCTCTATAAGTAGTATCCGTGCTTTTGGGTAAGCGAAGCATTACATATTTTTTATACACCTGCTGTTGGTCTTCACTGGTGATTTCCTGATACCCGGTTTGCCTAAGCTGATTAGTAATGGAATTATTCTCATCGTAGTAATATAACCTGCTACCCTCTATTTTTACAATTTCTAATTTTAATTCCTGTTGCAAAATCTCCGCTTCCGTAGCATCTTCAACCAACACACTAGAAACTGGCCGCTTGTCTGGAGGCGTTAATGATACTCCTGATTTTGAAGATACACATGCCTCAAAGAATGTAGCTATGTAAAAGAAAAGTAAAATTATCACTCCTGATCTCAATATCTGTTTCATACATTTTGATTTTAATAAGAAGCCATCTCACAAATATTTTCTAACTCCCGTTACCTGCAATTTTTACTCATACATAATTTCTAATTTTTCATTTATGAGATGGCTCCCTGTTATCCTAAATAATAATTCTGTAGTTATTATTTTATATTATAAATAACCGTTGCACCACCTACAGTAGTTCCCTGCACGTTTTGCTGAGAAACTTTTACCACGTATTCTTTACCTTTTTCAGCGCTGTTATTAAAATCAATCACCACAGAGAAAGGATATACCTTTTGGGCATCTTTTTCAAGTTCTATAGTAGTAACGTTTTCCTGTAAACGAACGTACCTCTTGCCTTTTTTAAGAATTACCTCACCGCCTTTTACATTTACGGGCTCTGTCTTTGTTTTTGAACAGCATTTAAAATATGATCCTTTTTCCAAAGTAAGTATACCGTGGCAACATCCCAGGGTAGTTTTGATCTTTGTTTTTTCCAGGTAAACAACGTCTTTATCTGATGGGTGTTTATCGTCGTCTTTAGAATTTATTTCATCAAAATTAACTAAAGGAAAATAGCTGCCATCATCATCAAGACTTAGCAATAATTCAGCTTTGGCAGGCAAGGCTCTTTTATCTATAGTTAGCTTCATTGTACGCTCAGCGTTTAATAGATGGCCTGCTATAAAAGGAAAAGCAAGAGTTGCTGAGGCCATATCTCCTAATACATCAATCACGCTAAGATTTCGTTGAGCCAGGTTATTTTTTCTTTGAGACAGGGGATCAATAGTAAATCCGCCGGCGGCAAAAGCAAAGTCATTATCAGCCGTTACTTTAGCCAACAGGCATGGATGCCAGGGGTGGCTGTTTACCCATCCATATAATGTATTCGTTTGGGCTGCGCTTATGGTAAACTTAGCCATTGCTGAGCTGCCTGAAGCAATAGAGGGGAAAGTTGTTGTTACAGCAGCGGGCGCAACATGGGTAGCATCTGTATTGTTCCAGTCAGAAGGATA
The DNA here is from genome assembly GCA_039919615.1 of Ginsengibacter sp. Classification (GTDB taxonomy): domain Bacteria; phylum Bacteroidota; class Bacteroidia; order Chitinophagales; family Chitinophagaceae; genus Ginsengibacter. The sequence continues at coordinate 10,731 of JBDSFG010000002.1, read as the reverse complement.
ATGGAATTGAGTACCAACGTACGGAGTAATGCGGCAACTGACAACAACGTTTCTTGCCTGCCGTGGCCCGTTATTAGTAACACGTATGTAAATAAAATTTTGCTGGCCTTTTTCAACATTCTTGGACTGGCTTGGATTGGAAGGATTGAATACATTATCATCATTTATCCTTACAACTATGTCTGAAAAATCCCAGAAATTTCCGGAGGTTGATGGTTCAGCGCCTGTATCCCCCGCCCAATCTTTTATAATTATATCAGCAAAGTCAAGAGATCTGAAAGCATTTATCCTTCCATATCCCATCTGTTGATTCCATGTACCATTAGACTTGCCGGCGGTCTCAGCATAAGCCACTGTGCCTGTTTTTTGCGCCGACCGCTCGATTATATTTCTAATCTGGGCACTCGTTAATGCAGTATACCGGCTGCGAATTAAAGCGGCAAGCCCGGCAACATGTGGTGTTGCAGAAGAGGTACCATTGAATGTCATATGATAATTACCAGCAGCTCCGGCGGCAGGATTAAATCCACCAGTTCCCTGGATATCTGTTGAGGGAATCAGAACACCGGGGGCTACGACTGATATTTCCGCGCCAAAATTAGAACCCCATCCTTCTCCATCAGGACTGGTTGGGCTTTTGCGGTTATCTGCCTGGTCCGAAGCTCCGATCGCCATCACATTAGGATGACGGGCAGGATAGCCTATAGCATTAAGATTATCGTTTGCTGTAGCAGCACATAAAACTACGTTGGCTGCAAATGCATTAGCAAGAGCCGTGTCAACAATTGCAGACTGGGGAATGGAAAAGCTCATGCTTACTGCATTAGCCCCATGTGCTACCGCCCAGTTTATTCCGGCAGCGATCTCAGTGTTGGAGAATGTGCTTATTGCAATTGGTAAAATTCTGCATGATCCTGCAACACCTGCAACACCTGTGGCATTATTGAAAGTTCCGGCTACAATTCCTGCGCAGCAAGTACCGTGACCAGTCTTAGATCCAAAATTATTAGGGCTTCCATCACTTACCATATCCCCTAAATCAATGCCGGTTCCGGCTAAGTGAAGATCAGGATGAGTAAGGTCAACACCTGAATCTAAAACAGCTACAACAACAGTATTAATGCCGGTAGATAAATCCCAGGCTTGCGGACCCTGTATCCGTGTCATGTTCCATTGCTGTGCAAAAAGTGTATCATTGGGAACGGCGCACCAGTCCCTTATCATAGGCATACTCTCAAATAGAATATCACCGGAGGCTGAATCGAGCCGATGCTGAATCTCAAAGGCATTTACTCTTTTTGCATCCGGCAGCTCGAAGTAATTATATTCAGAAAGGTATTCTGATTTCGGCTCGTTCAACTTCAATTCTAACTTACTAATTTGTTGTTCAAACTTGTTACCAAATTGTTTTCTAATAAGTAAGACATTCGGAACAGGCCCAACGAGGTCTACATGTTGTGTTCTGTCAATTGTTTTGTACACGGGGCCAATCCATTCCACTTTATTGGCGAGTGCTTGTTCTATTTTTGAGAACTCCTCATCATTAATGGAAGAATTGTCTGCTGATCTTAACCAATACCGGTGATCTGTGTTATTGACTTCTTTGCCAGATTTTTGGTTTTCAGATCTTTCATAACTTTCTAACACCAGTCCAACTTGTTTTGCTATTTCCTGAACTTTATCAGTTGTTGTGGCATTGCTGAATTCAACCAGAATGCGGCTTTCATCCAAAACACTTTCTTTTTCATCTGAGGTGTTGAGGGTTTTAGGAAATCGTTTCATGTGTGATAATTTTTTAAAGTTTAAGTGAATTGTTTTTGTTTATGTGCTTCATACACATATTGGTCGCAGCTTTTTTACGAGTGGCAACATTTTTTTTACAATTTTTATTTTTTATTAGTGATTAAATTTTCGGGGAAATTTTATTTGATTTCAGTAGAATAATTACAGTTACTTAGGGATGGTATACACCTTTTATTGATTAATGAAATTGTAGCAGAAAATTTTTGAGACAGTAGCTGGAGCTTTTAAAATAAGCAACCAAAACCTCATTAAAATGGAGGCTGATATAGAGGCTTGTTTGCTCTTCCCAAGCCCTGTCTACTCATAGCACAAAGCGGAGCAGGACACGGCGATGTTTATAATAAAGAGCATAATACACTTACTCAGCTGCTCCCTGACAATTTTTATGGGAATAAAATTTCATTTATTACTAATCAGGTAAATGCCTTTGCCACCAGTGTATAATAGTTAGCAGAACTATGCTATAATCAACCGGGCTTCCTGCTAATTTCCGATATTCCGCTGCATGGGTTGTTGTGTATTTATGAGATCTGTCACTGGCACAAATATGCAGCCCTGGCTTCGTGCGGTTGGGTATCAGCCTTAAGAAAGCTTTCAAGAATTTATGTGTCTAACATTATATTTTTTAAAAAACCCTTTAGCTCTGTAATAATTTATTGCAATGCTATTTCTACTCCTACGCCTTTGTGACAAATCCAGCTTCTGGAGGATTGTAATCAATACTGTTTAAAATTCTATGTGTATCATTTCGAATGAGAAGATAATCCGGGTAGTAACTTCATCAGCACAGATACCCAACAGCACTCAAGCTTCGTTGCATATCTTCGCGGGCAGCGGGATGACAATGGGAAAAGTTACAATTGGGATTTTTACAAAACCAAAAGTACCATAACACTGCACCTCAGATACAGGGGCCTTTTTAACAACACAATCCTTTTAAACTGCAGGTTGCTTAATTGCCAGTTTATGCTAAAAACAATTGCACTTTCGCCTCCTGATCACGACAGCTTTTATAATTTCTTTTACATGCCCTTCCACCTGAAAAAGATTAAAATAGTTTCGGTTAATTTTTAAAAGATTTAAAAACACAAGCATTAAAACACCCAATAAAATCCATAGCATGATGTAATAAACTTTAATTTTTTTCAGCTATTATCGTTATGTTTGGCTCCTTAAAACTAATCCTATAACAATACCGTATAACAGAAAGTTTGGCTTTTATGCTGAACATCTATTTTTCTTTTAAGGTCTGGTGCACTTTTAATCCTCATTGTACCTATTATTCCAATCCTTTGAAGCCTTAATTAAATCATTAAGTTTAAATTTTATTTTATGAGAACTTTTAACCTACTAGGCAACGCTAAGCTGCTGTCAATTATTTTTATAACAGTCTTTGGTTTGATAACGTATAGTAGCCAGGCCCAACAGCTCAAGATGAGCGACTTTGTGTTGTTTGGTGGTTCGGGGGGAGTAGAAATGGCTTCTTCCACCAACATACAAGGCGGTTCAATAGGGAGTTCTACACTTGTAAAAACAACAGGTAATTCAACGATTAACGCAAACGTTTACAGTGGCGGTACTGTGCAACTTTCTAACAGCAACGTTGTTTCTGGTAAGATTGCTGCGGCTAATTTCAATAACACACCGACAGGCACCACTGTTCTTTCAGTAGGATCATCTGCAAACATTGGCGGAAACATTGATGTAAATGGAAATATAGTAATTGGGGGAGGAACTATATCTGGTGTAGTCACCCACCCCTCAGGCACTAGCTATACCGGGCCCTCTTTACCTGCAAATCGTCTTAAAACTGGGCCACCAACGCTTCCTGTTTTTCCTGCGATGCCTGCCTTAACTTCCTTCCCTGCTGCTGGTAACACAAATATAATTTCAGGCCGTACTATTACGCCCGGCTCATGGGGAGATATTATTTTGACCGGAAAACAAACGCTTACATTTTCAGGCCCCGGAGTGTATACGTTTAAATCAATTAAAAATTCAGGAACTGCTAATAATTTCGTTTTTGATTTTGGAACTTCCTCATCGGGTATTTTTAATATTTATATTTATTTTGATGCAAATCTTGACAATATAAGTGCCACCGCAAAAAATGGGAATGCGTCAAATATATATACTGAGGTACATGGAAGTGGAGGTTCAACCGGTATTGCGTTTAACATCGCCAATGGCTCATCAGGAAAATCTTCAAAATGGCTGGGTACGATATGGGCGCCTAATGGATCAATCAGTATAGGTTCAGGAACGGGAACAAGTGATCTCACCGGTGCGCTTTTAAGTGGAAAAAAAGTTACCGTTCAAAGTGGAGTAGCTATTAATTATGCTCCGTTAGCAGAACAAAAGTTGCCTTTTTACCCGCCGACAGGTAAAGTAACTACACCAATTGGTTCTGAATTGACTTCTCTCTATAATAATTATGGGAACGTTATAGACCCGGCAAATACCATTTATATTCTGTCAAATGATAGTGTAGTAATTGATGTAATTGCCTTAGCTGGTAAATACAATGAATTATATGACACCCTTATAAAGCCATCCTATGGACTTACTAAAGTGGTTTCAAACGGAGATAATCCTCTTATTATTACAGGTTTGTTCCCGATTGCCCATTTGCTTAAATTGAATTTTTTACCAAACTTAATTGATTACGTCAGACCCCTCTCCCCTGCGATTGGCAATAAGGGAATTGTTCAAACTGCAGGTGATAGTGCTATGCGTACTAATTTCGTGCGTAACGGCTATAAGCTGCAAGGAGCTGGTGTAAAGGTGGGGGTTATATCAGACAGCTATAATACTTTGGGTAATGCATCTGTTGACGTAGCTAACGGCGATTTGCCGGGGAGCCCAACTGATACAATAAATTCTACACCTGTTAATGTTTTAAAAGAATATCCATTCGGAAAAAGGCCTGACGAAGGAAGAGCTATGTTGCAAATTATCCATGATATAGCGCCAAAGGCAACGTTAGCTTTCAGAACGGGCTTTATTACCGCCGGCGATATGGCAAGGGGGATCCGGGATTTGCGGGATCTCGGTTGCAAGGTAATTGTAGATGATGTTACAATGTTTACCGAACCGTTTTTTAAAGAGGGACAGGTATCAAATGCGGTGACAGATGTGGTTAATTCCGGAACTGCTTACTTTACCTCTGCAGGCAACTTTGGGCGTAACTCTACGGAGGGCATTTTTACTCCTGCCAATACCCCGCTGCCCTTTGGACTTACAGGTCAGGCACATGATTTTGGGAATGGCGATATTTATCAAAGTATAACCCTGCCCGCAGGCACGTACACAATTGTAGTTCAATGGGAAGATTTATTTTATTCCAATAGCGAATTGCCTGGAGCGGCAAATGATCTGGATCTTTATCTCGTTGATAATGCAGGCGCACAGCTTTACGGTTTTAATAGAAATAATACGAAGGGTGACCCGTACGAATATCTGCCTATAACTGTTGACCAAACTACACAAAAAAGCATACTTATTGTGAGAGATCCGGCCTCAACCGGGCCGGTAAATGTCAGATTTAAGATCATCGCTTTCAGGGGTAATATTCAATTTAATGAATACCAGTCAGGGATATCAACCATTATAGCTCATGCTAATAATCCACAAGCTTTTGCTGTAGGTGCAGCATTGTACACTAACACACCTGCCTATGGCGTAAATCCGCCAACAATTGCTTCCTTCTCATCAAGAGGAGGATTAGTGATAAATGGAACCGACAGGCAGAAACCGGATTTTGTTGCACCCAATGGCGGCAATACAACGGTAGATTTTGGGGTTCCTTTTAATGATGGTGATAATTTTCCCAATTTCTTTGGTACTTCTGCCGCCGCCCCGCATGCCGCTGCCGCTGCCGCTTTGCTGATAGAGGGTAAAAAGAAATTTTCAAATATCACATTGGCTCCTTATGACCTTGGCGTGCTGCTAAAAGATTATGCTATAAACATGGGCGGCCCGGGTTATGATGATAGCACCGGTAAAGGATTTATTCAACCGTTTAAATCTATGCAGGCTTTTGCTGCTCCCACTGCCTCAATCTACTCACTTTCCTATCCCCAGGGTGTTACACCGGGTACGGCTGTATTTACGGTAACTGTTGATGGCAATTATATTCAAAGTAATTCTACTATTAAACTGAATGGTACATCTTTAACTACTACTTATCTGAGTTCAACACAGTTGCAGGCCCAGATACCTTTATTTATAGGAAATCCGCGGGTTGAGGTATTCACGCCATCTAAATCCACGAGCGGACTTGATGGCGGACTTTCAAACAGCCTTAACTTCTTTAATATTGTAAAAAAAGCAGTGACAATAACGGCCGCTAATGTTTCTAAAAAGTTTGGAGAAGCATTTCCACAATTCACTGCTACTGTAAAAGTGAACGGGGTTATTGAACAAGACCCGAATTCATTAGCAGCATTGGGACTCACCTATATAAACTTTACTACCACGGCTGACGTGCAAAGTATTGTTGGACAATATATTCTCACTCCGGGTTTCGATCCCGAGCATCCTATAGAGCCAGGACTCAATGATTTATATACCTATTCTTTTATTCCGGGTGTTTTAACAATAGAAAAACTTCCGATAAAAATAACACCATTGGATAAAACAATTACCTACGGAGAAAATATTACAGGCTTCGAATTTCAGTATGATTATGGTAATGCCCATATACAGGACCCATCATGGTTGCAGGATACACTGGAGTTTTTACACCAGGATAGCATAGTAACAAATGCAGTTGTTGTAGCCAATCCAGCTTATATTGTTAATCCAGCGTATATAGTTAACGGTCAATTTACAAACGATGCACTGGCTAACCTGAGCTTCCTTATTTCACCTCCCTCGTTGCAATATTCAAGACAGCTTACTAACCCGGCATACATAGTTAATGGATCACCAGAAAGCGTAACGGTTGTAGACCTGGCGCCTCAAACTATCATTTATAATAAGTTTTCTGCCACTAATTCCAGTCTGGTCAATCCGGCTTATATAGTTAATCCAGCGTATATAGTTAATCCGGCCTACATTGTGAACCCGGCTTATATTGTTAATCCCGCTTACATTGTGAACCCGGCTTATATTGTGAACCCGGCTTATATCGTAAATGATGCAAAAGCAATAGCCAATCCCGCTTACATAGTTAATCCGGCTTATATAGTCAATGTTTATGGTACTACAGGGGTCAATTATACTCAATTTACCAACCCTGCCTATATTGTAAACCCTGCCTATATTGTAAATGCGATATCTGCAACAAGCAACAGCAATACCGTTGCGGTAATTGACTCAAATGATGTATTTGTTCCAAGCAATACCCCGGCTACTTTATTACCAATAAATATGATTACCGGTTATGCTGCAGGGGCCCAGAAAGTAGTGCCAGGAGCGCTACTAAACAAAAACTTTGACGTAACATATGGTATAGGCACATTAAATATTCTTCCTGCAAAACTTACGGTAAAAGCAAATAATATTGTTCTACTTTATGGAAGTACTCCAACATTCACCTCTATAATTACCGGCTTTCAATATGATAACAATGCAAATAACTTTTTGACTGGTACAAAACAGCCAGCTTATAAAATAATAGATGGGGCAGGTAATGTTGTTACCAGTACTAACCTTCCTGCCGGGGTGTATACTATCATGCCTTATAATCTTCCTTTATTTACTGATCCAAGTTTTGTTTCCAGTTATAATGTTGATTATGTTGGCGGTACTTTGTATGTAAATCCTTACGGGGGGCGCGGGACAAAAAAATTAAGACCATACCTGGATTGCGTTCAGGAAGAAATTAATCCTTCTTCGCCAGACAGAAGGTATACAGCACATTTCTTTTGTATAAACGACAACGCTACCCCGGTATTTGTAGCTCTGGGTGTTGATAATAAAATTTCATCGGTAGGCGGATCATTTGATGCTTCTCAACTGCCGCAATTATTTACACCCGGAACAACGAGATTTAGCGTGCCTTTTGATGGTAAAACATTAAAGTGGTTATTAACTTCATTTGAAACTACTAAAAAAACATCCACATCTACATCGGCAAGTTCCGGTTCAAACAAATGCAGCAATCTTATCACATCTGCCCGTGGTATAAATACCACTTCGAGTGTTTCAACAGAAGTCGGCGGACTTATACAAGGCAATATCAATGTATATCCGAATCCTGTACAAAAAAAGGCTATCGTCTATCTTTCAAATGAAGAGCTAAATTCAAAAACTGCAAGGCTATATGATGTTTATGGAAAACTTTATCCTTTAAACATTATCAAAAGTATTTCCGGCCATTCAATTGAACTGGACATGTCGAAATTAACAGATGGCTTTTATTTCCTGCGGGTAAAAGTAACAAACGGCTATAAAAACGTTCGTATAATAAAAAAGCAAAGGTGAAAGATCACATAAAATGCCCTGGTATAAAAAGAATAGAAAATAGTACGGATATATTCAATAAATTGAATCCTGAATTGGTAAGACTATTAGGTTATGCATATAAACAGGGTACTATTTTATAATGGCAAACGTTTTTTAAAAAAATGGAAAATATTTGTAACATTCACCTGCGTTACAGTGCTTTTCACTATTTGCTATGGACAGGGCAAAAAAGACAAAAGTCCTCAGGAAGCAGATACCATAGCGGTAAATGACTTAATTGCTAAAAGCAAAGCCTTTGCTGATAATCAGCAGGAGCAGGCAATTTCATACGGCATACAGGCAAAGCAACTCTCAGAAACCATTGGATATACAAAAGGCACAGCGCTTGCATTAAAGAATATAGGAAATATTTATTATACCCAGGGGAAATATCTTGAGGCAATTAATTACTGGACACAATCGCTAACCGGGTTTAGGACAATAAATGATCTGGTAGGAGTGTCTAACATACTAAATAACATAGGCGTTATTCACAGCATACAGGGTGATTATCAAAAGGCGCTTGCGAATTATCTTGAGGCTTTAAAGGCTGCAGAACAATCAGGTAATAAAGGGAGAATTGCCTCATCGTTAAACAATGTTGGCGCTACTTACGCCCTTAGGAAAGAAACATACGATAAAGCTTTACAATATTATCTAAGAGCACTCACTTTGTCTGAAGAGGCCGGAGATACCAACAGTATAGGTACTACCTCTGTTAATATAGGCGAAGTATATTCAAACAAAGGCAATGGCGTGGAGGCATTGAAATACTTTAATAAGTCGCTCAAAATATATACTGCCTCCCGGGACGAGGTAAGTATTCCTTACACGTATAATGCAATAGCAAAAGAATATAAAAAGGAGGGTAAATACGATTCCGCCCTTCAATTTCACCAAAAGGCATATGCAACTTCTCGAAAAGTAGATAAAAAACTTTACATGTTGCAGTCGTTACTTGGGCTGGCAAACACTTATACGGCCAAAGGCGATGCGGTTACAGCATTGGATTATTATAAAAAAGCAGAAGAAACAGGCAAGGAAATAGGCGCCATTGATGAATTGAAAGACATTTACCTGGGGTTATCGGCTGTGTATTCAAGCGTAGAAAATTATCGCAGTGCTTTTAAATATCAATCTCTCTATTCCAACATTAAAGACACTATATATAATATTGAGTCAGATAAGAAATTAGCTAACCTCCAGTTCGACTTCGACCTGCAAAAAAAGCAAGGCGAAATTAATCTTCTCACAAAAGATAAGGCACTCCAGCAACTTGATTTAAAAAGGCAAAGGCTAACACGGAATGCACTGATAGGCGGCCTTGTTTTAGTTTTTATTATTTTGTTTATTCTTTACAGAGACAACAGGAATAAGATTAAAACTAATAAAATACTCGATAGCCAAAAAGCTGAAATTGAAAATTTATTACTGAATATTTTACCGCCGGAAGTAGCGCACGAGCTTCGTAAAACCGGTTTTGCAACGCCCCGGTTTTATGAAAAAGCATCGGTTTTATTTACTGATTTTAAAAGTTTTACAAAACTTGTAGACGGGCTTACTCCCCAGGAGATAGTGTCGGAGCTTGATGCGTGCTTTATTGGTTTTGATGACATAATAGAAAAATATAAATTAGAAAAAATTAAAACAATTGGTGACTCCTACATGTGCGCCGGTGGTCTGTCTTCAGGCGATGATTTGCATCCCATCAATATAGTAAAAGCAAGTCTTGAAATTCAGCAGTTTATCAGGCAACGAAATGAAAGCAGAAAGGAAATGGGCATGGCCTCATGGGATGTTAGAATCGGGATCAATATAGGACCAGTGGTAGCGGGCGTAGTGGGCAGAAAAAAATATGCTTATGACATCTGGGGTGGCACGGTTAATATTGCCAGCAGGATGGAAAGTAACGGCGAGCCCGGCCGGGTTAATATATCTGCTGCCGTTTATGAACTAATCAGACACAATTATGCCTGTACTTATCGCGGAAAAATCTTTGCAAAAAATATCGGGGAAATTGATATGTATTATGTAGATCATGAAATAAATAATATAACCCCTGTTAAACTGCATGTAAATTAACTTTCATACCTAATGATAAAACTGGCCTTTCATACACTTCATTAATCATCCTGCTGTATTAGAAATATTTCCTGTTAATACAGAAGAAAGGAAATATCGAATAGGTGTCTTTATCACGCATTCAACAGAGTAGTGCTGTTGTTGGTGAAGCCAGTCATAAAAGCTCAGCACAAATACTCACTGCGGCATAAAATCAGTAACTACCTCGCCCCAACATTCACAATAACTGAAATTCATCTTCTGCATTTACTGCTGGTTGTTGTAAACACCCCCTAAAATGTCATAATCATACCGCTAAAATAAAATCAAATGAGACTAATTTTACAGGTACAAAAAATAAAGCAATGAAAAACAAACTCTATCCCTGCCTTTGGTTCGATGGTAAAGCCAAAGAAG
>JBDSFG010000399.1:0-2927 GCA_039919615.1 Ginsengibacter sp. | reverse complement strand
TCGTTGATTGTTGGCCGGGGATTTCTTATTAATAATATGAATGTGGAAGGAGGGCTATTTATTAAGTAAATTATAAAGTTTATTTGTCTCTGACGAACAACGATGAACGATCAACGAACAACTATATTTGCACCATGATAGCCATCAGGAACGTTTTAATAAGTAACGCGGTAGCTGATGAGCAATTTGTTTGTGATCTTAATAAATGCAAAGGCGGATGCTGTGTAGATGGAGATGCAGGCGCTCCACTTGATCGCAAAGAATTAAAAGAAGTTAATGAAGCATATGGGGCGGTGCTTCCTTATCTTTCTGATGAATCAAAATTTGAACTCGAGCGTCAGGGTAATTATGTTTACGATAACGAATTTGGATGGGTTACACCTACTATAAGTTCAAGTATTTGTGTGTATGGAATCATTGACAATAACGGCATTGTAAAGTGTGGCTTTGAGCAGGCATATAATGATGGAAAAATCAAATGGAAAAAACCTATAAGCTGTCATTTATTTCCCATTCGAATTAAAAAGAGCAGGGATGGTAAAACGGAACTGGTAAATTATGAGCCCCGGGAAGACCTTTGTAAAGCTGCATGTACACTGGGCAAAAGATTGAAAGTGCCTGTATATATTTTTTTGAAAGATGCTCTTATAAGAAAATTTGGAGAAGATTTTTATGGAGCATTATGCGCTACCGTCGAACATCAGAACTCAGTAAAATCAGGAACTGCCTTTTAAGAATTTTAAAACAAGATGAGAAAAAAAATTCTTCCACTACTAACGGCTTTTTCAGGTTTATTTTTTACTACAAGTATTCTTTCTTCGTGCTCTGTTAATAAAGCTAAAATTGACAATAGCTTAAAGAAATATTTTGATTCCGCCAGAGTTGATGGTTGTTTTTCCCTGTTCAATAATACCACAGGTGCAGTAACCGTATACAATATAAGCCTGGATACGCAGCGATTTTTACCGGCATCGACTTTTAAAATCGTAAATGCCTTGATAGGGATTGAAACCGGAAGAATTACTGATGAAAAGATGGTGATCCCATGGGATGGTGTTCAAAGATGGAATAAAGATTGGAACAAGGATTTAACAATGGAGCAGGCATTTAAATTTTCGGCTGTTCCATATTTCCAGGAAGTAGCAAGGAGGATAGGCAGAGACACTATGCAGCAATGGATAGATACCCTGAAGTATGGCAACATGAATATAAGCGGTCCCATTGATTCCTTTTGGCTAAACAACACATTAAAAATCTCCCCGGATGAGCAATTGGGTCTTGTAAAAAAAATATATTTTGATCAGTTGCCCTTTCAAAAAAGGTCTCAGCAGATAGTGAGAGATGTAATGCTGATGGAAAATAGTACACAATATAAATTCAACTATAAAACGGGAACTGGTTATGATGAAAAACAAAACTTAATTGGCTGGATGGTTGGCTGGATAGAGGAAAACAGGCATGTTTACTTTTTTGTAACACTTATAAGAACGCCAGACAAAAATTTTGATCTTAATGAAAGAATGAATATTACCAAAGGCATATTAAAACAATTGGGGTTTTTCAAAGGAGAAAAGTAGCTCTGCAAATAATGTTAAACCTCAGTTGCCAGGCAGTTAACTTTTATAAAAGCATCTTCTGGTAAGTAAATTGCATCATCATTAGTTCCATGCTTCATTTTCAATACATAGAAAATTTAATTGCATTAGCAGCCATACCAATTATGCTGCTATTATTTTTTTTATTAGTGAGGTGGAAGAAAAAAGCCCTGAAAAAAATTGGTGATAAACAATTGGTAAAGCAGCTGGTCAGCGGATTTTCATCAAACCTTTTTTCACTAAAATTTTTTCTTATTCTTATTGGATTTTTGTTAGGTGTGTTTGCAATAGCCGGCCTTGTAAAACCGGAAGGCTCGCAAATAACAAACCGCAAGGGAATTGATGTAATGATCGCATTAGATGTTAGCAACAGCATGCTGGCAGACGATATTAAACCGAACAGGCTGGAAAGGGCAAAACAGATAGTGACTAAAATAATTGACAAACTAAATGACAACAGGATTGGTATTGTAATTTTTGCCGGGAAAGCCTACGTTCAAATGCCAATGACTACAGATCATTCGTCCGCTAAAATGTATTTATCAGCCATATCTCCGGATGATATACCCACACAAGGCACAGTGATAAGCGAGGCTTTGAGAGTTTCTTATGCCGCTTTTAATACCAAAGAAAAAAAATACAGATCGGTTATATTAATAACAGATGGTGAAGATCATGATAAAGATGCAATAAAATTAACCAGGCAACTGGCTAATGATGGAGTAATGATAAATGCAATAGGTATTGGCTCCCCAAACGGCGCCCTAATACGGGATAAAGAAACCAATAGCTATAAGAAAGATGACGCCGGTAATCCGGTTATTTCAAGGCTTAATGAAGATGTATTAAAAAGTATAGCGCAAAATGGAAATGGGTTATACCAACTATTTACAACAACGGATAAAGTTGCCAATGCTTTGCAACAAAAATTATCCGGGTTAGGGCAAACAACATTAACTGATACTGCCTTTGCAAATTATAAATATTATTTCCGGTACTTTTTATTGGGAGCCTTGATACTGCTTGTAATTGAGTTTTTTATTCCCGAAAAAAGAAAAGGAGTTTACCAAATTGTAATGAGATCATCCGCAGTAACTATTGCTTTATTATTGTTATGTAATGTGTCCTTTGCGCAGAACGTTAATAAAGAAATATTGAAAGGCAATGAGGCTTATAAAAAAAATCAATTTGATATTGCTTCCTCTTCATATCAAAAAGCATTGCAAAAAGCTCCGCGAAACAATATAGCTACTTACAATCTTGGCAATGCATTATACAAAACCGATAAGCCTGAAGATGCAGTTAAATTATTTGATAATACTATAGAAGCGG
>JBDSFG010000318.1:0-5039 GCA_039919615.1 Ginsengibacter sp. | reverse complement strand
AGGCCGGGCCGTGGTTTGTCCCCACAAACCATTTGGTGCCGCGACAATTTGGAATGCACCCAGACTATGAACAACACGAATTTTTCAAAAAAAATTATTGCTCTTCACATCCCAGTAATATTTATTTCTTAGTATATTTTGCTACCTTTTTCAGCAGCTTTTCCATCTCAAAAGGCTTGGCTATAAAATCATCGGCCTCTGCCTGTAAAGCAATTTCCTTTGCATCCTTACTTGCTGAAATTATTATGACAGGGATATGCTTTGTTGATTCCTGTTTTTTCAATTGTTCACAAATATTCTGGCCGCTTACGCCCAGCATTAAAATGTCTAATAAAATTAAATCGGGACAAAATTCATTTACATCTTCAATGATCTGTCTATTGGCTGCAGAGTGCACTTTGTAGCCGGAGGTTTCCAGCATTAAGGTAAGTACATCTATAATAGAAGAATCATCATCTGCTATCATAATCTTTTTTACTCTTGCCATATTGTTTTAGTCGTTAAATATTAAAGCGCAAGTTATTCTTTAGAGTTTTGCAATACACTCGCCTGCTATATGTATTTTATACACATAGCATTAAAAAAAATCTTAAAGGTTAAGGCTATTTTACTCACTGCATTAAAATAAAAAAGATATTAGCTGGCTAGAAATCAGAAGGGCTTGAAAGATTTAAAGGTATAGATAAAAAGTAATTCATGTAAAAAATTAATTATTGCTTTTTCAATTACAATAAACCCTGGTTTGCCGGTTATCATTACCGTGTATTTACATCATTCCATTCATCTGTTCTAAAACTGTTTACCGGCAACCCGTCTTTATTAAAAACGTTGGGAATAGCTGCACTTGTAAAACCAAACCTCACCGCTGCCGGTGCAGCTATATCTTTGTTCCATACTACGATGGTGTTCTTCTCAATTTTTGCTGCAGCAGGCACAAATTTTTTATCGTCGCCGGCAATATAAAATTCAGAAGGGGCGCCGCCTTTACTAATTAATCCTGTTTCAGCGTTATCGAAATAGATGCGAATTTTCCCTTTTTCTATTTGCATATTTTTATACATAGGGCTTTTCCAGGCCATTTCTTTTTTACCATATACTTCTGCAAGTACACTATTTGCTAAACGTAACCCTACATCCTTTTTATTTTTTGGATGAATATCAGCAGTATCGGATACAAGGTCAGAGATGACTACTAACCCTGTATTTGGTATAGATAAAGTTTTGGTTTGGGCTTCACGCAGTAATGCTGAGGAAATAGTATTCCCATATCCTGCAAAAGGAGCAATTTGCACAATGTAAAATGGAAGATCTTTTTGCCATGCCTTTCGCCACGAATTGATCATTGCTGTTAAAAGACGATTATATGTGGACGCATTCCCAACATTAGCTTCACCCTGGTACCACAGAACTCCGGCAATGGAATAATTGGTAATGGGATAGATCATAGCATTGTAGGCATATGCGGGCATCACCGGCCCCCACGGAACTTCTTTTTGCCGTACAGCAATGTTGTTTAATAAAGTGTCCTGCTCAAATACCTCTTTTGGCGTCCATGTTTCTGCAGGTGTGCCTCCCCAGCTGGCATTAATTAAGCCAACCGGATTGCCAAGGCTTTGCTGCAATTTTTGGCCGAAGAAATAACCCGCCAAACTAAATCGTTTCATATCCTCCGGATTACAAACCACCCACTTTGCCTTGGTGTCGTCCTGGGGATACATTGCAGAAAGGCGTGGTATATGAAAAAAACGGATGCTTTTATTAGTAGCATTTTCAACATCACTACTATATTCTTTAACCTTTTCACTATAATTCATTTCCATATTGCTTTGTCCACTGCAGTCCCACACTTCCCCAATCAGTACATCTTCCAGAACGATCAAATTATGCCCCTGAATGGCTATTTTATATGGCCCCCCCGCGACAGGCGTATTTATTTGTGTGAGCCATTTACCATTGGAAGAACCAATGGCATGGTAAGTAATAGTATCCCAATCGGTACTGATTGTTATTTTTTCCGAAGGATCGCTCCACCCCCAGATGTTTACCTGGCTTTTTTGTTGCAGTACCATGTGACTACCAATTATAGCCGGTAGCCTTATCTCTGCAAGGGCTGCAATAAAACTGCCCATTATTAAAACACACAAAACGGTTAATATAATTTTTTTCATAATGAATTTTATTAGTCTTTAATTAAGTTTTCATTTTTTATTATTCTCACAAAATGTATTTAATGCAATATAATGGGATTTCTGTTTTTATCTTTTATTTCAATTCCTGCAACCCTAACTGTTATGTTGTTTTATTCCCTGGGCTGACGCTGGATGTAAATAATGCAAAAAAATACAGAACAGAAATGATAATTTTTTTTTTCATTTAGCGTTACTCTTTGTAAATATCTGCCCGGCCAATAATACGCTTATTAAGGAAGTAGAGATTTAAGAGGTTATAACAAACACAAAAAATGAAATTTAACTTATTCATTTTTAAACCTAACCGCTCACGATTATGGACAAGTTACAAATTAAACGAAGCATAGTATTTACCCTTATATCACTTATTGTTTCATTTATTGCGTTTCTTAAAATTACCAGGCACAGCAATATTAAATTGGTTGAAATACTGATTACCGTGGTGTTAGGAATGAGTATCAGTACCTTAATATTTAATATTGCACATCTGTATAAAATAAAAAAAAATAGTAAAATCAGCGATAAACCATCAATTAATACTTCCAGAATTGAAATTTTTAGAAGTGCACCTGTTTTAATAAAACCTGAACCTACAGAAATAGCTCCCCTTCAGAATTTTAAATAAGATATACTCACCTTATCCGGAATATCCCTCCTTTCATTTTATTGACAATAAAACAAGCTGCAATCTGTTTATATAGTACATCGGTTGCAACCAGTAAATACCAGCATCCTTAAGTTTTGCTATAAACCTAAAGTCCGGTAATAAAATATAAAACCGCAACCTGGTAAGTGTAATTTTTTCTATGAAAAACCTTCTTGCATCAGGCTCTGCGGACTGCACAAAATTTATAGGTCATACCTCTGCCCGTAGAACATGCAATAATGTCAATAAAATTTTTTTCATAAAAAATAATTTACCTGTATTTGATGTTACCCGTAAAGGCCCGGCTAAGAAATTAACAATACCCAATTATAAGCTACTCCTTCTCTCTTTATTTTTATCGTTGAGCATATCATCAATCAAAGCCCAGCAAGGATTAAGCTATGCCTTACATGCAAATATCATTTACAGGTTTACGAAATATATTGAATGGCCCGACAATAGCATGGCAGGTGTTTTTATTATTGGTGTGGTGGGAGATACCCCTCTTTATGATGAGCTAAAAGATTTTATAGCAAATAAAACAGTTAGAGAAAGAAAAATAATCGTCAGAAAAATGTCTTCCTCGGCGGATTTCTATAGCTGCAATATTTTATTTATCAGTGAAGAAAAAAGTAAAAGTCTTAAAAAGATCGCCGAGATAACAAAGGGAACCTCAATCTTAATTGTTTCGGAATCGGGTGGCCTGGCTTTAAAAGGATCTTGTATAAATTTTATTTTGGTTAATGACAGGCTAAAATTGGAAATAAATAAAAATAATATCATGGAACGCAATCTGAATATCGCAAACGAGCTGTTGAGTTTAGGAGTAATGGTAAAATAAAAACTACTTCCAATATTAATGAAAAACCATCTGATTCAAAACATTTTTGTCTTAATGATAATATCCATTTTTGGATTAACCAAAGCTTATAGCCAGGCAGATGCCGCCAAGGTTAACGCTTACGAAGACCTTAGCTTAAAAGATCTGCTAAATGTAAAAATTGTTTCAGTATCTAAAGAATCTGAATTGCTTTTTGATGCGCCTTTATCTGCTTCTGTTGTTACAAGAGAGGAGATTCGCAGAACCGGATGTACTTCCATTATGGAAGCGCTGAGGCTTGTGCCTGGAATGATTGTAAGGGAACAAACTAGGGGCAATTATGATATTTACCTGAGGGGAATGGATAACGTTCCGCCTAATGCACCATTTGAGGGAAACTCAACTACAACACTGGTAATGATTGACAACCGGCCGATATACAACTACCTGAAGGGAGGCACATTCTGGGAAACTTTACCAGTTGACCTCAATGATGTAGAGAAGATAGAAGTGGTTAGAGGACCGGCAGCAGCTTTATATGGTCCAAATGCGGTTAGCGGGGTCATAAATATTATTACCCGTCAAGCCACCAATGAGGGTTTATACCTGGTAGCCAATAGCCAGCAGGGTAGCCATAAAACATTTATAAATAACGCTTCTTTAGGTTACAGGTTAAAGAAATGGAGTATGATAGCTTCGGGCAATTATCAGCACCGTGACAGATCACAGACATCATATTATGAATTTTTCCGGAACGACTGGTTCGATCAACAACCATATTCTATAGGTATATTAAATGATACTGTGCCCACCCAAACCAGGGATAATCCTGGCCTTGCAATGAAGAAATATGCGGGCAATGCTTTCATCAGTTTTAATCCCGCAGACGAAATCAGGTTTACGCTGTCAGCGGGGAGCCAGTATTCCATGGTACAGAAAGTTTCCACTGAAAATGGAGTTACACCTTTATCTACGGTAGTATCTGATAGCAGGTATACTGATATAAGGGCGAATGTGAAGGAACTCTCCGCACAGTTTGCCTATATTGAAGGCACACAAAGCCCGATCTATCCCAGCAACAAATACGATTTCAATACCATTGATGCGATTATAGAATATAACTATATAAAAGGCAATCTTTCACTCAAACCAGGTTTGAGCTACAGAAGCGCTGTTTATGACGATACCAAATATTCCGATACGATAAGCAAAACAGGAATTTTCAATGCCAGGGGTAAGATTATTACCAAAACGGCATCTCTCCGCGGGGAATATAAGTTGCTCAATAATCAATTGAGACTGGTAGCAGGATTTGCTGCAAATCAATTCAATTTACCTGAGAAAACATATATTTCTTACAATCTGGCAACTACTTATAAATTGA
>JBDSFG010000312.1:0-5120 GCA_039919615.1 Ginsengibacter sp. | reverse complement strand
CAATTCTTAATTTTATGCAATTCTGTCATCCTGTCACAATAGATATTATTATCTTTGCGGCTCTAATTTAATGATATGGCAGATGTGATGATAGATAGAACCCACGATGAAAGAAGACAGGGTGAAGTGTTTAGTTTAAGTAAACAACACGAGAATATCTCCTCAAAAAAATTTTACATAGAAAGCTACGGATGCCAGATGAACTTTGCTGACAGCGAAGTAGTTGCTTCAATTTTACACGATAAAGGTTTCGATACGACCCAAATTGTAGAAGAAGCTGATCTTATTTTTTTAAATACCTGTTCTATACGTGAAAAGGCAGAGCTCACAGTACGCAAGCGGTTAACTGAATTCAGGAAATTAAAAAAAGATAATCCGGGAATATTAGTGGGGGTGTTAGGCTGTATGGCCGAAAGATTAAAATCAAAATTTATAGAAGAAGAACAATTGGTTGACCTGGTAGTTGGGCCGGATAGTTACAGATCTCTTCCTGCTTTGATAGAAGATGCAGAAACAGGCCAAAAAGGGGTAAATGTTTTACTCAGCCGGGATGAAACTTATGGTGATATCGCACCCATACGTTTAAACAGCAACGGGGTTACGGCATTTGTAAGTATAATGCGGGGTTGTAATAATATGTGTTCGTTTTGCGTAGTGCCTTTTACCCGTGGAAGAGAAAGAAGCAGGGATGCAAATTCAATCATTAAAGAATGTACTGAATTAGCAGCGAATGGTTATCGGGAAGTGACATTGCTCGGCCAAAATGTTGACAGCTATAGCTGGCACGATCCTGAGTTGGGAAGCCACGTGAACTTTGCAAATCTTTTGGAAAGGGTTGCACAAATATCACCATTGCTCCGTGTTCGGTTTTCAACTTCCCATCCCAAGGATATTACAGATGAAGTGTTGTTTACCATGGCGAAATACCATAACATCTGTAAATATATTCATCTGCCCGTACAAAGCGGCAGTACACGTATTTTGCAAATGATGAACAGAACATATACAAGGGAATGGTATCTTAATAAGATTAAAAGAATACGCGAAATTCTCCCTGCATGTGGATTGTCAGCGGATGTTATAACAGGATTTTGTACAGAGACTGAAGACGATCACAGGGATACATTAAGCCTTATGGAACATTGTGAATATGATCTTGCTTATATGTATTTTTATTCGGAAAGGCCGGGCACTTTAGCCGCAAGGCAATATGAAGATGATGTGCCTGAAGAAATAAAGAAAAGACGGTTACACGAAGTTATAGCGCTTCATCGTATACAATCATTAGCAAGTATGAAAAAGGAAATTGGCAAAATAGCCAGGGTTTTAATCGAAGGAAATTCAAAAAAGAGTGAAGAGGATTGGGCGGGAAGAAGTGATAATAATAAGGTTGTTGTCTTTGCTAAAGTGAATGATAATTTATATAAAGGAAGCTATGCTGATGTACTGATTACAGAATGTACAGCCGGTACTTTAATTGGTCAATCTATAAATTGAGATATCATGGTTGCAATCGTAAAAGATAATATAGAAGAAATAATAAAGACATGTGAGAGAATGAAGGTGCACTCATTATATTTATTTGGATCGGCTGGTAACAAAAAAAAATTTACAAAAAATAGTGATCTTGATTTTTTATATGAATTTAAAAAGGACAAAAACGGCGTACCTGTTTCTCAGTATTATTACTTTGATCTTATGTTTAGCCTTGAAAAAATTACCGGAAAAAAAATTGACCTCGTTGCTGAAGAGAAGATAAAAAATAAATTTTTTCTAGCAAGAGTAAATGAAGAGAAGATAAAAATATATGAATCCTGATTATTCAAAATATTTACAGGACATCTTAGACTCGATTAAAATGATTGATGTTCATTTAACCGGAATAAGTTCATTTACAGAGTATGCATCAGATATTACAGTTATAGATGCGGTAGAACGTAGGCTTGCAATAATTGGTTTAAGCATTGTGGAAAGCGTGTAAATTAAACACAGAGATTTTAGTTACCGATCAAAACAAGATCATAGGGTTACGCCATATCCTCGTACATGATTATGATTTAATAGATGACGCTTCTATCTGGAAAATAGTACAGAATAATTTGGAAACTTTAAAAGAAGAAACACAAAAATATTTAGATTAACATTAATGGATCAGCAAGCAATAAAAAATCGTTTTGGAATTATTGGAAGTTCCCCGGCTCTGAATTACGCATTGAATGTAGCCTCACAGGTTGCCAATACTGATCTAAGCGTTTTAATTAACGGAGAGAGTGGTGTTGGCAAAGAGGCGTTTTCCCTCATAATTCATGCCCTCTCGGGAAGAAAACATAATCCCTTTATCGCTGTAAACTGTGGAGCAATTCCTGAAGGTACAATTGACTCAGAATTATTTGGACATGAAAAAGGGTCTTTTACGGGTGCAGTAGATAGCCGCAAAGGCTATTTTGAAACAGTGAATGGAGGAACTATTTTTTTAGATGAGATAGGTGAGATGCCTTTGGGTACACAAGCCCGTTTACTCAGGGTTTTAGAGGCCGGAGAATATATTCGTGTAGGTTCGTCTAAAGTGCAAAAGACGGATGTGAGGGTTATTGCTGCAACTAATAAAGACTTGTTGGAATTTACACAAAATGGCAGGTTCAGGGAAGATCTTTACTACCGCCTAAATACAGTTCCAATAAGGGTTCCGGCATTACGGGACAGGAAAGAGGATATTCCTTTATTGTTTAGAAAATTTGCTGTAGACTTTGCAGAGCGATACAAATCTCCTCCTGTTCAGTTGGATGACGAAGCAAAATCTGTGTTAATTAATTATCCATGGCCGGGGAATGTTAGGGAATTAAAGAATATTGCAGAACAGATATCAGTTCTTTCCCAGGATAAAAATATTACAGGAGATGTGTTAAGAAAATTTTTACCGGAAAATAATTACTCCAGGCTGCCTGTTTTGGTGTCTCAGCAAAACGGTGGTGCAAATCAAAAGGAGTTCAGTAATGAAAGGGAAATACTTTACAAGCTTTTTTTTGACATGAAAAAAGATGTTACTGAATTAAAGAAAATGATTTTTGATATTATGCAAAACCCATCTTCAATAAATACAGAAAGGTTTCATTCTGAAAATATTTTAGAACATTATCACAACGACAATTCTCCTGCTAATGCTCAGCCATCACAGGCAGTTTTTTTAAATAATAACAATGGTATTCAGCAGCATGAAGAAGTAGAAGAATCTTTAAGTATAATGGATAAGGAAAAAGAATTAATAATTAAAGCATTAAAAAAACATCGCGGCAAGCGCAAAGATGCTTCCCTGGATCTTGGTATAAGTGAAAGAACCCTGTATCGCAAGCTAAAAGAGTATGATATTAACGAATAAGAATATTAAAATTTTATACAGCAGCTCCTGATGAAGTACTTTTCTAAAATAAAATTAATTGCAGCATGCTGCTCATTGCTTATTTTATTCAGTTACGCTACATGTAAATATTCTACAAAAGATACGTCGCCCATTCCGCCTGACATTAAAACTTTCCGGGTTAATTATTTAGAGAATAAAGCCAGGTATGTAAACCCAACAATAACACCGCAGGTGACCGAAAAGCTAAAGCAAAAAATAATTGGCCAAACCCGGCTCCGGCAAACCAATAGCGATGATGCACATTATGATATTAGTGGTTATCTGTCTGACTACAGTGTAACTACCACAGGCATTGCCAATCAGAATGCAACTACCAACAGGCTCAATGTTTCTTTTCATCTGATATTTAAGAACACTGTGGATCAGACAAAAGATTTTGAAACGGATATTACAAGTAATTACGATTTTGATGCCCAGAAAAGTTTATCTCAGGCGGAAGCCAGTTTGGGTAACGATATCATAAAGAACCTGGTTGATGGACTATTTAATAAAATATTTTCTAACTGGTAATAAACTACTCCTTTACTAATGCATAACAGCAGCCAGGAAACGATAAGGTTACTAAAAACCGGAAATCTTAAAGTAGAGGACTTGGTTACTATAGCTGAGGAGTATCCATATTATTCGCTTGCACAATTCCGGCTTCTCTCGGCGTATAAAAAAAGTCAACATAAGCATTTTGAAAAACAGGCTGGTGTTACATCCTTATTTTTTAATAATCCAAAATGGCTAAGCCATCAACTATATCAACAAAGTAAAATTGAGGACCAGAAAAATACTTTTAAGGACGAGCCTGATTGTTCCACACCTGAATTGGATTCTGAAAAGAAAGAGGATAGGGCAATTGCTGAAAATAAAAATGAAGAAGATATTGCTTTTGAACCATTGTACACAGTAGATTATTTTGCATCGCAGGGTATAAAGATCAATGAAGATGTAATAAAGAATGACAAGTTAGGAACACAACTTAAAAGCTTTACAGAATGGCTCAAAAGCATGAAAAAAATTCATTCCGAAAGTCCTTCTGAAGGCGATGAACAGACTGATAAGATAATTAGGAATATGGCTGAAACCTCTAACACCGGTGGAGAGATAGTAACAGAAGCCATGGCTGAAGTTTTGTTAAAACAGGGAAAAACAGCGCAGGCAATTGATATATACGAGAAATTAAGTTTGAATAATCCCTCCGGAAGCGCTTACTTTGCAGCTAAAATTAAAAGATTAAAATCAGTATAATATGTTGATCCTTTTTGGAATTTTGATACTTCTTGCTTCAGTGATACTGGGGCTTATTATATTAATACAGAACCCAAAAGGTGGTGGATTATCAACGTCATTTGGCGGCATAGGCAATCAATTGATGGGAGTTAAAAAAACAAACGATGTGCTTGAAAAGGGTACCTGGCTTTTCGCAGGAATTGTCGCGATTTTATGCCTTACTTCGGCGTTTTTTATTCCTAAAGCAGGCGGAAATGATCAGAGAGACCGTTTGCTGAACGAGGCACCAGCAGGAACTTCCGCTGCTCCTACACAAAATAGTGTTCCATTAAAAACTAAAGGTTAAGTCTAACCTTCGGCATCGAATAAATTAAAATAAAAATAAATACCCCATCTGTTAAGGCGGGGTGTTTTTGTTAATGGAGGGTATTATTTCCTTCAAGGCACCATAATAAAAATGAAAAAGATATCCCGTTTGCTTCTG
>JBDSFG010000271.1:0-16293 GCA_039919615.1 Ginsengibacter sp. | reverse complement strand
TCCCTTTTTATTTCCATACCGGCAAATAAAAAAAAGATAGCCATTAAAAAATCATTTATCCAGGTTAAACCTGAATGAGGAAGACTAAGGGTAAAGCCATAATGGATTTCCTTAGTCCATATTGAGGCGTAACCTTCCCCAAAAACAGTGTTTGCTAATAGTAAGGAAACGACGGTACAAAAAAGCAGCAGCATGCCCGTAGACCTGCTATCATTTATAAAAAACCTTATGGGGCTAATTGCTTTTTGAATAAGTCTTTTCAATGCTTATTTTTTTATCGTATGACATTGCTGCTTTAAAAACCGACGTCACAAATTGCTAACTTATATTTTACGGTGCTCCGTCAAATCGTTAACTATCACATCGCGTTCCGGTTCCATCATAAAGCCACCATAAGCAACGTTATTGTGTTCACCTATATCCAGGCCTTCAATTTGTTCAGCATCGCTTACTCTAAGACCTACGGTTGATTTAATTACATAAAAAACTATTAGCATGGCAACGAATACAAAAGCGAACACTGCCAGTACGCCTGCTGCCTGAATACCAAGTTGGTGAAAGCCGCCGCCAAAAAACAAACCATCTTTTATTGCTGTATCCTCTGCCCAATACTGAACATCAATGGAGTGCTGCCCAAATAAACCCACAGCAAGAGTTCCCCAGGCACCGCAAACACCATGTACACTTATGGCACCAACGGGGTCATCGATCTTAAGCACTTTTTCAAAAAGTAAGCACGAAAACACTACGATAATCCCGGCAATTAGTCCTATTAATACTGCGCTAACGGTACTTACTGATGCGCATGGCGCCGTAATTCCGACAAGACCGGCTAAGGTACCATTAAGGGTCATCGAGAGATCAGGTTTTTTAAACTTAACCCATGAAGTAATAAGAGCGCCAATTGCACCTGTTGCGGCCGCTAAAGTGGTAGTTACAGCGATATGAGATACGCCTCCAACTGCCAGCAAGGTTGAGCCAGGGTTGAATCCGTACCAGCCGAACCATAGAATAAACACGCCAAGAGCAGCTAGTGGCAAATTATGTGGCTTTATTACATTATCAGTACCGTCTTTGTTGTATTTTCCCAAACGCGGTCCAACTAATATTGCGCCGGCAAGTGCCGCCCAACCACCTACGGAATGCACAACGGTTGAACCTGCAAAATCCCGAATACCCAAGTCACTGAGCCAACCACCGCCCCAAATCCAGTGTCCGCTTATAGGATAAATAATAGCGCTGATAATGCAGGAATAAAATAAATATGAAATGAGCTTTGTCCGTTCAGCCATTGCGCCTGAAACAATTGTGGCTGCGGTAGCCGCAAAAACTATTTGGAAAAGCCATGCTGCACTTAGACCGTAGCCAGCATTATCCGTGGGTGCGTTTGCTGAGCCCAAAAAAGCAAGCGCCTTATCGAAGCCGAAAAAATTAGAATCACCACTTGAATACATGATCGCATAACCAGTCATCCAAAAAAGTAATGCTCCGAAACAAAAATCCAGCAGGTTCTTCATCATAATATTCGCTGAATTCTTTGCCCTTGTTAGCCCGGTTTCCACCATAGCAAAACCCGCCTGCATAAAAAATACGAGGAAGGCAGTAAGGCATAACCAAATGATATTGGCTACATCCTGAGGAAGACTCGGCGCTGGTGCCGCCGCCGCTTCCTGTGCGAACGATGGAATGCCGGTAAAGAGAGTGATTATTAGTAACAACAACATTTTGGGCAAGTTTTTTTGAAGGCCCAGGGAACTTCTTTTAAGATTAAATTGTCGCATGGTTAAGTTTTGATTTAGTTAATAATCATTAGGGCTAAGAATTTAAAAATGATATGTAGCTGCAAGTATTCCTGTAACGGTGTTTTTAGTAGTAGTACCGTCGTGCTTTGCAAAAATATTTTCCTTACCCGAATCATATCTTAATTCAGGAATTATTATAAGATTTCCAATCTTAATATTAGGAGACAAAGTGATTTCAAATATGCTGGTAGCAGGCGCTATTGAACTGGTTCCCTTTTTATTATCAAAATATTCACCTCGCAGTGTAATACCAAAAGTACTTGTGGGATCAAGATTGAAGTACAAAGCAGAACCCCACCAACTGGTGCCATCCATAGAATATGGTTTTATTGATTGCACCGTTCCGTTATAGCCTATACTGAATTTATCAGAAACAGCACCGGTAACTACCAAATCAAACTGTGTTAAACTTGATGAATCAGCATAAGATCCCTGGTAATTAAGATATGCTTTAAACTTATCATCACTTGAGGCTGTGCTAAACTGTGCTATAGCAAATTTTCTTGATGAAGTTGTGGAAACAACATCAGTGTTGTTGGCAACACCTAACATTAAAGCACTTTTAGCGCCTAAACCGATATCAGCCTTTAAGCCCGTGTGCGAAAATGGTCCGTAGGAAAACATGTATGACATACTATAATTGCGATTTAAATAAGCATCTACTAACTCATAACCGATATGAGTTGCCCATTTACCTATTGTTAATTTAAACTTATCGGAAACGGCATAGCTTACATAAGCTTGTTTAAGTGCAAATAAGGTTGAGTTTGCAGGATCACCGTAAGAAAATTCCTCAGCTCTCTTGCCAAATCCAAGATCAACTGTACCGCTTGCTTTCCCAAAGCTATGATCGGCCCTAATGCTTGCCATACCTAATTCGAATGAATTATGTGAATTGGTAAAACTTGTATAGCTATTAACATTAGTTATAAAAGCGCCTGGTACCGGAACAGGATCAGAGAAATTAAACCTGTAGTAAGCATCAATAGAGCCTGTAATAAGAGGCGTTGGAGATGCTTCGGCAGGCTTGGTAGAATCGCTTTGGGCAAACGATGAAAAATAAACTGTAGTGATTGTAATGAACGTTGTGAAAATTTTTCTTAACATTGTTTTGGTTTTAAGATTAAAAATAAAATGGGTACAGCTAAATAACTTTTCTCAGGAGTTTATAAAATCAGCTGTACCCTTTTCTTCTGGGGTTAATGCACCGTTACTCTTTACTAATAAAGTACCTTGTAAGTATTTTTCGTTATGCTGTGATGCGTCTAATCCAAGTTCTTCATCTGCTATGCTTACTCTTATTGGCATTACAAAGTTTATAAATTTGAATATAAGGTACGACATGATAAAACTGTAGGGAACAACGATTGCCAAAGCTTTTAACTGTATAAATAAAAAGGAGGGATTACCATACATTAAGCCATCATTACCTGCACTATTCACGTTTTTGGTGGCAAAAAAGCCGGTCAATATGATTCCAACAATTCCTCCAATGCCGTGGCATGGGAACACATCAAGAGTGTCGTCTAAGCTTGATTTGGATTTGTAATAAACTGCAACATTAGAAATGAGTGCGGCAAAAGCCCCAACACAAATACTTTGCGGAATAGCTACATATCCTGCAGCTGGCGTAATTGCCACCAGACCAACTACTGCCCCAATACAGAAACCAAGTACAGATGGCTTTTTACCCTTCAGCACATCAAAAAACATCCATGATAAACCTGCGGCCGCTGCTGCTGTATTGGTAGTTGCAAAGGCTGAAACAGATAAAGCATTTGCACTTAATGCCGAGCCTGCATTAAATCCAAACCAACCAAACCATAGTAAGCCTGTACCAATTAATACATAGGGAATGTTTGCAGGTGGAATTTCTGTATTATCTATATGAACTTTTCTGCGTTTTAGTACTAAAGCACCGGCCAAGGCTGCGCAACCGGCAGAAATATGCACAACAGTACCACCCGCAAAATCTAACACTCCCATTTTAAATAAAAATCCATCAGGGTGCCACGTCCAATGCGCAATTGGCGCATAAACCAAAAGGCTAAAAAGAACAATAAATAATATATAAGAAGAAAAACGAATTCTTTCAGCTACTGCACCAACTACAAGGCTTGGCGTAATGATAGCAAACATTAACTGGAAAAGCGCAAATAATAATAAAGGGATTGAAGGCCCTAAACTCCATGGCGCTCCTGAAACCACTCCTCTAAAGAAAAGATGGGTCATAGGATTTCCTATGAAACCTCCAATCGACTCTCCGAAACAAAGACTAAAGCCAACTACCACCCACAAAACACTAACTATTCCAGTTGCCACAAAACTTTTCATCATTGTGGAGAGAACGTTTTTTCGATGCACCATTCCTCCGTAAAAAAAAGCCAGGCCGGGAGTCATTAAAAAAACCAAGGCAGTAGCAACTATAATCCAGGCAATATCTGATGTGCTGTATTTACCAGCATCGTCAAAACTTGCTATAGAAGGTACAAACATCGCCCCAATAGCTACCGCCATCAATACAATAAAGGGTGAAGCCTGGTTCAATTTTATTTTCATAAATTTTTTTTGAATAACGGTAATATTACGATTGGTTAAGTAATTATACCAAACTTATTAATTTGTAACCATTCATTAATAAAAATTAAACATATTTTAAATTATAATATAATCTATATTATTTGCAAAATGTTGATCTTAAATTTGTTAATTCATATCTAATAGGTTACTAACATTCAATTGTGGATAAAAAAGTACTATATATTATTATTTTATTATATATAGATGTTCTCATAAAAAAAACTCCATTACGGAGTCGCTATGGTTTAAGAATTCTTAACCCTGTATATTATGGTCTTTTGCTTCTAACAAAGAAAAACCCATCAAATGTTCATCTACCTTTCTGGCACATTCCCGCCCTTCGCTAATTGCCCATACAACCAATGATTGACCACGTCTCATATCTCCTGCAGTAAATATTTTAGCCATATTGGTTTGGTAATTAATTTCGGTTGCTTTTACATTGCCCCGTTCATCAGTCTCGATTCCGGCCTGTTCAATCAAACCTTCGTGTTGAGGATGTACGAATCCCATTGCTAACAAAGCCAGTTCACATTTTATTATTCTTTCACTCCCTGGAACTTCAACAAAATGAGCTGCCATTCCGTGTTCATTTACCTTCCACTCAAGGTCAACAATTTTCAGTGCCGCAAGATTGCCATGTTCATCTCCCAAAAATTGTTTTGTAGAAACGGCCCAATGACGCTCAACTCCTTCTTCGTGTGAAGAGGATGTTTTTAGTGTCATAGGATAAGTCGGCCAAGGCATATGAATCGTTCTTTCTGACGGAGGCTTGCCTAAAAGTTCAAATTGTGTAACCGAGACAGCTTGTTGCCTGTTAGAAGTGCCAACACAATCACTGCCGGTGTCGCCACCCCCGATTACAATTACGTTTTTTCCGTCAGCAGAAATATTTTCTTCTTTTAGTTTTTTATTGGAGTTCCTTTTATTTTGCTGGGTCAAAAAATCCATAGCAAAATGAATCCCTTTTAAATTTCTTCCCTCTATAGCTAAATTCCGTGGAATTGTAGAACCACCTGCTAACACAATGGCCTGGTATTCCCGCAGGAGGTCATTAATATTTATATTTACGCCAACATTGGCATTGCATTTAAAAACAACTCCCTCTTCTTCCATTAACTTAATCCTTCTTTCAATAACCCATTTTTCCAATTTAAAATCAGGAATGCCATAACGCAAAAGCCCTCCCGGCTCATCATCCCTTTCAAAAATGGTAACTGAGTGGCCCGCATAGTTTAGTTGGGCGCCCGCAGCCAACCCTGCCGGACCTGAACCTATTACGGCTATTCTTTTGCCGGTACGTATATGAGGAATTTTCGGTTGCACATAACCTTTGTCAAAAGCAATTTCTATAATGTGCTTTTCAATTTCTTCAATTGTAATTGAAGGTTGATTTATTCCAAGTACGCAACTGGCTTCGCATGGCGCCGGGCAAATTCTTCCTGTAAACTCAGGAAAGTTGTTAGTGGAACTTAAAATATCATATGCTTCTTTCCAGCTACGCCGGTAGACAGCATCATTAAATTCAGGAATTATATTTCCCAATGGGCATCCATGGTGACAAAAAGGTATACCACAATCCATGCACCTGCCAGCCTGTTGATTTAGTTTTTCATCTGTATATCTTTCAATAAATTCATTATAATCATTTATCCGTTCTTCCGGTGGTCGCTTAAGCGGCAATTCCCTGGTGTGTTGTAAAAAGCCTGTAACATTACCCATAATCGTATTTCTAAAAAATTATCTAAGCCAATATGAAATTAAAAAGATTAAAATTTTTCTCGTTTGTTTTTGAAGCAGATGCAAGAATTAAATGAAACTGTTGCCGGGTAAACACTGGTGGAAAACCCTTGGTGGTAATACTAACGCCTGTAACTCACCTAAAAATTATCCTTCTCAATCTTCTCTACTTTATTAAACATTTGTTGAGCCAAAGCATTCTTATATTCTTTCGGAAATACCTTTACAAAATTCTTTAACTGATTTTCGAAATCATTCAATACAAAATTTGCTATAGAACTTTTAGTGTATTGATAATGCTTGCTGATAAGGTTATTCAATAGTGCTACATCCTCTTCATCTAATGGATCATTAAGGTCCACCATTTCCTTATTGCATAAAATTTCAAACTTATTGTTTACATCGTATACGTAAGCAAGGCCACCACTCATTCCTGCTGCAAAATTTCTACCCGTTTCTCCAAGTATAACAATATTTCCGCCTGTCATATATTCACACCCATGATCCCCAACGCCTTCTGCAACTACGTTTGCACCGGAATTTCTTACTGCAAATCTTTCACCTGCCTTCCCCCTTATAAAGGCCTCGCCTGATGTAGCTCCGTAAAAAGCTACGTTGCCGATAATGATATTTTCTTCTGGTTTAAAGGCTGACCTTTTTGATGGATAAATGATAAGATTTGCACCGCTGAGTCCTTTACCAAAATAATCATTAGAATCGCCTTCTATTTCAAGAGTAACTCCTTTTGTATTAAATGCTCCAAAACTTTGGCCGGCAGTTCCGTTAAACTTAAAATGAATAGTATTTTCAGGTAAGCCTGCAGCTTTATATTGTTTCGATATTTCGTTGGATAAGATTGTTCCTGTAGTTCTATCAGTATTTTTTATGGTAAATTCAGCATAAACCTTTTGCTGGTTTTCAAGAGCTGGCTGTGCCGCCTTTAACAACTTCCAATCTAACACATCCTGCAAACCGTGATCCTGCTCTTCCGATTTATAAAGGCCTGTATGAACTGATGCAGGCTGTTTATATAAAACAGAAGAAATATCCAGTTTACTGTATTTCCAATGATCAACATTTTCCTTTTTCTCCAGGTATTCCGACTGACCGACCATTTCATTGATCGTTCTAAAACCAAGCTCAGCCATTATTTCCCTTAACTCCCGGGTTAAAAATTTAAACAAATTTACTACATGATCTGCCTCACCAGTAAAGCGACTGCGAAGCTCAGGATCTTGTGTAGCTACACCAACAGGGCAGGTATTTAAATGGCATTTTTTCATCATAATACAACCCTCAACAATCAATGCGGCTGTGGCAACACCCCATTCCTCCGCACCCAGTAAAGTGGCGATGGCGATATCTCTTCCTGTTTTTAACTGACCATCGGTTTGTACTACTACCCTGCTGCGCAATTTATTTTTAACCAGCGTTTGGTGCGTTTCAGCAAGGCCTAACTCCCATGGTAATCCGGCATGTTTAATAGAACTTATCGGAGAGGCTCCGGTGCCGCCATCATGGCCTGAAATAAGGATTACATCTGCCTTTGCCTTTGCAACACCAGCTGCAATTGTGCCCACGCCTGCTTTGGAAACAAGCTTTACATTTATTCTTGCTTCCCTGTTTGCATTCTTCAGATCGAAAATTAATTGAGCAAGATCTTCAATAGAATAAATATCATGATGAGGTGGCGGTGATATTAAACCAACACCCGGAGTTGAATGCCTAGTTTTAGCAATCCACTCATCAACTTTATACCCTGGCAATTGTCCGCCCTCGCCGGGCTTTGCACCTTGCGCCATTTTAATCTGTAATTCATCTGCTTCAGTTAAGTACAGGCTTGTAACGCCAAACCTTGCAGAGGCAACCTGCTTAATTGATGAGCGCATGGAATCACCATTAGCCAGTCTCTTATAACGAATCTCATCTTCACCGCCCTCGCCTGTGTTGCTTTTACCGCCAAGGCGATTCATAGCAATAGCTAATGTAGTGTGCGCTTCCCAGGAAATTGAACCAAAACTCATGGCACCCGTTGCAAAGCGTTTATAAATATTTTCAGCAGGTTCAACCTCATCAATTGAAATAGATTGCCGGTTATGTTTAAATTGAAATAAGCTTCGTAGGGTACAGGCTTTTTCCCTTTGATTATCTATGAGCTTTGAATATTTTTTAAATGTATTGTAGTCATTCATCCGCGTTGAATACTGCAACAAATGAATAGTTTGCGGATTGAAAAGATGAAACTCACCTTTACGCTTCCATTGATAAATTCCTCCTACTGTTAACCTTTCCGCAGGTATTTCCTTTTTACTGAAGGCAAAAAAATGTTTAGCCAAAATTTCCCTGGCTATTTCATCTAATCCCATTCCTTCAATTCTTGACACAGCACCAGTAAAATATTTATTAACTACAGTTTTATTCAATCCAATTATTTCAAATATTTGTGCCCCTTGGTAAGATTGCAATGTAGAAATGCCCATTTTAGAAAACACTTTCAACAATCCGTCATTTACTGCTTTTGTGTAATTCTTTCGGAGGTAATCAATATCCAGGTTTGTCTCCAGTTTGCCAGAGTGCTTAATATCATAGATGGTGGAGAGCGCTAAATATGGATTGATAGCAGTAGCGCCAAACCCAAGCAAACAGGCAAAGTGATGTACTTCCCATACATCTCCGGCTTCAACAACAAGGCCCACCTGGCCACGTAATCCCTTGCGGATAAGATGATGATGAACTGCAGCGGTAGCCAATAAAGAAGGTATGGGCGCATGGTCAGAATCAATAGCCCTGTCAGATAGTATTAATACCTCAAACCCATCCTGTGCAGCATCAACTGCATAACGGCATAAACGATCTAATCCCCTTTGTAAAGAACCTGGCTTACCGTCTGCCATAAAATATGTTTGCAATGTATGCGCCTGGAACACGCCTGTATCAATGCTCCTGATCTTTTCCAGCTCATGATTGGAAAGCACCGGATGTTTCAACGCAACACTATGGCATGATAAAGGATCTTCTTCTAATAAGTTCCGGTTGTTACCAACAAAAGTGGCTAAAGACATTACCAGTCTTTCACGGATCGGATCAATCGGCGGATTGGTTACCTGGGCAAAAAGCTGCTTAAAATAACTGCTTAAATGTTGGGGCTGATCGCTTAAAACTGCCAATGGTACGTCCGTTGCCATTGAACCAAGGGGCTCTTTTCCACCTAAGGCCATTGGTGAAATGATAACATCAATATCTTCTGTTGTATAACCAAAAGCTTTTTGATATTTAAAAACCTGGTCATGTTCAAGATTAGTAAATAATACTCTCGGCTCCGGCAACTCTTCTAACCTTATTTTATATTTATTCAACCATTCGCTATAAGCCTTTTCAGAACATATTTCCTGCTTCAGTTCTTCATCACTAATAATTCTGCCTTCCTCGAGATTCACCACGAACATTTTGCCGGGCTGCAATCTTCCTTTCTCTTTTATTAATTTTGGATCAACCGGCAGAACTCCTGTTTCCGAAGCCATGATAACCCTGTCATCTGTGGTAACACAATATCTTGAAGGACGTAATCCATTTCTATCCAGCGTAGCGCCAATTATCTTTCCATCCGTAAAAGAGATAGAAGCGGGACCATCCCAGGGCTCCATGAAACAAGCGTGAAATTCATAAAAAGCTTTTTTTAAACTGTCCATTTGCTCATTACCATCCCATGCTTCAGGAATAAGCATCATCATAACATGTGGCAGGGAACGGCCGCATAGGGTGAGCAACTCAACCATATTATCAAGAGAGGCTGAATCTGATTGCCCTTCACTCACAACAGGCAGCAGCATATCCATTTCTTCTTTGGTAAAATACTGGGAAACAAAACCTTTCTCACTTGTACGCAACCAATTTAAATTACCCTGCAAAGTATTTATCTCACCATTGTGGGCAATGTAACGGAAAGGCTGTGCCAGTTTCCAGGAAGGAAATGTATTAGTAGCAAAACGTGAATGGATCAATCCAAAAGCGCTTACTATTCTTTTATTGCTGAGATCAGGGAAATAACTACGCAATTGTAAACTGGTAAGCTGACCTTTATAAATAACTGTTTTATATGATAATGAAGCTACATAAAAACCTATACTATCTTTTCTAACCGTATTCGCTACGGTCTGTGTGGCATAATTTCTTAATACAAATAATTTGCGTTCAAAATCCTCAGGATTGCTAATATGATCCGGGCTTGCTATAAACACCTGTTCTATCTCCGGCTCTACTGATAATGCAGTAGCGCCAATGCCTTGGGTACTTACCGGCACTTTACGGTATCCTAATATTTCCAGGCCAAGTTTTTCAGCAGACCTGTTGAATATATCCCGGCACTCTTCTCTTAAGCGAATATCCTTCGGAAAAAATAAAACACCTACTCCGTACTTACTATAAACAGGCAGATGAATTCCCACCCGTATACATTCATCAAAGAAGAATTCATGCGGCGTTTGAATAGTTATACCGGCACCATCTCCTGAATTGTACTCACATCCACATGCACCTCTATGTTCCATGTTTTCGAGAATAGTTAATGCATCTGAAACAATTTGATGGGATTTATTGCTTTTAATGTTTGCAACAAAACCAATACCGCAGGAATCGTGTTCAAAAGAGGGATCATATAATCCGTTAATGGCCATTTATAATTTAGTTTATAGTTTTTACTGCAAGTTGCAAGAAATAGTTTTCATGTTAGAACTGGTTATAGCGGAATCGTCAACTTAAATGATTTATACGATTATTTCTAAATTATCTTTTATAAGGTACGAAGAAAAATTAAATATTATTTGCTTTTACAACGGGCAAACTCCCTAATAATTAATAAAAGCCAATACAGTAAAGGGTTACACTATAATTTGAATACTATCTCCAACTTTAATGTAATTAAGAAGATATGCCAATAATATATTGCCAAACAATTCGTTTCCCGACCTTGGCTATAAAAAAAAATTTTTCTTCCTGCTGATTTATTAAATTGACCTTTTATTTGTGTTTGTCTTTTTTTATAATGCTGCTCTAACTACTAAAACCCTCACAATGCATTTAACCCCGAGAGAAACCGAAAAGCTTTTGTTGTTCCTGGCCGGTGAATTAGCAGAAAAAAGAAAGGCAAGGGGATTGAAATTAAATTATCCTGAAAGCATTGCGCTTATAAGCAGCCGCCTGCAGGAAGCTGCCCGTGATGGAAAGAGTGTTGCAGAATTAATGCAATATGGTGCAACAATTTTATCAAGAGAGGATGTGATGAAAGGCATCGCAGAGATGATTCATGATGTGCAGATCGAGGCGACTTTTCCTGATGGGACAAAGCTTGTTACTGTGCATGATCCGATAAGGTAATAAGTAAAAATTCAAAAGTAAAAAGTAAAAAAATGATACCGGGAGAATACATTTTAGCAGAAGGAAATATCCAATGTAATGTTGGTCGCAATACAAAAAAAATCACTGTTGTAAATACCGGTGACCGCCCTGTGCAAATAGGCTCTCACTATCATTTTTTTGAAGTAAACAAACAAATGGAATTTGATCGTGAGAAGGCTTTTGGTATGCGCCTGAATATTGCAGCAGGTACTGCCGTTCGCTTTGAGCCTGGTGAAGAAAAGGAAGTGGAGTTAGTTGCTTTTGGTGGTAAGCAGTCTATTTATGGAATCAATAATCTCACTAATGGTTCTGCAACAAACGAAGAAATCAAACAACAAGCTCTTCAAAATTTATCTGTTCAAAACTTTAAAAATAAAACTTGATGAGCTTAGAGATAAACAGGATAAAGTATGCGAACATGTATGGCCCTACAGCAGGGGATAAAATCCGGTTGGGCGATACTGAACTATTTATTGAGATTGAAAAAGATTTTACTATTTACGGAGATGAAGCAAAGTTTGGCGGTGGCAAAACAATTCGTGATGGCATGGCGCAATCCGCAACAGCTACAAGAAAAGAAGGGGTACTTGATTTTGTAATTACAAGTGTGATGATAATTGATCATTGGGGAATTGTAAAAGCAGATATCGGAATTAAAGATGGAAAAATTGTTGGCATTGGCAAAGCCGGCAATCCTGATACTATGGACGGTGTTAATGAGAACATGATTATCGGCGCCTCTACAGAAGTGCATGGTGGCGCAGGTTTAATAGCAACTGCAGGGGGCATTGATACACACATTCATTTTATTTGTCCTCAGTTAATTGATCATGCATTATTCAGCGGCATCACTACAATGATCGGTGGCGGTACAGGACCAGCAGATGGAACCAGTGCCACAACTGTTACCCCAGGCTCGTGGAATATTCAAAAAATGTTAGAAGCTGCTGAAGCTTTTCCAATGAATCTTGGTTTTTTTGGAAAAGGAAACTGTGCAACAATAGCCCCACTCGAAGAACAAATTGAAGCAGGTGCATTAGGCTTAAAAATCCATGAAGATTGGGGCTCTACGCCTGCCGTTATTGATGCAGCGCTCCAGGTTGCAGACAAATTTGATGTGCAGGTTGCCATACATACAGACACCTTAAATGAATCTGGATTTTTAGAAGATACCATCGCTGCAATTAATGGAAGAGTGATTCATACATTTCATACAGAAGGCGCAGGTGGCGGGCATGCACCGGATATTATAAAGGCAGCCATGTACCAAAATATCTTACCCTCTTCAACAAACCCAACAAGACCATACACGGTTAATACCATTGATGAACACCTTGATATGTTAATGGTTTGTCATCATCTTGATCCATCAGTTCCTGAAGATGTGGCTTTTGCTGATTCACGCATTCGGCCAGAAACAATTGCAGCAGAAGATATCCTTCATGATATGGGCGTGTTTAGTATGATGAGCTCGGATTCCCAGGCCATGGGAAGAGTTGCAGAAGTAATAACACGTACCTGGCAAACCGCAGATAAAATGAAAAAGCAAAGAGGCATTTTACCGGAAGATGAAAAAAATAATAATGATAATTTTCGGGTAAAAAGATATGTTTCCAAATACACGATCAACCCGGCAATAACTCACGGCATTTCAGAATATGTAGGTTCAATAGAACCCGGCAAGTTTGCCGACATAGTATTATGGAGGCCTGCATTATTTGGTGCAAAACCAGAGATGATAATAAAGGGCGGTATGATCATAGCCAGTAAAATGGGAGATCCAAATGCGTCTATCCCAACCCCCCAGCCCGTTATGTATCGCCACATGTTTGGCGCATATGGAAGAGCTCTCTATAAAACATGTATAACATTTGTATCAAAATCATCAATAGAGAAAAATATAATACAGGAATATAATCTGCAAAAAATAATATTCCCTGTAAAAAATTGCAGAAATATCTCGAAGAAAGATTTGATACATAATGACGCTACGCCGCAGATTGAGGTGAATCCTGAAAATTATGACGTAAAAGTAGATGGAGAAATAATAACATGTGAGCCTGTAAATACAGTTCCATTAGCACAGCGGTATTTCTTATTTTAAACTTTTGTTTGACCATAACCCCGACAATAAAAACAAATG
This sequence comes from Ginsengibacter sp., assembly GCA_039919615.1. Classification (GTDB taxonomy): domain Bacteria; phylum Bacteroidota; class Bacteroidia; order Chitinophagales; family Chitinophagaceae; genus Ginsengibacter. Next base: position 2,634 of record JBDSFG010000271.1, on the reverse strand, counting down.
CTCATCCATCAAAAACTTGGCAATATAAATCTATCACCCTGCAGTAAAAACATTGACTGGCTCAATCTTGAATGGCACGAAACCACTAAAAGAATTCTGCATAAAACAGCAAGATCAGGTAGAGAAATAACAATGAAGTTTTTGAGAGAAAATCAAAATCTGACCGAGGGAGACATTATCTATGAAGATGCTGAAACTGTTATTGCTATTGATATACAGCCATGTGAAGCAATTATAGTGAAACCAAAAAATATGTTTGAAATGGCAGCCGCTTGTTATGAAATCGGCAACAAGCATTTATCCTTATTTTTTCAAGACAATGAATTGCTAATTGCTTATGAAGCTCCTTTATTTAATTTATTAGCACTAGCAGGCTATGATGTATTAAAAGAAAACAGAAAACTTATTAATCCTCTTAAAACATCAGTTGCATTTCATGCTCACATTGGTTCTGAAAGCTTATTTTCAAAGATGATGAAACCTTCACCCTCAGCAGAATGAACAGCCAGTTACTAAGTCTATTACAGTTATCAGATCCTGCTTTGCCGATTGGAGGATACGCCCATTCATCTGGTTTGGAAACTTATGTTCAACAGCAATTGGTGTATGATGTAGCCTCAGCAAAAAGCTTTATAACACAAATGCTTACTCAAAATTTGCAATATACAGATGCCGCTTTTACCTCATTAGCCTATGATGCTGCATTGCAGGATAATTTTGAAAGAGTAACAGAATTAGATGCAGAATGTAATGCTGTAAAGCTACCTGCTGAAATAAGATCACAAAGTCAGAAATTAGGTATGCGATTGATAAAAATTTTTGAAACAATTTGCCACAACGAAATAACAAACAAATATTTAAATGCAATTAATACACACCATTGCAATGGACATTACTGTATTGCATTTGCACTATATGGACTTGCATTACAAATCAATAAACACGATCTATTAACAGGCTTTTATTATAATGCCGCTGCTGGCTTTATCACCAATATCGTAAAGCTTGTACCACTTGGTCAAAAAGATGGACAGGAAATTTTATTTGGATTACACCCATTATTAAAGCAATTAGTTGAAAGCACAATGCAGCCGGATACGGAACTGACAGGACTTTGCTGCACCGGTTTTGATATTCGTTGTATGCAGCATGAACAGTTGTATTCCAGGTTGTATATGAGCTAAGGAAGCAAAAATCAAAAGTAAAAAGTAAAAAAATAGAACCTATTTAATTTATCTTCAAAACACAAAGGGTAAAAAACGGCATTTTTATTTTCATTTTTACTTTTTACTTTTTACTTTTTACTTTTTACTTTTTACTTTTTAAAAATGAATTCTCCCAAACATATTCTTAAAACCATTTTTGGTTATGATGATTACAGGCATAATCAAAAAGAAATTATTGAACATGTTCTTAGTGGAAATAATGCAGTTGTTCTTATGCCAACAGGTGGGGGAAAAAGTTTATGCTACCAGGTGCCGGCTTTATGTTTGGATGGAGTTACGATTGTTGTAAGCCCTTTGATAGCTTTAATGAAAGACCAGGTAGACGCATTGCTGGTGAATGGAATTAAAGCCGCGTTTTTAAACAGTACTCTTAGCACAGATGAACAATCAGGTATCTCCAGGCAATTGAGAAATAATGAACTTAAGTTATTGTATCTGGCGCCGGAAAGACTAATGGGCAATGCAGCCCGGTTCATTGAATTTCTAAAGAAAATTAATGTTTCACTTTTTGCCATTGATGAGGCGCATTGCATTTCCCAATGGGGACATGATTTTCGGCCTGAATATTTGATACTTGGACAATTAAAAGAGGCCTTTCCCCATATTCCCCTTATAGCATTAACAGCTACTGCTGATTCACTAACAAAAAACGATATTATTGAAAAGCTTCATCTTAAAACATACCAGGTTTTTGAGAACAGTTTTAACCGCCCCAATATTTATTACTATGTAAAACCAAAAAGAAATTATTATAACGATCTTATAGATTTTTTAAAGGAACACAAAGATGACAGCGGAATAATTTATTGTCTTAGCAGGGCGTCAACGGAGCGGCTTGCGGAGGATTTAAAACAAGATGGTTTCAATGCTGAAGCCTATCATGCCGGCCTCGAAAAAAATGTTCGTGAAGACAGGCAAAATAAATTTTTGAAAGATGATATAAAGATCATTGCAGCAACTATCGCCTTTGGAATGGGTATAAATAAAAGCAATGTACGTTTTGTAATTCATGCTGATCTTCCAAAGAACATTGAAGGCTATTACCAGGAAACCGGCAGGGCAGGCAGAGATGGCTTGCACAGTGAGGCAATTCTTTTTTATGGATCTGGTGATGTAATAAAGCTTAAGAAATTTGCTGAAGTTGAAGACAATCCGGGACAAACAAAGGTCATGCTGCAGAAGCTTGATAAGATGAGCCGTTTTTGAGAAACGAAAAGCTGCAGGCGAAAGTATTTACTTAATTATTTTGGAGAGGAAGCGCCTGCATACTGCGGCAGTTGCGATGTATGTTTAAACAAGCCTGAATTAAAAGATGCAACCATAATTGCTCAAAAAATTTTAAGCGCCGTAGCCCGGGTAAGGGAAAATTTTGGCATGCGTTATATTGTTGATGTATTGCATGGAAGCA
>JBDSFG010000248.1:0-5740 GCA_039919615.1 Ginsengibacter sp. | reverse complement strand
GGAGTTTAGGTGATAGAATTGTTGGATGGATTTTAGACCTCATAATTTTAATAGCTTACTTTATTGTTCTATTTGCCATAATTGGCTTTGGAGGTTTGGGAGGATTTATGAAAAGCCATATATGGTTTGTACTATTTTTTATTGCCTGCCCTGTTGTATTTTATGATCTTTTATCTGAAATGTTTTTAAATGGCCAAAGCCTGGGCAAAAAGATAATGGGCATAAAGATCATCAGCCTTAATGGAGAGCAGGCAAGTTTTAGCCAATACCTTATCCGCTGGCTATTCAGACTTGTTGACATTAGTTTATCAAGTGGCCTCGTTGCTTTAATAACCGTTGCAGTATCAGAAAAAAAACAACGCCTTGGTGATACGGTAGCGGGAACTGTATTAATAAAAACAAAACCACGAACCCAAATTTCTGATACCATATTTCATGCTGCACATGCCGATGATTACCAGGTAATGTATCCTGAGGTTATTAGTTTACGGGACCGGGATGTTCAGTTAATAAAAGAGGTATTGCGAAGTGTAGCCCAAAGTGGCAATACAATACTGGCTTACCAGGCACAGCAGAAAGTTGAACAAGTTTTAAATATACAGAGCAGGCATTACGACTCAAAAAGTTTTTTAAACGCAGTGCTGAGTGATTATAATTACCTTACTTCGAGGCTTTAATCTATTGCGCTGAAGATTGCTTTACGGGTGAGGCGCAAGTAAATTGAAGGGATGAAAAGGAAGGTTCCTGCTGACCCAGAAAATGATTACAATAGCAAATAAAATCTTTACAGAAAATTTTGAATAAATCATTTGCTGCACTAGCTTTCCTTTTCCAACAACATTCACTGTTGCGCCCACAGCCGCATAAAATAGCAAAGGCAAACATACTATAAACAGTAAATTATATTTAAGCGCCTGGAGCAACTCCCCATGAAGTAATGACGAGAAAGCCCTTTGAGAGCCGCATCCGGGGCAATAAAGATCAGTCAGAGAGTGAAAAATGCATATGGGAAAAATTGTTGAACTGCGTGCATCTGCAAAAAAATATAAACTTACCAGCGAAAATAATATTGAAATAGTTGTCAAGATTTTTGTCAAGATTTTTTTTTCGCCCGCACTCATAAGTTATTATAAAAATTAGAAAAGTTATTCCTGGATAAATAGCGGATTAATAAATAACCACAAACATTTTCAGGCATATTTACAAACTATTCTTAAGCACATCCCATACTGTTTTTGCTACAATTTTATGTCCTTCCGGTGTTGGATGAATACCATCCTGCTGGTTGAGCTTTACATCGCCACCGACATTTTTAAGTAAAAAAGGTATTAACGCAATATTATTCTTTTCAGCCAGTTCGGGATAAATGTTCTTAAATTCTCTTGCATAAGTCTGCCCCATATTGGGAGGTATCTGCATACCTTCCAATACAATTTTTGCACCGGTATATTTCGCTTTTACTTTATCAATAATGGCTTGCAGATTTTTTTTTGTCTCTCCCAACGGAATTCCCCGCAGCCCGTCATTGCCTCCTAATTCAAGAACAAAAACATCAACAGGTTGCCGCAATATCCAGTCAATACGCCCATTGCCTCCTGAAGACGTTTCGCCACTTACTCCTGCATTTATTACTTTGTAATTCAGCTTTAGCGAATCAACTATATTTTGTATTAAGGCAGGGTAAGCTTCGGTAGGGTCAACACCATAGCCTGCGGTAATGCTGTTGCCAAAAAATATAATGGTTTTAAACCTTGTTGTGGAATCCACAGCAGTTTGCTTGTCAGCCTCCTGCTCTCCGGCAGTATCGCGGCTTTTGTTATCGTTACAACTCAGCAGCAGTAGCAATGAGAAAATGTAAGCGATGAAATATGATCTATTCATTAAATAGTTTATAAAAATTTATAACAACCCATTTTTAAAATAAGAATCAGGTAATTTTATCTATAATGCTTTTTACAACATATTTATAAAATTATGCCAGTTATAATTAATGAGCGTAGCTTTTAAAATGAAAGTACATGGAAACCATTCTTAATCTTAATGGAGTAAGCAAAATATATAAAAGCGGGGGCCGGCAATTAATGGTTTTGGACAACGTAAGTTTTTCAGTAGAAGGCGGCTCTACCATGTCTATTGTTGGGCCATCAGGGAGTGGTAAAACTACGTTGCTTGGCTTATGTGCCGGGCTTGACCGTGCTTCTTCAGGAAGTGTGTGTTTGCAAAATACACGGCTTGAAAATTTAAATGAAGACCAGCTCGCCGCTGTAAGAAATAAGTATATTGGATTTATTTTCCAGAATTTTCAATTGATACCTACACTAACTGCAGTAGAAAATGTGATGGTGCCACTTGAGCTTCGTGGCGAAAAAAAAGTACGGGCAAGGTCTATGGACCTTCTTGATAAAGTTGGCCTTGCTGATCGCAGTCATCATTATCCTGCACAATTAAGCGGCGGAGAGCAACAGCGTGTTTCCATTGCAAGGGCCTTCTCTAATAAACCCCTTATTTTATTTGCAGACGAGCCAACCGGAAATCTTGATGCAGAAACAAGCAGCATAATAGTGAAACTAATTTTTGATCTTAACACAGAAGCCGGTACCACATTAATACTGGTTACACATGATGCCGAACTTGCTGCACGAACACAACGCATCATTCAATTAAAAGGGGGAAAAATTGTAGCAGATAAATTAACTATGGAAATGGTTTAGGATAAACTAATAATAAAATTTTTAATACCCCCAGTTCCCTCTCCTTTGGATAGGGGTTGGGGTTAGGTCAACATGGACAGAAAAATAATTTCAACAAAAGAACTCAAACGTCATAACAAAGGCTATAACTTTTTATGGCTCATGCAAATGGCATGGCGTGACAGCAGGAAAAACCGTTCCCGCCTATTTCTTTTTATCGCCTCTATCATCCTCGGCATCGCAGCGCTGGTGGCTATTTATTCATTAGGCAATAATCTCAACGATGAATTAAATAACCAGGCGGCTTCTTTATTAGGCGCTGATCTTGAAATTTCCGGAAGCCAGCCAACTACACCTGCTATTGAAAAGATTGTAGATACACTTGGCCACACACGGTCGGCGCAGCAAAGTTTTGGATCCATGGTATTGTTCACAAAAAGCGGTGGAACCAGACTTACAGAGGTACGGGCATTGCAGGGAGACTTTCCTTATTATGGTTCGCTGGAAACGTTGCCGGCGTCAGCAGCGAAAAATTTTCGTAACAACCAACAGGCCCTGGTAGATGAAACACTTATGTTACAATATGGCGCTAACATTGGCGACTCGATAAAAGTTGGTAATGCGACGTTTGCCATTGCCGGCAAATTATTAAATGCCCCGGGGCAAACGGGCTTATCTGCATCAATAGCCCCCATAGTTTATATCCCGTTGCAATACATGAAGCAAACAGCGCTTTCACAAAAAGGCAGCCGCATCAGCTATCGTTATTATTTTAAATTAAATAGCAATACCGATGTAGATAAGTTAGTACAAAATATAAAGCCACGCCTCGAAGCAAATGACTTGCGGTATGAAACCGTGGAAAGCCAGAAAGAAGATACCGGGAGGTCTTTCGCTAATCTTACACGTTTTCTTTCGCTTGTAGGTTTCATTGCTTTATTGCTTGGCTGCACCGGTGTTGCAAGCGCTGTACATGTTTACATAAAAGAAAAGATAAATGCCATTGCCATCCTGCGGTGCCTTGGTGTAAAAGCATCCCAGGCTTTTATAATTTTCCTGATACAGATCCTGGTCATTGGATTCATTGGTTCTTTGCTGGGTACGGCATTGGGTATATTCATCCAGCAGTTTCTTCCATATGTTATAAAAGATTTTTTGCCTGTTAAAGTGAGCACACCTGTTTCGTGGCCTGCGGTATTACAGGGTATGATGTTGGGAATTATTATCTCGGTTTTATTTGCATTGCTTCCATTATTATCAATAAGAAAGATATCACCGCTTAATGCCATCAGGGTTTCTTACGAGCCGCAGCAGCGGGAAAGAGATCCGGTAAAATGGCTGATATATTTATTGATTTTGATCTTCGTTTACGGATTCACATTTGTGCAAATGAAAACTCCGGTGCAGGCGCTTTATTTTACAGGAGGCATAGCTGCTGCATTATTAATACTTACCGCCATAGCCCGTGGCCTCATGTGGATAGTTAGGCATTTCTTCCCTTCTTCATGGAACTATTTGTGGAGACAAGGACTTGCTAATTTATATCGCCCCAATAACCAAACGACCATTTTAATTATTTCTATTGGCCTCGGTACGGCGCTTATATGCACACTGCTGTTTACACAATCTGTTTTGATCAACCGGATAACTTTATCTACCAGCGTTAATCAACCTAACCTTGTTTTATTTGATATACAAAGCAAACAGGAAGACAGTGTTGCTGCCATCGCTACAAAATTTGGATTGCCAGTAAAAGAAAAAGTGCCCATTGTAAACATACGGCTGGAGCAGGTAAACAGTATTGATGCGGCGCAGCTAAAAAAAGATTCCACCATAAAATTATCACGCTGGCTGTTCAGCAGGGAATACCGTGTTACCTACAGGGATTCACTAACTGAATCTGAAAAAATTACTGATGGTACATGGAAAGGCAAGGCCGGCGCCAATGCCCTGCCTGAAATATCAATGGAAAAGAATTTTGCAAACAAAAGTGGTGTAAAGGTGGGTGATACGCTAACATTCAATGTGCAGGGATCATTAATGAAAACAATTGTGGGCAGCCTGCGGGAAGTGAACTGGGGCGGCATACAAACTAATTTCCTCGTGGTATTTCCAACAGGGCTGCTGGAAGCAGCGCCGCAATTCCATGTGTTGCTTACAAGGGTTCCTTCGCAGCAGGTATCAGCAAATTTTCAGCAGGCGATGGTAATGGCATATCCCAATGTATCCATTATTGATCTTGGCCTTGTGCTTCATGTGCTCGATGATCTGTTAGGCAAGATCGGTTTTGTGATCCGCTTTATGGCAGGTTTTAGCATTGTTACCGGCATAGTAGTCTTGATATCATCAGTGCTTATAAGCAAATACCAGCGCCTGCAGGAAAGTGTTTTGCTGCGGACACTCGGCGGCAGCCGCCGACAAATATTTTCTATTACTGCGTTGGAATATTTTTTCCTTGGGGCACTGGCTGCATTTACAGGTATACTGCTGGCGCTTGCTGCAAGCTGGGCTTTGGCACATTATGTTTTCGAAACGCCATTCCATCCCGCTTTGGTGCCGGTGGTGATTTTATTTGTGTCGGTGTGTTTGCTTACTGTGATCACGGGGTTAGTAAACAGCAGGGGAATTTTGAACAGATCGCCATTAGAGGTGTTGAGGCAGGAAGTATGATAAATGATTGTCTGGCATTTTAAAAGGTGAAACCTATTATGCCTTTTGTTTTGCCATTACTCGTTTGAGCATTGAGTTTACAATCCAGATGACAATATCTAATATCATTACAAGATTTTTTTGGTTTGTTGGTCTTAAGGTTTTGCAGCTTTATTCATTTCAATTTTAAGAAACCAATTTTTTTATTCAACAAATATAATCAGTCTTCCAGACAAAGACATGATCAGACTTGCTGCCTGTGGTGATTTATTTGAACCCAGATTTTGCAGTTGAATAATATATGTCAGGCTGTCCCTATTTTTGTAAATGCAAATGCGACATGAATACAGCGATAATCTGGTAACACCCTGGGGTGGGATGAAGGAAATGAAAATGCTGAT
>JBDSFG010000372.1:0-6028 GCA_039919615.1 Ginsengibacter sp. | reverse complement strand
GTAGTTAGAAGAACCGGCTGCCACCAGTTTTATCTGGGGTGAAGTACGTATCATAAGCTTAGCCGCTTCTCTCGCTTTCTTGCTGTAATCTTCTGCATTCATGTGGCCCATTTGCCACGGGCCATCCATTTCATTTCCCAGGCCCCAGTATATAATATTATAAGGTTCGGGATAACCATGTTTTTTGCGGAGCTCTGCATAATAAGGACCCTCTTTTACATTACAATATTCTACCCAGCGACGAGCTTCCTCTATAGTGCCTGTGCCCAGGTTTACTGCAATGTATGGCTCTGTGCCAATGGCATGGGCATACTCCACAAATTCGTTTGTGCCAAACTGGTTGCTCTCTAATGTTGACCAGGCTAGCTCCATACGCGGCGGCCGTTCTGATTTTGGGCCTACACCATCCAGCCAGTTATAGTTAGAAACAAAATTTCCGCCGGGGTACCTTACAACAGTAGGGTGTAATTCTTTCACCGCACTCATTACATCTTTTCTAAAACCGTTTTTATCAGAAAGCTTTGAGCCGGGATCATAAATACCACCGTATATGCAACGGCCTAAATGCTCAGTAAAATTTCCATAAATATTTTTATTTACTTCGCCGATGGTTCTGTCAAGATCAATTTTAATCCGTGCATTTTGTGCCAGCGTATCAATGGAAAATATGCAGGAAAGAAAAACAGCTATTATAGCATTACTCAAATATTTCTTTTTCATGATTTTTATATTTTGGCATTAAGAAAAACAAAAGACCAGTGTTGCTATCTCAACAATATTAACTGGCACTAAAAGGAATAAGATATCATTATTATATTCATAACCTTGGTCTTCTCCCTACATAAGGCCACCCATTGACCCATGTTATTTTTTCAATCTGTAATTTTGAGCGGCCATTATCATTTGCATCATAGGCATGATACACAAGGTAATCTGAACCATTGAAAGTAGCGACGGCATTATGTCCTACACCAAACCATGCCCTGTTGCCTTCCAGCACAACAGAGCCGCCCCCAAGGTTCATAGGCACACCATCTCTGTCAATATAAGGTCCATATACTTTTTCACTACGACCAACCATCATTTTGTAGGTACTTTTTTCTCCCCTGCAGCAATAATCAAATGAAACAAACAGGTAATAAAAATTGTCATGCTTATAAATAAAAGGTGCTTCAATTGCGGCGTCACCCGCCACTGAATCAGGAAGAATAAAATCTCTTTTTCTTGCAGCCACTGTGTACCATTGTTCAGGCTGTGCAACTGCGGTTAAACTATTATCTAACTTAACGAGTTTCATTCCATTCCAAAATGAACCAAATACCAGCCAGGGTGTATTGTTTTCATCTAACATTAAATTTGGGTCAATGGCATTCCACATATCCCTGCCAGGCACAGATTGTACAACTCTTCCATGATCATTCCATTTGAAATCCTTTGATGAAGCATCCAATGTTTTGTTAGTAGCAACACCAATAGCAGAGGTGTTTTTTCCAAAAGCAGACACTGCATAATACAGGTAATACTGCCCGTTATGATAGCTGATATCAGGCGCCCATACATGCCCGGTGAAGCCAGGGATCGCTCTCACGGCCCATTCCGGCGCTTTGTCGAACACAGCCTTTTCCCGTTTCCAGTGTTTCATATCTGTGGAAGACATAACACCAATGCCCATGCCTGTTGAGAAAATATAATAGGTACTGTCTTGCCTAATAATTACAGGATCATGAACGGGAGGCAGTGTATCATTGAAAGGCTGCTGCTGCGGTTGAGCAAATACGGCGTTAATAAAGAGTGCAAAAAATATTGTGAATATATACTTCATGGTAGTGGTTTTTTTATGTGTGTTTTGACCTCACCCCAACCCCTCTCCAAAGGAGAGGGGCTTTTTATTCCGGGCCATACATCTGCCACTCCAATAGGGCTGGTTCTTCGTTTTCGTTCTCAACAATAAGGCGAAAATGCTGTGCTGTTACCGGCTTAAAGTTTTCTACACCTCCAATCCCTTTGCTCTTCGATTGTACAATAGTTTTCCATACAGCACCAGCTTTGTATTGCAGCGTAATATTTTGTTTCTTATTATCCCAGGGATGCCAGGGTTCATCAAAAACAAGACTTGAGATAGCCATTGGTTTTTTCAGATCAACTTCTGCAAAAGCTTTTCTTTCTCCCTTTGCTGCAACCCAACTGGTACCACGATCTCCATCTAAAAGATTTTTGCTGCCCTCTGATGGTGATTTTTCTGAAGATACAACTGCGGATTTTCCGGACATGGGCGATGATGTTACTGAAGGCTCACCCTCAAATTCTATCACCACAACTGTATTAATAGAATCCGGTATTTGTGCAGGCAAATGGATCACTGATTTTTTATTGATTTTTGTATTTACTAAAAGAGATTTAGCAGGATCAGCAAGCAAGTATGCTTTCGTAATCTTATTTGTCATGGGCACTCCAAGCTCATGGTTTGCATGTTTGTACTCCGGAGATTCTTTTCTGTACATGTTCCTCGGATACCATTCGCTTTCAAACGCAGGTACTGAATAAACGCCCCAGTGAATAAAAATTCCAAACTTCGCATCCCTGAACCAATCTGGTATTTTATATTTATCAAGAGAAGCCCATGTTGGCTGAAATTTTTCCTGCGCATCTGCTGAAAGTGAATATAAGTTTGCAATGATCACAAATGCAAAGATTTTTTTTACTAATAATGTACACCTTACTGCATTCTTAAAATAAGATCCCGACAAAAAATTTGTCATTTTTTAAAGTTTGATTCTGACTATCGAAAAAGAATAAGGCGCCGCATTCAGATTTAGTTTTTTTCCTGATAAGGAAATAGCAGTTTCCTTTGGCGACACCTTCTGTGGCTGATCAAATGAATTTACACTATAGAGATCATCGCTTTGTAATACGGTTAGTGAACCTTTAGAGGCTAATTTTTTTGTGCCTTTAAAACTAATTGTATTTACCTGTTGTTTATCAGAAGCATTCACCACTTTTATAATAAGCTCATTTGTTTTTTCATCTATAGCGGCCGTAGCATAAAGACTGTCCTGGCCAGCCACCACATCATCATTTAAGGTAATAGGAACCACCCGTGTTCCTTTATTAAGCGCAAACAATTTCTGTACATAATAATCAGGTGTACCATAAGATTGAAGATTGTTTACCCAGATAAGATCAGGCGTCCACTGCCATCCATCAATATGAGCAAAGAGTGGAGCATAAGATGCCATGCTTACTACATCTGCATTACGTTCCAGGCCGGTCATAAATGCAGCTTCTGATAAAGCAGTGAGCCAGCTATTTTTATTGTCTATGCTAACCGTTTTGTCACTTTGTGCGGCATACTCTCCGCCAAATATTTTAGTGTGGTTGCGTGGATAGTTATCATACTTTCTTGCATTGGCAAAGAACCACTCGGGCCTCCGGTAATAATGTTCATCTATTATGTCCGCATTCATTTTGCGCAGCTCGCCATTAAGATAATCAAAGCGGTCTCCACTGGGATCAGTGCCTGAACTGTTCACTAATTTAAAATCAGGATATTTTGCCTTGATAGCTTTGGTGAATATTTTTAAACGCTCGATATATTGCGGCCCCCAGTTCTCATTTCCAACGCCCATCATCTTTAAATTGAAGGATGAAGGATGTCCCATCTCCGCACGAACTTTGCCCCATTTTGTTGTTGCGTCGCCGTTGGCAAATTCAATCAGGTCTAATGCATCCTGCACATATGGGTCTATCTCATTTATAGGTACAACCTCCGCAGAGTTAAACTGGCAGGCCATCCCGCAGTTTAGAATGGGCAAAGGCGAAGCGCCAATATCTTCTGCCAGTTGAAAATATTCAAAAAATCCCAGGCCAAATGTTTGGAAATAATCGGGTGTGGGACGATGAGCAAATTCAAAATTCCAGCGGTTAATGATGAGTTGTCGTTCCTCAACAGGGCCAAGTGTTTTCTTCCATTGATAACGCTGGTTAAGATCAAATCCTTCAACAATACATCCACCGGGGAAACGAATAAATCCCGGTTTCATATCAGCAAGTAATTGAATCATATCTGCCCTCATACCACCCGGCCGGTTCTTCCATGTATCCGAAGGGAACAATGAGATCATATCAAGATCAATTACTGCATTCCCTTCAAACCATAAGTTCATTTTGGCTTTGAGCACAGTTGCTGTTGCATTAAAATTGCCTGGTGCCTTATGCCAGCCATCGCCACTTTCTGCCGGAGTAATTGTGGTGCCGCCGATATTTTTGCCCATGCTATCAACCAATTCAACATGCAATTTTATGCCTGGAGTTTGTTGGCGATACATAACTGAAAAATCATATCGCAAATCTTTTTTTATACCCATCCCCCGAAATCCTTCATTCGTTAAACCAAGATCACCTGTTGCTGCATTAGTTGCTGTAACCCTTATGAAGCGTGGGTTTGTGGCGTTTTCTTGCTTTCGGTTTATTATCAGTACATCACCTTCTGCAAACTTTTTACGATTTACAGTCCATCCCATCATTGGCCGGAAAAATTCAAAGGAGCGGTTCTTTACAAGCTCTGCATAAATACCGCCATCAGCGCCCATATTAATATCTTCAAAAAAAACTCCCCACATGGTTGGTTGTATAGCGGCGGTTGGCTTATCTACTTTTACAACAAGGTTTTTTTGTGCCTGTAATTGTGCAGGCAATGTTGCGTAAGAACTTATCAGAACACAGGCAAGAAATCGTTTTATATCCATAAACATTATTTGTTTTTAGTGCAGATGATTAACCGAAGACAGAGGCAGTTGTGCCCGCCAAAATCGAAGTATGATAATGCGAATAGTTTTACAAAAAGCATAAATCGTTATTTCATTTCTAACACAACAACAGAAAAAGGCGGAAGCTTTACATTGAGAATATTTCCCTTAAGAGCCGCCCCGATAAAGGCTTTAGGCTTTATCTTACCAGGATCTTGAAATGTATTATGATCCTGCAGCTTTTCGGAAGTTAATATTCTACCGGTAACTTGTGTATATTTTTCCCCTTCAATATTTATTGAAATTGTTTGTGATTCTTTAGCATCTATATTGGTTAAGGAAACATGCGTAAGCCCTGCTGAATCCCTTGAAGCAGAGCATGAAACTGCCGGCAATTTTTCTTTATCAAAAGTATAATCATCAGTTTTTATTGTTACAGGCAAAAGCTTTGCTCCCTGGTGCACATTGTACATTTCCATTACATGATAAGTTGGTGTTAATATCATTTTTTCTTTATCAGTAAGGATAACGGCCTGCAATACGTTTACACATTGTGCAAGGCATGCAATGCGTACACGGTCGCAATGATTGTTGAAGATATTAAGTGTGAGGCCTGCTATCATTGCATCCCGCATTGTATTTTGCTGATAAAGAAATCCGGGGTTAGTGCCGGCTTCCACATTGTACCAGCCACCCCATTCATCAACCACCAAGGCAATTTTTTTCTGCGGATCATACTTATCCATGATTGCGGAATGCTTTGTAACCAACTCTTCCATCAGCCATGCTGATTTCATTATATCAAAATATTGAGCCTCACTAAAGTCCGTTGCGGGGCCTTTTTTGTTCCATTCAATAACTGCGTAGTGATGCATTGCCAGGCCGCCCAGCATTCTTACAGGAATATTTTTCATCAAGGTTTCTGTCCAGTTATAATCTGCATCACTCGCTCCTGATGCAATGCGTACAATGCCTGCGCTTTCCCAATCAGACATAAATGTTGCGTACTTGCGATATTCATCTGCATAATATTCGGGCTTCATATTACCGCCGCAACCCCATGCTTCATTACCAATTCCCCACAAGTTTACCTTCCACGGTTGTTCCCTTCCATTTTGTTTTCTCAAATCACTCATCGGGCTTTTACCTTTAAAATTTACGTACTGCACCCAGTCTGCAAGTTCCTGCACGGTACCGCTTCCCACATTGCCGGAAATATATGGCTGTGCGCCAAGCAGCTCACACATGTTTAAAAAATCATGGGTGCCAAAACTGTTATCTTC
>JBDSFG010000369.1:0-14902 GCA_039919615.1 Ginsengibacter sp. | reverse complement strand
ATTCATTTATCAGGGATTTTTTTGAAGCATTTGCGGGAAGCAAAAAAAAATTTACCAATGGTGTTCTGGCCAACATAGAAAACAACGATGTTTGGCGGGTGGGCTTTATCACACAGGAAGATATGAGCAAATTTGCAATGACAGATTTTGTAGCTGTATACGTGCCCATGGCGTATTCCGTTGCCGGTAATGTATATATTATTCCCAAAACGAGGATAAGGGCAATCACAAATATCAGTGCAGCGCAAACAATGAAATTTGCCGTAAGTGGTGGTGTAACCGATGTAATAGAAGCCTCTGAAAAGAATGATGCTTTAACATCATAATGCTTAATTTATATTAATAGTTTTGAAAAAGACAGTGTTAGCTTTTACATTCTTAATTATTCATATCAATTGTTTTTGCTGGGGATTTTTTGCGCATAAAAAAATTAACTACTATGCTGTTTTTTTGCTGCCCCCACAAATGCTGGTTTTATATAAACCCAATATTGATTTTTTAAATGAGCACGCTGTAGATCCTGATAAAAGGAGATATGCCGTTAAAGAAGAAGGTCCCCGCCATTATATAGATATCGACCATTATGGAAATTATCCATACAATGAATTACCAAGAAAGTGGAGCGATGCTGTTGCAAAATTTGGGGAGGATTCTTTAGTGGAATTTGGTATTGTACCGTGGCATGTGCAAACTATGCTTCAGCGATTGACAAATGCTTTTAAAGAAAAGGATTTTTCCAGGATAATGAAAAACAGTGCCGAAATAGGCCACTACATTGCTGATGCTCATGTGCCATTACATGCCAATTCAAATCATAATGGCCAGTACTCCAATCAGAGAGGTATTCATGGTTTTTGGGAAAGTCGTGTACCGGAGTTACTTGCTGATAAAGAATTTGATTTTTTTATTGGCAAAGCCACCTATGTAAAAGATCCCGGCAGCTTTATCTGGCAAAGAGTTTTGGAAAGCGGTAAAGCTTCTGATTCAGTGTTAAAATTTGAAAAAGAATTGACCCAACAATTCTCCCCGG
Source organism: Ginsengibacter sp. (assembly GCA_039919615.1). Taxonomy (GTDB): domain Bacteria; phylum Bacteroidota; class Bacteroidia; order Chitinophagales; family Chitinophagaceae; genus Ginsengibacter. The sequence goes on along the minus strand of JBDSFG010000369.1, from coordinate 13,872 downwards.
ATAAAAAATATGCTTTTGAAAAAAGGAACGATGTAGTTATTCGTCAATACTCATCTGGCTTTACCATAGCTTTTAATAAAAAACTAAACGGAATGGTAGAGCGAAGAATGCGGCAATCCATTTCCAGTGTTGCCTCTTTCTGGTACACCGCCTGGGTAAATGCCGGCCAGCCTGATCTTAGCGGGCTAGCGCATCAAACTTTTTCAGAAACCGCGGTCAAAGAATTTGAAAGCCTGAATGAGCAGTGGAAAAATACTTCTATAAAGGACAGGGAACATGAGTAATACCCGCCAGGTAAACAAGCTGAAAAATAGGGTACATTCCAAATTATCGCTCATGATTTCGGTCTAAAGGACACCGACCGAGGCACCCGAAAAATATCAGAGGCAATTTATTTTCTACCTTTGCCAAAACTTGAATAATGCAAACCGATACTCAAACAATTGAAGGGTTAAGAACTAAACATAATTTTAATTCCGGTCCTTCAGTTTTACCAAAAGAAGTTTTTGAAGAGGCTTCACAGGCAATTATAAATTTTAATGATTCAGGATTATCGATCTTAGAATTAGGACATCGTACCCCGCTTTTCCAGGCTGTAATGGATGAAGCAAGGTTGTTAACCAAAGAATTAATGGAACTGGATAATGATCACGAAGTTCTTTTTTTACATGGAGGTGCATCTACACAATTTATGCAGATACCCATGAATTTACTTGACGAAAAGGAAACTGCGGCATATACGGAAACAGGTGTTTTTGCCAACAAAGCCATTAGAGAAGCAAAGGTTTTTGGCAACGTGGAAATTGTTTGCAGTTCACGGGCATCTAATTTCAATTTAATACCGAAAGATTTTAAGGTGCCGGGTGGGGCGAAATATCTTCACATAACCACCAATAATACAATATACGGAACTCAGTGGCAGAAAATACCTTCCGTTAATGTACCACTTGTTGCTGATATGAGCAGTGATATATTAAGCCGCGTAATGGATTTTAATTCGTTTGATCTCATCTATGCAGGCGCACAAAAAAATGTAGGCGCAGCCGGAGTTAACCTTGTTGTGGTAAACAAAAATATTTTAGGCGGTTTAAAACGTACCATCCCAATAATAATGGATTATAGAAATCATATTAAGGAAGGCAGTATGCTCAATACACCACCTGTTTTCGCTGTGTATGTTTGCATGCTCACAATGCGATGGTTAAAACGAAATGGCGGAGTAAGGACTATGGAAAAGCTAAGTAATGAAAAGGCAGCTTTACTTTATAAAGAAATTGATGAAAATCCTCTTTTTACGGGAACTGTTGTGAAGGAAGACAGAAGTAAAATGAATGTATGTTTTGTTATAAATGATAAAAACCTGGAAGATAAATTTCTATCCTTTACTAAAGAACAGGACATTGTGGGTATAAAGGGACACAGAAGCGCCGGGGGCTTCAGGGCATCTTTGTATAATGCGCTGCCAATAAGCAGTGTGAATATTCTGGTAGATATAATGAGAGATTTTGCACTAAGGTTTAGTTAGTTTACATTATTTCCGTATTTTAAAAAAGATGATAGTATTAAATCAAAAAGTACTTTTCTGTTGTGGCGGGAGGATGGCAATATAATGTGAAACAGGTAACACTTTGTATCTTAGATAATCCGGCGAATCTCTCTCTCTTTAAATAGTTGTTTATATTTTCATAACATTTTTTTTACGCTTTGTTATTGCTTACAAAATGTTTCCATAACATTTAGCTGATAGTTTTGGCCTGCCATAACAAATAGCAGAACTTTAAATTTAATAACCTGAAGAGGCTGATAACCGGCATGATGATATCAATGGCAAATGTGGTTAATAAAATAAGGCAAGCAAGCAAGTAGTCGTATAGCAAAGTCTTCTCATTTGCAAGGTGGGGTTTGTCTAAATCGCACCTCTATTTTTTTTCTTAAATTAACGGTATGAAAATAAAATTTTTACTTGCGTGCTTACTGCACTTTGCTCTTATTTTTCCCATCTATTCACAGCAAAAAACAGAGAATATTGTTATTGTTACTTTAGATGGAATGCGCTGGCAGGAAGTGTTTGGAGGTGCAGATTCTGCTTTGTTGAAAAATAAAAATTTTACAAAAGATTCTGCAGAAACCAGCGCAAAATTCTGGGACAACGATATAAGTGAAAGGAGAAAAAAACTGTTTCCGTTTTTATGGAATGTTGTTGAACAGAATGGCCAGCTATATGGAAACAGGCTTTATGATAACAAAGTAAATAATGCCAACAGGTACCAGTTTTCTTACCCTGGCTATAACGAAATCTTTACTGGTTATCCTGATACAGCAGTAAATTCGAATGATAAGATCCCCAATAAAAATATAAATGTTTTAGAGTTCCTTAATCAACAGCCTGCCTGTAAAAATAAAGTGGCTGCATTTGTAACATGGGATGTTTTTCCTTATATCTTAAACAAATGGAGAAGCGGAATTTACGTAAATGCGGACCGGGATTCTTTACCATTAACTACAGAAAAATTTAAACTGATCAACGATATTCAAACGCTCACTACAAGACCGATTGGTGTGCGGCCTGATGTGCTTACTTACATCGGGGCACGTGAATACTTGAAGGAATACAAGCCTAAAGTATTATACATTGCTTTTGATGAAACAGATGACCTGGCACATAGAGGCATGTATGATCTTTATCTTGGCAGTGCCTATGCGCAGGACAGGATGATCGAGGACCTGTGGAAATATATTCAATCAACTCCCCAATATAAAAACAAGACTACTTTAATCATCACCTGCGATCATGGAAGGGGAGATAAAATAAAAGAAAACTGGCAAAACCACGGTGAGAAAATTACAGAAGCCGGGCAGATATGGATCGCAGCAATCGGCCCGGATACAAAGCATTTGGGTGAAGTAAAGTCATCAATGCAATTATATCAAAAACAGCTTGCCGCTACAATAAGCAACTTGTTAGGATTAACTTTTATTGCTAACCACCCCGTAGCTGAGCCGATAGAAAGTATTTACAAAAAGTAAAGGAAAATATCATTACCAAATACTTCTATACAAAATCCTGTAATAATATCCCAAAAATTATTCGTTCTGGTATTCACTTAAACGGCAAGCGATAACGAGCAGGATTAGATGACCCTTATTCTTTCGTTGTGAACAATTTGTGAGTGTCTGCAGTTGTCGGTAACATTTACATAACATTCCCGTAATGCTTAGTTAACATGAAAGTAATCTCTTTGCAGAAATAAAATTTGCATGAGATTTATAATTACTTTTTTGATTTTTACCTCTATTTCTTTGATGGGTTTTTCTCAGCAAGGGAAGGTTGAGGGTAAGGTTACCGATGCCAAGACCGGGAGCCCTTTATCCGGCGTTTCTGTTTTACTAAATGGCTCTACAACAGGTGTTGCTACTGATATTGACGGTAGATTTGTTGTTTCATTAACCCCCGGTAAAACTTATACACTCAGGGTAACTTCAGTTGGTTTTAAAACAAAAGAATTAACTGATGTTACAGTTACTCCTAATAATATTGCTTCTCTTGAAATAGCAATGGAAACTGCCGCAAAAACAGAAACCGAAATTGTTATAACCGGTACTGCACGAAAAGAGACAGTTGCTGCACTGATCTCTTATCAAAAAAATACCAATACAGTTGCCCAGGTTATTTCTTCAGAAGCAATAAGAAGGTCGCCGGACAGAAACACCGGGGAAGTTCTTAAAAGGGTTCCCGGCACAAGTATACAGGATGGAAAATATTTAGTAGTTCGTGGCCTTGCTGACAGGTATAACCAGGCCATGCTAAATGGTATTTTGCTCAGCAGTACGGAGCCCGACAGAAAAACTTTCAGCTTTGACATTTTTCCTGCTTCCATTGTTGATAACATTATTATTAACAAGGCATTTGTGCCTGAATTGCCGGGAGAGTGGGCTGGTGGCATTATACAGGTAAACACCAAAGATGTACCTGCGCAAAATTTTCTTACTATCCAGGTGGGCACAGGCTTTAATACGCAAACAATTGGTAAAGATTTTTATGCCTATGCGGGTGGCAATTATGATTTTTTAGGATTCGATAATGGTTTCAGAGGTTTGGCAGATAATTTTCCGAGAAGAGGTGAGTTTGTTAATATGACAGCGAAAGATAAAACTGCTCTTGCCTCTTCTTTTCAAAATGTGTGGCACGCTACAACTAATAAACAAAATTATTTGCCCCAGTTATCAGAAAATTTACAATTAAGTGGCGGCTTCAATAAACATTTAGGAAAGAACAAGCTGGCAGCAATTTTTGCAATAAATTATAACCGCGCAAACCGGAGAACGGATTATGAGAACAGGATCTATTCAATTCAAAATAATGTTGCAAGTGAGAGCTTTGATTACTTCAATAAAAAATATAGCCGGGATATATTGGCTGGCGCTTTGGCAAATGTAACTCTTCAGTTGGGTGCTAATAACAAGGTCTCCTTTAAAAATATTTTGAATGTAAATACCACTAACTATAGCACATTAAGAACGGGCAAAGACTTTGAAAGCGGAACAGGAAATGCTTTAGGTTATGATAATATACGTGCATCAGAATTAGCTTTTAAAGCCAATACCTTTTTTAACACTCAATTATCCGGCGATCATAATCTTAAGAGCATAGGCACTAAACTGCACTGGTATGGCAGCTTTAATATATTGGATCAATATATACCCGACCAAAGAAGAATACAATACAACCAGGATGATCCGACGAATCCTAATTCTCCTTATTCAGCGTTGATTGGGCAGTCGCCTTCCTCACAAAAAAGCGGCAGCAGGTATTTTGGATATTTGAGTGATTATATTTATACGGCGGGAGGCGATATTACAAAAGAATTTGGCCGTTCACAATCCGTAAAAGGCGGGTATTTTTTCCAGGTAAAGGATCGCTTGTTTGACAGCAGGCCTTTCGCTATTTATCTTCCAAAAGATAATACTGCTTTAAAGCATTTAGACCCATCAGTTATATTTAGTCCTGAAAATTTTGGTAGTGGATCTGACAATAAATTTGCTTTAAATGAAATTTCCGGTGACCGCTACCGCTACCTCGCAAACTCAATATTAAATGCCGGCTTTTTACAATTTGATAATCTTATTAATGAAAATATCCGGGTGGTTTGGGGAGTAAGGGTTGAAGATTTTGATCAGATCATTGGCAGTGTGAGACAAAGTGATCCCCGCCATTTTCATAGCAAAAAAACAGATTATTTACCAGGGGTAAATATTACTTATAAGATAAATAATAAAACTAATTTCAGGATCTCCGGTTCTCAAACCATTATAAGACCTGAGTTCAGAGAATTAAGTTCATTTAGTTTTTATGATTTTGATCTCGGCGCCACCGTTACCGGCGAACCAAGATTGCAGCGTTCAAAAATTACCAATGCAGATTTGCGCTATGAAGTATATCCAAGGGCGGGTGAATTATTTACCCTCGGCGTTTTTTATAAATATTTTATAAACCCGATTGAACTTTATTTTAACCAAACCGGCGCAGGCAGCAGCAGTACTTTTAATTATATTAACTCACCAAAGGCGAGCAGCTATGGCGCTGAACTTGAGTTTAGAAAAAAACTGGATTTTAATGAGACTTTTAAAAACTTCACTCTACAGGGAAATTTTTCCTATATCTATAATCGTGTACCAAGCCTCAACCGCCCAATGCAGGGGCAAAGCCCATACATTATAAACTTTAGCGCTCAGTATGATATAGATAAGTTAGGACTTAGCACAACTCTGCTGTTCAATCAAATAGGCCGTCGCATATATTATGTAGGCAACAGTACAAGCAATGGCACAATAAATAACGACAACTTTCCTCCAGTATGGGAATCCCCCCGCGGACTGCTTGATTTTCAAATAGCAAAGAAAGTTTTAAAAAACCATGGAGAATTTAAACTTAACGTTTCCGATATCCTAAACCTGGATGCAAAATTCTATCATGATCTAAACGATAATAAGAAATATGATAAAGATATTGATGCGCTTGCTATCCGTCGAAAATACGGTTCTAATGTCGGATTAACCTTTAGCTATAATATCAAATAGAATAATTACAATCAAAATACAAATTCGTAAACCCTTTTAATAAATATAAAATGAAAAAGATCTTTCTATACACTTTAATAATGGGAGTGTTATCTATCGGATGCCGCAAAATTGAAGTTGATGGTCCAACAACAGTTGTAACAGGACCAGTTGATACTACTGTTACGAACAGTGAAAATGTAATACTGGAAGGCAGAATAACCGCAAACCGTACATTACATGCACAGTACACTTATAAATTGAGAGGCTTGGTTTATGTAACAAACGGAGCCATATTAACAATAGAGCCGGGAACAAAAATTGTTGGAGAATTAAATAAACAGGGAGGGCTTATCATTACCCGCAGTTCCAAAATAATTGCAGATGGAACTGCCGATAAGCCAATTGTATTTACATCAGAAGCTGCTGCGCCTGCCAGGGGCGATTGGTCAGGCCTTGTACTGTTGGGCCAGGCGCCAACCAACGCATCTTTCAATGGCGTTCAGGGAGTTGGCGCTGTGGAAGGTGGTATTAATAATAGTGATAATCTTGGTTTATATGGAACGCCCGCTACACAAGGCCAAAACCCGGCTGATAACAGCGGAATACTCAGGTATGTAAGAATTGAATATGCCGGTTATGCCTTTTTACCAGATAATGAAATTAATGGGTTAACACTTGGCGGTGTAGGGTCGGGAACGATCATTGACTATGTGCAGGTATCTTATGCGAATGATGATTCTTTTGAGTGGTTCGGTGGTACAGTAAATTGCAAGCATCTTATTGCATACAGAGGCCTTGATGATGACCTGGATACAGATAATGGCTTTATCGGTAAAGTTCAGTTTGCTATTTGCTTGCGTGACAGCGGAGTTGCTGACATTTCAAAATCTAACGGATTTGAAAGTGATAACGATGCAAATGGCAGCTCACTAACGCCAATCACAAGTGCCCTATTCAGCAATGTCACCATGATAGGCCCACGTGAAAAGGCAACAAGTATTGGTAATATTTTGTATGGCTCCGGCGCTCATCTAAGAAGAAATACAAAGGAATCAATATACAACTCAGTTATTATGGGTTGGCCTATAGGTTTACTGATTGATGGAAGTAAAGGTACACCTACAGATCTCAATATACAGGGCAATGAATTGCAGGTGCAAAATACTATTATAGCCAATTGCGCTGTACCAATAAAATATTCAGGAAGTACAACGGCTCCAACTGGTGCAACAGACGCAACTATTACCACATGGTTTTTAACTGCTGCCAGCGGCAACAGTATTTTGCCTACAAATGATGAGGTTAAGCTAACTGCTCCATTCAATTATTCAACCCCTGATTTTACACCATTAGCAGGATCACCATTATTAACCGGTGCAACATTTACAAATGTTAAGCTAACAGGATTTACCGCGGTAGAATATCGTGGTGCAGTTGGCGCTGGTGATACATGGTGGAAAGGCTGGACTAAGTTTTAATAATATTTTAGGCGTAATTAATATATCGGGCCACTCTTATTTAAGAGTGGCTTTGTTGTTTAATCACAGATTAAAGGGGTTTTCTCTCAAAGGTGGCCGGTTGGTGTTCCTACAGGTGTATAACTATCCCGATTTAAGTATCTTCATGCTCAATAAACTAACTGCTATCTTAGCTTTTGAAGAACTAAAAACTGACACGGAAAGAAATAATAGATACCCGACCATGATTCACCGCGAAGGAGTAAGAGTAATTTTCAACAACAAAGAAATTGAAGAAATAATTGAATTTTTGGTGCAAAGAGAAGAATTTCAAAACTTCATCTTTCTTTTATATAGCCTGCCTGGCCTTAACCTCCAAATATTTATTGATCGTATTAATGGTTAACTGCTCAGGAGGAGTAAGAATAGAAATTATTCCGTACTGCTGCAGCTCTTTTGCAATCATCCGTTTTTCAAAAGCAAATTTTTCAGCTATTGTTTTGGTATATACTTCTTCAAGATTATTAGCAGGAGTTGCCAGCAATAATTTCAATTCAGCATTTTCAAAGAAAATAGTGAGTAACAAATGATGTTGAGCAATTTTTCTTAAATAAGGCAGATGCCTGCGCATGCCACTTAAAGATTCAAAGTTGGTAAATAAAACTACAAGGCTTCGCTGGCTTACTTTTTTTCTTAGCAGGATGTACAACCGCTCAAAGTCACTTTCCAGGTAACGGGTTTTCTGGCTGTATAAAACCTCGAGTATTAATTGCATTTGAGTAGCCTTTTTATTTGCAGGAAGAAATGTTCCTATCCGTTCACTAAACGTTATCAACCCTGCTTTATCCTGCTTTACAAGTGCAATATTGCTTAAAACCAAAGAGGAATTTATCGCATAATCAAGCAGGCTTAAACCATTGAAAGGCATTTTCATCAGGCGGCCTTTATCGATAACGCAATATACCTGCTGACTTTTTTCGTCGGTAAAGTTATTTACCATCGGCTGGCCTTTGCGGGCCGTCGCTTTCCAGTTAAGTGTGCGGTAATCATCACCGGCCACATATTCCTTTATTTGCTCAAACTCCATGCTGTGGCCTATCGTGCGTATCTTTTTTATGCCCATTTCACTTAACCTGTTACTTATGGCCATTAACTGGTATTTGCGCATCTGCAAATAAGAAGGGTAAACGGCGACATTTGAAGCCTGGTTAAATTTATAGCGCCTGGTTATCAAACCAATGCCGTTCTTTACGAATATATTTATTGTTCCAAAATTATATACGCCGCGTTTTACCGGTCTTAATGTATAAGTTATTCCAGCGCTGCCGCCGGCTTTTATAACAGCCTTAAAAAGTATATCTCTTCTTTGAAACTGGAAAGGTATTTCATCTATCACTTCGGCTTTTATTTCAAAAGCATACCTGTTCTCTATTTCAATTTGTATGGGGTTATCATCTCCATTGCTAAATCTTTCCGCATGAGTCCGGGTACTAAATATTCCTTTACTGTTTGCAAAGAGCATTAAATAATCTATAACAAATAACACAAGTAAAAGCAGCAAAGCCATGTAAGGGATAATGCCAACCCATATTAAAAAGAAGCGGCTTACAAATAAAACCACACATACTGTAATAGCTATATTCCAGCGGGTAGTAAAAAATAATGGGGTTATATAATCATACCAAAGCTTTTTCAAGAAAATGTGGTTTTTATTAGCGTGGTACTTCTATCTTTTTAATAATACTTTGAATGATATCATCAGGAGTGCCGCCTTCCATTTCTTTTTCAGGAGTAAGCAAAATACGATGACGAAGAACAGATGGTAAAACTTTTATTACATCGTCAGGTGTTACAAAAGTTCTCCCATTCATAGCGGCGATAGCTTTGGCGCTTTTAAGCACTGCAACGGATGCTCTTGGAGAACCACCGAGAAATAAGGCTTTGTTATTTCTTGTCTCATAAATCAGCTCCGCTATATAGCGCATTACTTTTTCTTCAACATTTAACCGGCTGGTAATGTTTCTGTAATTATTGATCTGTTCTGCGTTTAATACATTGTTTACCTCTTCAGTAAAATGGGTGGTTTTGCCGGCATGAGTATGCTGCAATATCATTACTTCTTCATCAAGGGTGGGATAGTTTACCTCTATCTTAAAAATAAAACGATCTAATTGCGCTTCGGGCAAACGATAAGTTCCTTCATGCTCAATAGGGTTTTGTGTGGCCAGTACAAGAAACGGCGGAGGCATGGGATAAGTAATTCCATCGTAGGTTATCTGCCTTTCTTCCATCACTTCAAATAATGCCGCCTGTGTTTTTGCAGGAGAACGATTGATCTCATCTATGAGCACTATGTTACTGAAAATGGGCCCGTGCCTGAAAGTAAATGAGCCCGTTTGAGGATTAAAAACAGAAGTACCAATTACATCACTGGGCATAAGATCAGGTGTGAATTGTATGCGGCTAAAGGGCATATCAATGCATCTAGCAAGAAGCTTTGCAGTAAGTGTTTTGGCAACACCTGGCACCCCTTCAATTAATACATGGCCATCGGCCAGAATAGCTGCCAGCAGGAGGTCTACCATGTTTTCCTGCCCTACGATAACTTTTGCTATTTCACTTTTTACATTTTTGATACCCTCGCTTACCTGGCTGATATCGAAACTTATTGTTTCCTGTTGAAAATACATTTAGAGTTGTTTATAAAAATTATCAATGTGTTGATCAATCATTAAAAGTAAGTCATCGGTTACATCGTTTTTGGTTTCAATATAATTAAGCAGATTAAAAAGTTCAGTTATTTGCGGTACAGGCACACCGCTTTTCCTGGCAAGTTGTTCAATAAAATGCTGATCAATTTCATGGCTAGGTAAATAAAACCGGTGGCGCACAAAATCAAGAAAGTAACTGAGCTTTTTATGAGCGATACTGTTATTATCTTTTTGATTAAAATATACACCGGATACTGTTTTTATAAAATCGAGGCTATTGTTTTTTAAAGGTGCAGTAACCGGAATGATCCGCTGCCTGCGCTTTATCTGAAATAACACATAAATAATTAATCCTGCAAGGGCAAGGTATAGTGCCCGGCGCAAATGATCATTCTTTAAGAAAAAACGCAGTGGTGTTGAAGAAGCCTCCTTGCTCAATTTATAATACTCATCCCAATAAATTTTTGAAATGTTAACCGGAACATAGGAAAGCGCCGTGGCTGTATACGTTGCATTGTTTGCAAATAACATAAAATAATTACTGAAACAAATGGGTGCTGCATGTATTAGCAAAGCACCTTTGCCATAAGCTATTTTTATAAAGTTGGGCTGATTTCTATCATTTACACCCAGCACGGTAGTTTTAGCAGTGTCGAGCCTGGAAAAATACTGATCCATAGTAAAGCTTAAAAAGGTAAAAGCTTTTCCTGATCTCAATAAAGGATTTACAAAATTTATTGCGGCTGAGTCTCTGTTATGTATGGAAAATCTTTTGTTGGTTTTTAGCTTTAAAGAATCTAAAAAAAGGTCTCCGAAATTTTCTGCTGACACAACAACATAATTCCCCTGCAGTACATAGTTTATCATCTCCCTGTAATCGTAATTTGTAAGATCAAAAGAAGGTGTAAGTATCATATAAGCTGTATTCTTTTCCCTGAGATTATTTAGTTGGTTGTATACAGGCAAATAATACGAACGCATAGGCACTCCCGGAAAAAGATCTTTTAACTGGTGGTATACAATGTAGCCGCCATAAGGATTTTTGTCATTTTTGTTTAACGTAACTGTCCAATCAACAGGCTTTGGCTTATTCAATTCTGCTATCACATAAATAATAAATAATGATAAAAAAATAATAATAAAATTGCGGTATCCTTTCACTTCACCTGGTTATTAAATTGTTGAAAATGATATCTTATCTCTGAAAACTCTTCCCCGTTTACCTGTTTCTCTCCGTACCAGGTATATTCAAAATTAAATGTGAGCCTGGTGAACATATCATTAAAAGGCTTGCCAGCTATCTCAGCAACGTAATCAGTATTGGTTTTGTTTATCCGCCAGTCTATATGTCCCTTGTCAGAAAGCTTTTTTAATGACTGTAAATATTGTAACCGGATGGCAAGCCTGAAATTACCAGTAGTTATTGCCTTCTCAATTTCATCATCAAATGATATGTGATGAATATCGTGCTGTAATACATTATTGTTTTGGAGGACTTTACTGCTTCTACCAAAGAAACTATTCTGGTCCATGCCGGCTATTTTAACAATAAAATAAATTATAACAGTAACCCCGGCCATAATTACTATGATCCAAAAGGTTGTTCTTCCACCTTTGGTACCTAATAGCTGGTATGCTTTGAACCAGAACCAATTCCAGAATTTATCCCAGATGCTCATTGCAGGTTCCTGCGATTTATTGTATTGAAATTCCTTTTGACCTTTCAGTTGTTTTAGGGCAGTGTTATTAAATGAACGCTGTTGTATATAAGATGAATCACGTTTTAGCCTTGTTTGAGAAAATAAGCATGCAGCATGAATAACGAATAATAAAAGAAACAGCCAATGCTTCATTAATATTGTTCTTTTGTATTATCAAAATCCTGGTCGTTGCCGCCAATCGAATCCAGCTTTCTCATCATTCCAATGCCATCATATTTTTCACTAAGATTAAAATAATGCATGCAGACAGCCACGTAATAAAATATGTAAAATATAAATGCGAAAATATTAATGATTGCATCTATGAGAACTACTGTTGTGTCAATATCCCTTGTGGTGAAATATGAAATGAGTCCGGTAATGCTCCCCAATACCAGTGATATTATGCCTCCGCAGAAATATGCAATTAAATACGTTAATATATATATGCCAAATGATATCCAGAAATTATCTTTTATCAGCTTCAAACAACGGCTGTAAGCTTCTCCAAATGGCCTGTCTTCTACTATTAATACAGCAAAAAAAGGCACAAACACTACAGCCAGATAAATGCCCGGAAACAGGCACAAAAAAAATCCGAGAGCGGTAAGAATACTTATAGGTATAGAATAAAAAAAAACTTTTAAAAAATACTTTTTAAAAACATCCCATACTTCTCCAATAAGGGGCATTTTGCCATTTTTTAATTCATACACCTTAACATAACTTATAACTACTACCTGCATAGCTACATAGTTCAACCAGGCAAAAATCAATACCAGGAAAAAACTCCCATTAAACATATTAACCGCGCCAGTTGTCCTTGTATTTTTACGGTTCAAAATATCCTGGATCAGGCTGCCCCACTGGTTTTGATAGAGGCCGGTAAGAATAGCGGATGTTAGCATAAAAGCCCCCGCAATAGTAACAAAACAAGTTAAAAGAGGCTTAAGGTTTTGGCGGATGAAAAGAATGGTATCATTCAGGTTGTCACTAAAATCCCTGATTTTTCTAAGCTCAACTTTTTGTTCATCCATGTCGTAAAATTTTGTGATTCATAATTATTATTTTCCGGGCGCAATGCTTCATGTATTCTTGTGTGTAAGCGAATTGGATAAATTATAAAGTACCAGATAATAAATATAAGACTGGCTGATAAAATAGAAAGGCTGATCCACAATGGCATGTTTGTATACCGCGTTATAAACCCTTCAAAAAATGCAGCCACTAAAAATACAGGTATTAAACCTACTACGATTTTTAGCCCATCTTTACCGCCACGTAAAATTGATTCTGCACGACTAAAAGTTCCCGGAAACAGGATGCTGTTACCAAGAATTAACCCCGCAGCCCCGGCAATAATGATAGACCATATTTCCAATGTGCCATGTATAAAAATAACGGTAATGCTTTTAAAACCTAATCCCTTCGAAAAAAAATAATATTCAAAAGAACCAAGCATTAAACCGTTTCTGAATAACAATATAATTGTTCCTACAGATAAAAAAAATCCCAACACGTATGCTGCAAATGCAACCCGAATATTGTTAAACGCCAGGCCCAGGAACATGCCCAACTCCCCGCCCTGGCGGTACACTCCAAAAGGATCGCCTTTCTCTATATTTTCATTGGTCATATTCACATAATTATTGCCCAATATTAGTCTTATAAAATTTTCGTCATATCTGGCAGATAAAGCGCCCATAGCGCAAAACACTAAAAAGAAGATAAATGCCCAGGCAAACTGCTTATGATATTGCCGGAACAAATAAGGAAGCTCAAATTGCCAGAAGCTCCATACTCTGGCGGATCTTTCTCTTTTATTTTTATAAATATTTTGGTGAAACAATAAAGCCAGGCCATTAAGATACTTCGTGGTATTACTTTTAGGATAAAATGTTTTGCTGTAGGAGAGATCATCTGTTAGTTCAATAAAACGGTCTG
>JBDSFG010000355.1:0-13440 GCA_039919615.1 Ginsengibacter sp. | reverse complement strand
TAAAAGCAGGATATGTTTGTCTTAATTGTTGTAGTCCTTCCGCAAGATGATTGGTATCCAGGGCAAAAAAATCCTTTTCAAAACGTTGAACTTTAATGTTGATTTTAATACCTGAAACATCAGGATTATTATCATTGCCGCAAGAGCTAAGGATAAGAGAAATTACAAAACAGGTGAAAATGTTTTTCATACCTCAAATAACGTAATAAAAAGATAAACGATTCCTAAATTGAAAAAAGCCTCATTGAATAATCTGTTAATTTTACATCATGAAAATATTTCTTGCGCAACAGAACTATCACATTGGCAATTTTGAAAGTAATACTAGTAAAATAGTAGAGGCAATTGAACTTGCAAAACAGGAGAATGCTGACGTTATTGTATTTAGCGAGTTATGTATTTGTGGTTATCCGCCAAGGGATTTTGTTGAGTTCAGCGACTTTATTAATAAGTGCTATAGGGCAATTGATATCATTAAAGAACACGCTGATACCATAGGTGTACTGGTTGGCGCTCCTCAAAGAAACACTGCACCAGATGGTAAAGATCTTTTTAACACAGCTTATTTTTTGTACGATAAAAAAATTCATGGCGTTGCACATAAAACCTGTTTGCCAACATATGATGTGTTTGATGAGAACAGGTATTTTGAGCCTGCTTATGATTGGAACATTATAGAGTTCAAGGACAAGAGAATAGCGGTAACAATCTGTGAAGACATTTGGAACCTGGGGAATAACCCTCTTTATAGAATTTGTCCGATGGATAAATTGATGGAACAAAATCCCGATGTAATGATCAACCTTTCTGCGTCGCCATTTGATTATACGCATGTTGATGACAGAAAAGCAGCAATTAAAGCAAACGTAATTAAATATAAACTCCCGTTGTTTTATTGCAATTGCATTGGCAGTCAAACTGAAATTGTGTTTGATGGTGGTTCGTTGATTTTTGATAAAGACGGAAATTTATGTAAACAGTTCCCGCAGTTTAAAGAGGCTTGTGACTCGGTAATATTAAATGATGATGGCACAATTGATTCGCCGGTAATTGAGCCTGCACGTGCTTTACCTGATCAGCTTAATGAGCCAATACAGTTGACGGAAAGTTTGAACATTTCACAGGTGTATGCAGCCATTGTATTAGGAATTAAAGATTATTTTTTTAAGATGGATTTTTCAAAGGCAATAATTGGCAGCAGTGGTGGTATTGATAGCGCAGTGACCTTAGCGCTTGCATGTGAAGCCCTGGGTAAAGAAAATGTAAGAGCAGTTCTAATGCCTTCGCAGTATTCCACTTTACATTCAGTAAGTGATGCAGAAAAGTTAAGCATCAATCTTGGAAATCCTTATGATATTATCCCGATCAAAAATATTTACACCTCTTTTTTACAGGAACTAAAACCAATATTTAAGGATCTCCCTTTTAGTATTGCTGAAGAAAACATACAAAGCCGGATAAGGGGAAATTTGTTGATGGCAATGGCCAATAAATTTGGTTACATCTTACTTAACACCTCCAATAAAAGTGAGCTGGCAACAGGCTATGGAACTTTATATGGTGATATGGCCGGCGGGTTAGGAGTGCTGGGCGATTGTTATAAATTACAAATTTATGATCTCGCGAAATTTATAAATTCTGATAAAGAAATTATTCCGTCAAATATTATTCATAAAGCGCCATCGGCAGAATTAAGGCCGGATCAAAAAGATATTGATAGCCTGCCGGCTTATGAAATTCTTGATAAAATCTTATATCAATATATTGAAAGAACGCAGGGGCCTGACCAGATAAAGGCAATGGGATTTGATGTTGCCCTTGTAGATAAAGTTTTAAAAATGGTAAACGTAAATGAATATAAACGAAATCAGTTTTGTCCGATCATCCGCATTTCGCCAAAGGCTTTTGGTGTTGGAAGGCGAGTGCCCATTGTGGGGAAGTATTTGAGTTAGATGTATTAAACACTTATAAAATCGCCCGTCTTCCGGTAGCAATACATAGAATAATTGGTTTTCTCCAAGCCTTATTGTCTCTCTTAAAATGTCAGTGAACAATAGACTTTTATTTATGGTTTATAACTAAATTTATTTTTTACAATTAAACCACACACACATCGTACATCGACATACCACCTATTCCTGAAAATAAATCCTTTTTACCCGTTGAGAAATTCCAGTCATGATTTCATAAGGTATGGTGTTGCTCCATTTAGCTAAATATTGCAATGGCAATCTTTCTCCAAATACGATAACCTCATCTCCTTCATTCACGTTCGTTATCCCGGTAATATCCAGCATGGTCATATCCATACATACATTGCCTATCACAGGCACAAAAGTATTATGTAAAAGCATTTTCCCTTTTCCGTTACTTAAATTTCTTGGGTAACCGTCAGCATATCCAATACGGACAGTTGCTATTGTAGAGTCAATATTAACTTTAGCTTTACGACTGTACCCAACGGTTTCACCTGCTTTTATTTTTTTTATCTGTGCAACGGTAGTGGTCAATGTAGAAACATTTTTAAGCTTAGACTGCATGTCGGTATTATTATCAATGCCATACAATCCTACTCCTAATCTTACCATATCAAGCTGCAATTCAGGATGCCTGCTTATACCTGATGTATTAGTAAGATGCCTGATAAAATTGTAACCTAAAATCCGCTGAAACACCTGGCAGCCTTGCAAAAAAACATTAGCCTGGTGTAAAGTAAATCCATCTTCATCTGCATCCTCGCTGGCAACAAGATGTGAGAAAACGGATTGCACCTTAAATCTTTTACTGGCATGTAAACGTTTTGCCAGTGAATCAATATCGCCGTTTTCAAAACCTAAACGGTGCATGCCAGTGTCTAATTTTATGTGCATAGGAAAATAATTTATCGCTGATGACAGCAAATATTTTTCAAATGATTCGAGCATTGCGAAGGAGAATATTTCAGGCTCAAGATCATAATCAACCAATGCATCAAAAGTATTTTCGTCAGGATTCATTACCATAATGGGTAACGCAATACCTGCCTTACGCAGTTCAACTCCTTCATCTGCGTAAGCTACCCCAAGATAATCTACCTTGTGAAACTGTATAAGACTGGCTACCTCAAAAGTGCCGCTGCCATAGCTAAAAGCCTTTACCATAGCCATTATTTTTGTAGTTGGGCGCAGTAAGCGCCGGTATTCTTTTAAATTATCAGCTATTGCATTTAAGTTTATTGATAAAATAGTCTGGTGAATTTTCTTCTCCAGCAATTTGTTAATCTGTTCAAATTTAAATATCCTTGCTCCCTTTATCAGGATAGTTTCATTACCAAAACGTAAAGCGGAAAAATCGTTTTTAAAAGCTTTTACAGACTTATAAAAATTAGTTTCCTTTAAAAAAGAAAACTGTTCATGCTGCTGAAAAATCTTTGGCCCAATAGCTATTAACCGGTGTATTTTTTTTTGTTGAAGAACTGAAGCAATTTCTCCATACAATTCTTTATTTAATTTACCACTCTGCAGCACATCTGATAAGATAACAGTGTGTTTAGGATGCTGCTGCTGCTGGGCTAAAAAATCCAGCGCTATAGAAAGCGAGTTAATATCGGCACTATAGCTATCATTAATTATAGCGCAATTGTTGATCCCTTCTTTCAACTCAAGCCGCATTTCTATGGGAAATAAATGCGACATTCTTTCTGCAATGATTTTATCTGCAATATTCATTTGCAATAAAACGCACCAGCATGTTATAGCATTTTCAATTGATGCATCATCAGTAAATGGTATAGTTATTCTGATCTCTCTTTGCCTGAATATTGCTGTTATAGTTGAATGATCCGGGCCTTTTTCAACTTTAATAATTCTCAGCGGCGCAGCAGAATTTTTGCTCCAGCTAAACAGTTCCACCTGTAGTTCCCTGTTTTCAGTTTTTATAAAATTATTTATTGCAGAGGAGACCTTACCGTTGTCGCTGCAAAATATCAACACAGATACATTTGTAAATAATTTTAATTTCTCATAAATCTTTTCTTCTGCATTTTCAAACCCTTCATCATGAGCGCTACCAATATTGGTAAAAATTCCGATTGTTGGTTTAATGATATTTTCCAGTATTTCCATTTCACCTTTTTTAGAAATACCTGCTTCAAAAACAGCAAGCGTATGTGTGAGGTTAATTTGCAAAACGCTTAACGGAACACCGATTTGAGAGTTATAGCTTTTAGGGCTTCTTACAATATTGAAATCATTTTCTAATAATTGATTAAGCCATTCTTTTACAATTGTTTTTCCGTTGCTGCCTGTAACGCCCACCACCGGCAGTTCATGGCCACCAGGCAAGTTGCCAAATTGCTTGCGGTGATGACTTGCCAAAGCCTGCAAAGCTTTCAGCGTATTTTTTACAGTGATAAAATTTGCAGACGGCTGTTCTTCAAAACAGATTTCCTCATCAATCAGGAAATTGGTTACACCTTTTTTATACAGATCAATAACCAATATTTTATTGTTAAAATTATCTGCATGAAGAGCAAAGAAAATGGTGTGTTCCGGTAAGGTCAGCTTTCTGCTATCCAACAACAAATATTTAAGCGATGGTTCAGTAGTTTGCCGAAGGAGGGTTCCATTAACTATTTCTGCAATTTCCGTAAGGGTATAATCAATTTTTTCTATCAATGGAAGTTTTTAATAATTTATTAGTAACCTGCATCCTGCGGTAAGCCGGGTTTTTTATTAAAGAGTGAAAAAATTATTGAACCTGTAAGGCAAAAAACTATTACTACAAGCGAAACGATGGTGGGTATATGAATATTAAAATATTCCACAAGCATTTTAACACCTACAAAAATTAAAACTATAGCTATTCCCTGCTGGAGGTAATCAAACTTACTTACTGCGCCCCTCAATAAAAAGAATAATGATCTTAAACCAAGCACTGCAAATATGTTAGATGTATAAATCACCATTTTATTTTGGGTGATAGCAAATACTGCGGGTAGTGAGTCCAGCGCAAAAACAATATCTGTTGTGGCAAGCAATACCACTACCACAAATAAGATAGTGAAATATTTTTTGCCGCCAATCTTAACGGTAAATTTGCCGTCTGCATCGTTATTGGTAAGGGGCAATATTTTTTTTAATAGTGTGTAAACCTTATTTTTCTCAGGATCAAAATTTTTATCCTCCTCAACAAAAAACATTTTAATACCCGTATATATTAAAAAAGCGCCGAAAAGGTATAGTATCCACGAAAACTTGTTTACTAATGCAATCCCAAGCGTTATAAAAATTATTCTTAGAATTATTGCCATCAAAATGCCTAATAGCAATACCCTTCCATAGTATTCTTTTTTTACCCGAAAAAAAGTGAATATGAGTATGAACACAAAAATATTATCAATGCTCAAACTCCATTCCATTAAGTAGGCGCTGATGTATTCTAAAGCAATTGCCTCCCCATCCTCAAACCAGATAAATAAAAAAAAAGCTAAGGCAAGACCTATCCAGAATGAGGTTTGATAAAATGCTTGTTTTATGCTTACCTGTTTTGATTTTTTACTGAGTAAGCCGAGGTCGAGAATTATGGCAAGCACAAGTGCTATTCCAAAAATAAGATATGTTGTTTGCAGCGAATTCATTAGGTAAAGATAGTTGCGGGCAAATTTTAAAAATGTAAATGATAGTCAATTGTGTTGAAAATTCTATTTGGTATACTTCCTTTTACGCCAATATTGGTAAACCACGCCAAATAAAAAGATTAATAATACAGGCAAAACAATGTTTACAATCTGCCACCCGGTTCTTTGTTCATTTATTTTTTTGGGATCTAATAAACGAAGTGTATAATCTTTGGCCTTAGCTTCGGAAAGCGCTGTGCTACTCATGAGGTAGCTAAGGCAGTTTTGGAGAAAATCTTTGTTGGCAAATTGGATTTCAGGCGCATAGGGATTTACACCCATAGGTAAAATTTGTTTTTGTATTGCACTATTCAAAAATATATCCCCATCGCTTATAACAATCATCTTATTTGCTTTCATACAGGCAGGCTGAAAGGGGGTTCCATATGCCTGCATGCTATCCATTTCTGTTGTTGAAATTCTGTTAGCATATAAAGAAATAAATTTCCCTTCTAAAAGTACTGCCATTGGAATATCACTTCGGTTGAATAAACGATCTTCAGTTGCTTTCCGGGCTTCTTCACTGCTTATAAGTGCGGGGGCAGATATTACCCTGCTGTTAGGGGAAGAAGTTAACAAGTATGTTTTTGAAATATTGTCCGCTTTTACAGTATCAATTGAGTTTACAAATCTGCCTGCCACCAACCCAATAATTTTATTTACAGGATGATCTCCTTTCGATTGAAAAAGTGGAAAATAATTCCACTGTATAAAATCAATCTGTTGACCTCCATTTAAAACAAAGGGTAAAGAATCACATTGAATATCCATAAGAAGGTCAGGGTTTATTCTAACTCCATATTTAAAAAGGATATCCTCAAGATTTAAATTTCTATCGTAAGCAATTACCTGGTTTTTTAAGCGAAGACTGTCCATTTCAGCTTCTAGTCTGTCAATACACCAGATAACTTTTCCGCCCCGCATTACGTATTGATCTATTTTTATTTTTTCCGACTCTGTAAAAGCAATGGTGGGTTTTACAATCATTAGTAATTTAAAAGTATCTGGTATTGCCGGTTGTGTATTGATATTAAAGAGAAAGAGATTATAACTCTTTCTTAAAACGTGTTCTACTAAATCGTAAGTATTTACACCAGTTGGCTCACCGTTGCCAATAGAGTAAGCTAGCATCGGTTTTAGCTGGTGGGTGATCTTTTCAATGGCGTCTGCAAAGTTATATTCCAATAAGGCTTCAGCACTGTTAAGCTCTCCGGCAGTAATTATAATTTTCGTTCCCGGATACAAATTGACAGATTGTATTTTGCCTTTATAGTAAACAAGGGCAGATGGAAATATAAACTGCGACTGCTCCCCTGATTTCAGTTGAACTTTTAAATTTATCGGCTGGGCATCCATTGACATTAATGTATCTGCATAGGTTCTTTCTATACCGTCCATTACATCTTCAGCTGAAACAAAGCGATATTGTATTTTATTGCCTGCTATTTCTTTAAACTCCAGCAAAAGGTCATCTGTAGTTGAAGCTAATTTTTTAAATCCGGATGGCAAATCGCCTTTTAAAAATATATCAATCTGAACTGTACTATCAAGGTTGATCAATAAATTTTTTACCGGAGATGAAATGGTAAATCGTTTTTCATCAGTAAGATCAACACGCTTGTGAAATTTTGCAGCAAATAAATTAAGAAGGATCAACAAAATGATAACAGGCAACCACCATAATTTTCCAGGCTTATTAAAAACTGATTTCATCACTATTTTCTCGATTATTTTTTATGAAGGCTCTTTGCTGTTAATAAAAGAAAGAAGAAAATCAGGCTAAAAAAATAGATAATATCCCTTGTATCAACTACGCCTCTACTGATGCTTCGGTAATGAAAATCAATCCCAAGCATTTCAATATAAAAATCTGCTTTGCCTTGCAGCACGGGTAATTTACTAACGGCATTAAATCCAAAAAATATCACCAGGCAAAAGAATGCGCTGATTAAAAAAGCAACTACTGCATTGCTGGTAAGCCCTGAACAACATACACCTATGGCGGCAAATACGGCTGCCAGAAAAAATAAGCCAATATACGATCCTGCTATGCCACCACTATCAATCTCTCCACCAATTGATAATGATTTGAGAGTACATACATATAACAAAGTTGGTAGCAGCGCAAAAATAACTATGGTTAATACCGCTATATATTTACCTGTTACAATTTGCCACCGTGTTAACGGAATGGTTTGTAAAATTTCAAAAGTGCCTGACTTAAATTCATCAGAAAGTGTTCGCATAGTTACTGCAGGAATAAGGAATAAAAAAAACCAGGGAGCAATGTCAAAAAATTTGTCAAGTGTTACATAGCCAAAATCAAACAAGTTGCTATCTTTTAAAACAAACAGAAATAATCCGTTAATTAATAAAAATAAGCCAATAGTGATGTACCCGGTGAGACTTCCAAGAAACTGATGTAAATCTTTTTTAGCTATTGAAAACATATATCAAAATATGTTGCAATTTAGGTTTTAGCTACTAATAAAATTTTGGTTGGGTTTAAAAAAAATGCGTTTTGTATTTTAACAGGTTATCTGGTAGTAAAAATAAATCTGATGCATTTATTTAACTCAAACAATATTAAAATTTATTATACTGTGCAGCATTTTTTTATCAGGGATTGTCTATAAATAAAATTCCTGCATTTACATTTTGTAAACAGAAAGGTAAAATATAATAGCAAGATTCAAAATCAGTATTACTAAAAAAGTTTACCAAAGCGAACTGCGATAGGCCCCGTTAAGTGCGGGGTTTTTTAATTTAATGATAAAGATGATTTTAATAACAAGTATAAATAGATGTTTAGTTTATTTTATTTACCTAAAAATAATAATACCAGCAAAAGAATGAAAGGACAGAAAAGAAGAATTATTTTCTACGTATAATTAATTTATAACCCGCTTGAGGAGAATAGCTTGGAATTAATAACTTCTGCTTATATGGTAAAATATAGACTGTATTGCCTTTTTTGTAACTTATCAAGGCTGTGTTAAAAAGATTATGACCAATCTGCTGGCTATT
This sequence comes from Ginsengibacter sp., assembly GCA_039919615.1. GTDB lineage: Bacteria > Bacteroidota > Bacteroidia > Chitinophagales > Chitinophagaceae > Ginsengibacter. The sequence continues at coordinate 4,757 of JBDSFG010000355.1, read as the reverse complement.
TAAGAGCGTGCTGCCCTTAAAGGTTAAGCCGGATTTTAGATTAAAAGGGATAGATCTTTTTAGTGTATTGACTGTGGAGATATTTAGCTGAACCTTATTTCTTTTCTTTCCAAAAATACCTCTGTCAGCGTTGGCTATCTCATGGAGACAACCAATTAAAAGTAAAACAAATGTTATTTTTGAAAGTTGTCCCATTTTTTGGAAATACTTATATAAGGTGTAAAATTACTATAAATTTTGAGAATTAACTTTCCGATTATAAAAAAAAATTGTCTTATGTTTAACGCTTTTGCGTGAAAATTGTTGCCTATAATTGGATTATTTTATCAAATGCACTAATTTGAGTTAACAGATTTAATAATATGAGAGAAAATCCATATCGGCAGGATAAAGAGGAAATGAAGGAATTACTTAAACAGTATAGTAATCTTAAAGCCGGACAGGGCTATTCATTCATTGAAGAGGAATCGTTTGAAAGAATTATAGATTATTATGACGATAAAGAAGATATTTCGGCCGCTATGGAAGCCGTTGATTATGGAATTCAACAATATCCTTTCTCCTCTTTACTGCAAATTAAAAAGGCTGACCTTCTGATTGCTACCCGCCGTTATAGAGAAGCTTTGAGTTTATTGGAGAAAGCCGAACTGTTAGACCGGACAGATATTAATGTTTATATTTTAAAAACTGATGCATACCTGGCCCTTGATCAGCAAAAAAAAGCCGCACTAATATTAGAACAGGCAATACAGACTTTTGAAGGTGATGAAAAAATTGAATTGTTATTTGAACTGGCAGATGTATATGACGATTATGAAGAGTTTGACAAAGTATTTAATTGTCTTAGATTAATATTAGAGCAGGAGCCCACTAATGATGAAGCTTTATATAAAATATGTTTCTGGACAGATTTCACCGGCAGGAATGAAGAGGGAATAACCTTACATCAAAAAATAATTGAAGATCATCCCTTTACAGAGCTTGCCTGGTTTAACCTTGGTGCCGCTTACCAGGGTTTAAAGCTCTACGAAAAAGCAATTGATGCTTATCAATATGCAATAGCCATTGATGAAAAATTTGATTATGCCTATCGCAATTTAGGAGATGCATATTTACGCATTAAAAAATATAAAGAAGCTATCGAGGTTTTGCAAAAAGTACTTGAACTAACAAGGCCCGAAGACGTGATTTATGAAGCCATAGGCCACTCTTACGACAAATTAAAAAACTATGCACAGGCAAGATTTCACTATCGCAAAGCCTCTCATCTCAATCCTGACGATAGTCACCTATATTATAAAATAGCCTGTACTTACATGAATGAAAAGTATTGGGAAAGCGCTGTAAAAAATCTGGAAAGTGCCATGCGGATTCACAGATCTCAGCCGGAATATAATTTAGCCATAGCTCAATGTTATGTTGAATTAAAGAAAATCAAGGAAGCCGTAATTTACTTTTCCAATTTTATTAAAGCCCGGCCAAAAAATATAAAGGGCTGGAAGGAACTTTTAAAATGCTTATATAACACCGGTTTTTATGAAGAAGCATTAGAGCAGGTTTATAACGCAGAAAAAAATACCGATAATAAACCAATATTATCTTTTTATAAAAGCGCAGTCTTGTTTGCTTTGGGAAAATCAAAAGAAGGATTATTGCAATTAGAGCTTGCTATGCAAAAGTCCTCAAAACTTATTAAACATTTCGTTGAACTAAATCCCTCGTTATTGCAAAATCAGCAAATTGTTGATGTAATAGCTAAATTTAAAAGAGCTAAATCTTCCAGGTAATTGCACAGGCGGTATACAATTTAGATGGTCTTTTGTATTTGCACTTATCTTTGCCAATTCAAAAAAAATATGATGAACTTTTTTCTTAATCAAATTCCTGAAAGAAATATAAAACCCAGGAAGCACGGTATTACTATGGTGATGGATAAGGGGCTTAGCGTGGAAGAAGCAAAAAATTTTATGAGTGCAGCACATCCTCATGTTGATATTGTAAAACTGGGTTTCGGAACTGCTTTTGTTACGCCTAACTTGAGAGATAAAATAGAAATCTACCAGAGTTTTAATATCCCGGTTTATTTTGGAGGAACCCTTTTTGAAGCTTTTCTTATCCGAAACCAGTTTGATGACTTTATTGCCACTTGTAAAGATTTTAAAATAGATTATATTGAAGTTAGCGATGGCTCAATTTCCATTCCTCACGCTGAAAAATGCGGGTATATTGAAAAACTTACAAAAGCAGGTACAGTATTGAGTGAGGTTGGAAGTAAAGATGCGGCTCATATTATTCCCCCGTACAAATGGATTGAATTAATGAAAGCAGAGCTTGCGGCAGGTTCCAGTTATGTGATCGCTGAAGCCAGGGAATCCGGGAATGTAGGCATATACCGGGGATCCGGTGAAGTAAGAGAAGGATTGGTTCAGGAAATTTTGACGCAGATACCGGAAGAAAAAATAATTTGGGAAGCCCCGCAAAAAGATCAACAATTATATTTTATTGAGTTAGTAGGATGCAACGTAAACCTTGGGAATATTGCCCCATCAGAGGTTATACCTCTGGAGGCTATGCGGCTTGGTTTACGAGGCGATTCTTTTCATTTATACCTTAATAAAGAAACCATTTCATGAACCTGTATGGGTTAATTGGCTACCCGCTCGGGCACTCATTTTCGGAGCAATATTTTACTCAAAAATTTCTTCGTGAGGGCTTGATGGATTGTAGGTATAAAAACTTCCCGATCGGTTCTATTTGCGAGCTTCCGGCTTTATTGAAAGCTAACCATTTAAAAGGTTTAAATGTAACCATTCCCTACAAAGAACAAGTATTGCAGTATGTTACTTCTCTATCAAATGAAGTAAAAATTATTGGGGCGGCTAATACGATAAAAATTTCTGGAGATGATTTAGTTGCCCACAATACAGATGTTATTGGGTTTGAAAAATCGTTTGTTGAATTGATAAAACCTCACCACAAGAAGGCGCTGGTATTGGGAACAGGAGGCTCGTCTAAAGCAATACAGTTTGTTTTGGCGAAATTAAACCTGGAATTTTTATTAGTGTCAAGAAGTAGTTCTATAAAAAATAACCTGATCACTTACAATCAGCTTAACGAAGAAATCATGAAACAGCACGAGGTTATTATAAATTGCACTCCCTCGGGCATGGAACCCGATAATAATAGCTGTCCGGATATTCTATATGATTTTATAACGCCTGATCATTACGTTTATGACCTTATTTATAAACCAGCAAAAACTTTGTTTCTTAAGAAGGCTGAAGGACAAGGCGCCACAATAAAAAATGGCTACGATATGCTGATCATACAGGCTGAGGAAAGCTGGAAATTATGGCGTAGGTAAAATCTGCTAACTATACAGCGTATTAATAAAATTACGGAGTTGAATTGTTTATTTTAAGAGCGTGTGTCAGCTCAACAATATCTAAAAAATTAGCAGTGGTAGGGGCTAAAGTATTAGCCTTCATTATGTCTTTCCATTTCTTTACTTTGTCGCTCCATACAGCATTTGGTGGGTACTGGTCATCTGAAGAAACAATTAATGAAGCTACCTTCGCCGATATTTTTACAGGTTGCCCCTGCGGACCAGAAATGGTTATATATTTTTTTATACCAGGTTCAGATCCGGAATTATCCAATTCTCTGTTGTATTTATTTTCGTTTGCATGGCTGATTAAATTATTATCCATTTCATTGGTTTTCGGAACGGTTATTTTATCATCTGCCGCATTTTGATTTATATTGGCATCACTGATCCTGTTATTGGAAGATTGTACAAGAGTACCGGTTACCATTTTATCAGAATTATCAAAAAAGATAAATACACTAAAAATTAAAATAGCAACTGCTGCTGCTGTCAAACCTAAATAAAAAAATGTGTTCTTTTTTTTCATAGGATATGCGCTCTCGCCATCCAATGCAGTTGAAATTATTTGCCAGCTGTCAGATGGAGGAGTAACCTCGTAATTATACATTTTATCTTTTAAGCTTTTCATGTTCTTTTAAATCCCTTTAGTGTTGGTGATATTTAAACTGGCTTCCACCATTTTTTTAAGTGCGGTCTTTGCCCGGGCTAATTGCGATTTGCTGGTGCCTTCATTTATACCTAACATTTTTCCAATTTCTTTGTGAGAATATCCTTCAATAACATGTAAATTAAAAACCGCTTTATAGCCCGGTGATAACTGATGTATCATAGCAATAATATCTTTCTCAGCAAGGTTGTCAAGTACATTAAATTCCTTGTCTTCTATAGTTACTTCCTGTGTTTCGGTAACAGCATACATGTTAACCTTTTTACGAAAGTGTTCAATAGAAGTATTCACAAAAATCCTTCTTATCCAACCTTCAAAAGAGCCCTCTCCCCTGAACTTACTCAAGTTTTTAAACACCTTTATAAAACCCTCCTGCAAAAGATCCTGAGCATCATCTGTATTGCCAGAATATCTAAGACAAACAGAATACATTTTAGGAGAAAAGCGATGGTACAGCAATTCCTGCACCTGGCGGTCACCCCTGATACTTCCCTGTATTAAGTCGTGTTCATTTATAATATGGTTGCTTTTCAAATCCAATTTTAAAATATAACCTCTACATTATTTTACATGTTGTTTTTCTAAAAATTTAATCATTTTTTCAATTGCCGTTCTTCTATGGCTAAAAGTATTCTTTTCTTCAAAGTCCATCTCCGCAAATGTTTTATCCGAACCTTCAGGTATAAAAACAGAATCTTATCC
>JBDSFG010000351.1:0-3850 GCA_039919615.1 Ginsengibacter sp. | reverse complement strand
CACATACTTTTTTCCCTCTGTTAATCTCTTGCTATCTACATCACAAACAGCTATGATCTTTGCTTTATCATATTTAATGGTTTCGGCTATATCATGTTCTCTGGAAATTCTGCCCACACCAATAGCCCCGATATTAATTTTTTTACTAGGAGCATTTTTCCCAAAAACAGATGCCGGAACAATTGTAGGAAATCCGGTGAGCGCTAATGTGCTTATGGCTCCGGCCTTCAAACTTTTTTTTACAAAACTTCTCCGGCCAATTTTTTTTTGAGTTGACATGATTTAATTATTAAAAAATTTCCTTTGTAAAAGATGCGTCAGTTCCCAATAAATTCGTTTCATTCAAAATTATAATATTTTTCTTTTTATTTAACATGAGAAATGGATTAAATAAATTCAAATAGAGGAACAAAACAAACGACTTATGCAATAATTATTTTCTAACGTACATGTGCTTGCCTGGCTGGATACTGGCAAGCATTATTTTGTTTCACAGCTCCAATCATCAGGCTTGTGTTAAATAAATTTCGTGCCATCATCCACTCAATACTTGGCAAAGTCTGAGTATTTTGCATGCGCAATAAAAATTTACCTAAATTCCCTTATTTTTGCAGGATAGTACAGGATGCCAGCCATGCTATAGTTGATATTTTTATCGGCGATCCATCTTTCATCAAAACTTAACAATGCTATATGAACAATCAATTGTTAGTAAATAAATTTTACCTCCTCCTCGTCTTTTTACTTTCCTCTTTTTCAGTAATGGCACAAAATTTTTCTGTAAGCGGTACTGTTATGGATGCCGATGGTAAACCGCTGGAAGGCGCTACTGTTTCGGAAAAAGGCGCACAAAAATCGACTGTTACTAATCAGGGTGGAACATTTCAGTTAAATGTTTCATCTGGTAAGGCAAAACTGGTAATTAGTTTTGTAGGACATGAGCCAACAGAAGTAGCCGTAAATAACCAGGCACAGGTAACAGTGTTATTACAATCAGTAGGTGAAAGCCTTGCAGATGTAGTGGTGATAGGTTACGGAACAGTTAAAAAGAAAGATGTAACCGGCGCTGTTTCCAGCATTAGTGAAAAAGACATAAAGTCCCGACCGGTGGATAATGCCATCCAGGCCATGCAAGGAAAAGTGGCCGGTGTAGACATTTCGTCTAATGAACGGCCGGGAACGGTTCCCAATATTAATATCCGTGGAGTACGTTCATTGACTGCATCAAACTCTCCATTATTCGTAGTTGATAACATCCCTTTAATTACAGGGGGTATAGAAAATATCAACCCGGGAGATATTGAATCAATAGATGTGTTGAAAGATGCATCTGCTACTGCTATTTTCGGATCCCGTGGCGCTAATGGAGTTGTCATTATCACTACCAAGCAAGGTAAAACTGGCAAAATCACATTGAACTTTAATCATTCAGTTACTTTAGAAAATTTAGTTGATAACCGTGAAATGTTCAATGCAAGTGATTATATCACTTTCAAGCGTTGGGCCTATTATTATGCCGGCTTAAATCCAGCAACCGGTGTCAGTACTAATCCAAGAGGAGACCAACCAAATATAAATACTGACAGATCGCTTTTTGGTGCGACTGCAGATCCGTTTGCCTGGGCTAATATTAACCAGGGTTGGGCTGGCGGAACCTGGGATGGATCAAAAGTTCAGAACACCGATTGGACGGGCATGGTGAAAGAGCAATCGGTAACTACAGATAATACCATCAGTGTAAGTGGCGGAACAGATAAAATAAAAGCGTATGGTTCCTTTGGCTATTTAAATAATGGCGGTGTTGTAAAAGGCCAATCTTTTGAAAGATATACTGCAAAGGTGAATGTTGATATTACTGCTACCAACTGGCTGTCTTTTGGAAATAACATGACGGTGAGTTACGGTAAACAATCGTTTGGACAATCAAATGCGGGAATTGCTACCATTGGTACGCCTGCCGGTGGTTTGTACGAATCAGCAAGAGGAATATACCCTTATGCAGTTCCTTATGACTCTTCAGGCAATAGGATACTCTTTCCTGGAGGCGACAACTCCGTAAAAAACATAGTTGGTGAGGACAAATTTAATATTGATGAGAGACTAACATTGAGAGCATTTGGGAGTTTATATACTGAGGTAAATTTTGGGTCAATTCATCCTGCCTTGAAAGGTTTAAAATACCGTATGAATTTCGGGCCGGACTTTTCTTATTACCGTGATGGGATTTATGTGGATGGAAATTCAGTAGCCAACGGCGGAAGCACCAGCTATGCTTCACTTACCAAAAACCAGACTTTCTCTTACACATTAGATCACCTGTTGTATTATAACAAAGCTATAGGTGAGCACAGTTTTGGATTGACGCTGCTACACAGCGCAACCTCTTACAAGCAGGAAACAAGCTTTGTATCCGGTAATGGTGTTCCCCAAGCTTCTCAATTATGGAATGCATTGTCCACTGGTACTGTAACAGGGGCCATCAGCACCAATGGAGGTCTTACCGAGCAACAGCTTTTATCTTATATGGCGAGAATTAATTATAGCTATAAGGGCAAATATCTGTTAACAGCCTCTGCCCGTCGGGATGGTTCATCAGTTCTCGCAGCAGGGCATAAATACGAGTGGTTCCCATCAGCCGCATTAGCATGGAGGATCAATAAAGAGAATTTCATGAATGTAAATTGGATAAATGAATTAAAGTTAAGAGTTGGCGCCGGTGTCACAGGAAACTCTGCTGTTGTTCCATATAAAACACAAGGTGCAGTCGTCGCACTTTTTTATCCTTTTTATACAACGAGTACTCCTGGCTCAATACCTGATTCAACTTTAGCAAATCAGGAACTGGGATGGGAAAAAACTACGCAATATAATCTTGGAATTGATTTCAGCTTATTCAAAAACAGGGTTTCTGGAAGCGTTGACGTATATACTTCAAGCACTAAAGATTTATTACTGAAGAGATCTATCCCAACTGTTACGGGTTTCTATAACACTTTTGCTAATATTGGTGAAACAGCCAACAATGGTATTGATATCACATTGACAACCGTTAATATCAAACAAAAAGATCTAACATGGTCTACTACTTTTAATGCAGCCTGGCAAAAAGATCACATTGTTACTTTGGCAAATGGAAAACAAGATGATATACCCAACAACTGGTTTATTGATCAGCCTAATGGGGTCATTTACGGTTATAAGCCCCTTGGGTTATGGCAAGCAAAAGATGCAGCAGAATATGGGGCCTTTAATGCAAATGGTTTTAAGTTTTATCCTGGCAACGTTAGGGTCGCTGATCTTAACGGGGATAAAAAGATCGATGCAAACAATGACCGGCAGATCATAGGATGGACAAGACCTCGTTGGGTTGTGGGTATGATTAATACTTTGAACTATAAACAATTTGATCTTTCCATTTTCATGTATGGTCGTTTGAACTATTTGTACAATTTTGGTGGTGAAGGACAAGATGCCAGGCGAGTTCAGAGAAAGATTGACTATTATACAGAAAACAATACCAATGCCGAATTTCAAAAACCAATATTTAGCGGTGGGGGTAACGGACTCGATCCATATTCCGGGGCATTAGGATATCGTCAAGCTTCTTTTATTAAGATCAGAAATATCTCATTGGGATATAATTTTGATAGTAAGATGTTTGGTAACTCTGGTATATCTAATCTGAGAGCTTACTTCCAGGTACAAAATCCGGGCATGTTGTATTCGAAGATCAAGTTCGTTGATATGGACGTAGTTGGTCCAACATGGAACAGGGGCTTTACTTTGGGAATTAACGCATCATTTTAATAACAATTAATTTGAATTATATGAATAAGTATAATAATCTTTC
>JBDSFG010000350.1:0-4513 GCA_039919615.1 Ginsengibacter sp. | reverse complement strand
GATCAATGCTATGATGCCGTAGCCTACAAATAAATAATTATAGGCTGTTTGATAATTTATGCTGACAGAAAATTTAGCTATAATAAGGCCGGACAATGACTGGAAAACTGCTCCGCCCAAACCTGCACCCACGCAAGCAAGCCCCCAAACTGAGGCTGCTGCTGTTTTTGGAACCACATCTGCCGGAAAGGCCAGCGAATTTGCATTGTAAGCAGTAAAGCCAAAACCAGAACAACCAAAAATAATAAGGGCAGACATTGGTGTAGTAACAATTAGCGGCGCAATCAAAAGGGGTAAACCCATAATGCATCCTGAGATAGCAACTGCCAGTTTCCTGGCCTTTGGTATAGGCACTCCCCGCTTAATAATGAATTGCGTAAAGTATCCTCCAATTATATTTCCCACATCTGCCATTATAAAAGGGATAATTGCAAACCAGCCTATCTGTTTCATGTTCCAGTGATGTACATCGGCAAGGTACCTGCCAATCCAGAAAGTAACAAAGTACCATACCGGATCTAAAAATATTTTGGAGAGCGTGAAGCTGCGTACAAAGCGTGTTTTTAAAAGCTTTAGCGGTGGGATGATCCTGGGCTTTTTTATTTCTGCTGAAGTGCCGGGTACATAATAGGTAAACCAGAAAAGAGCTACCCACAAATAACCAAAAACAGCTAAAATAATAAAGGTGTATTGCCAGCCATAGCTGATGCTTAAGTATGCAACAAGTGGTGGTACGATAATGGCTCCCAGGGCAGCGCCACTATTAAAAATTCCCGAAGCCGTTGAACGTTCGTGCGGAGGAAACCATTCGGCAGTGAGTCGTATGGCGGCAGGCCAGTTACCCGCCTCACCGATTCCTAATAAGAATCTGCAAATACCAAATTGCAAAGGCGTTACAACAAATGCATGTAATAATCCTGCAGTGGTCCAAAAGGCCATGCATAATGAATAACCAAGCCTCGTCCCTAACCTGTCTATAACAAAACCAGAGAATGCATTCGATAACATGTAGGCTACAAAAAAAGCAGTACCCAAATATCCAAATGCATCATCCGGAATTAACTTACGCAAGGGACCATCGGCGCTTAAATAGTTAAAAGATAAGCGATGTACATAATTCAATACTGTAGCCAGGAAAGCAAATCCTACCATCACCCAACGCATGCGAAGCGGCTTTTCGTAGCTAAGAGAATTAGTAAGATTTTTCATTGGCGAGGTTGGTGGTAGTTTGTAGTTTGTAGTTTGTAGTTTGTAGTTGGTAGTTTGTAGTTGGTGGTTGGTAGTTTGTGGTTGAGGTCAATCGTCTCCATTCACTATTGCCCATTCACCATTCACAATAATTTAACCTCAATGATTTTTTCTTCTTCTGTAGAAATTTTTATTGGATTGCTTAGAGCCCTGCCTAATTCATTCCATTGAACATTCATTACATCACCATCTACTAAACGGATACCATTACCAAAGCTAAATGCATCAGCGCCAAAAAAATGTACATGCGCCTGTAATGGAATTCTATGGGAGGGATATTTAAAATGATGATACTCCAGGTTTTGCAAACTGTGCGCCATGTTCTTTTGCCCGGAGTTGATATCGGAAGACCATAATATTTTTTCATTTCTCAACACAGCAACAGTTCCTTTAAATTCCTCAAAGCCGCTGTCAATCGACAGTTCCGGACCAATAGCACATTCACGTAATTTGGATGGTGCCAAATACAGATAATTTTTTTTCTCCATTACATGATCAGAAAATTCATTGCCGGCAGTAAACCCAATTCGCCACGGCTGGCCTTCTTCATCAATTATATAAACACCAACTATTTCAGGCTCTTCTCCCCCATCATTTCCAAAGGGCGGCACTTCTAGTGTTTGCCCATGCGCTCTAAGAACAGCGCCATTCCCTTTATAGAACCATTCGGGTTGAACGCCTGCCTTACCTTTTTCGGGAAAGCCGCCCTCTACTCCCCATTGATACATTACTATGCTATCATTGGGTTTGTGGTCAGCAGACTGATGCATCATTTGGCGGTTAAGTGCGCTGTTCTTATGAGTTAATCCCGTGCCTGAAACAATGCATCCAAAAATGTTATCCGGGTTATCAAAGCAAGGCAGCAGTTCCCATTCATCTTCTCCATTATAAATGGAAGAATAATCTAAAGTTTTATCAGACAGTTTTGAAGCTATTATTTCTGCAATCTTCTTTTTTGAACGTATAGCTTCAAGTGCGAGATGATAAACAGAAAACGTATCGTTCAATAGAATTAAAGATGGTTCTTTTACCACAGCTACACGTCTTCCATTTTGCGGATGTGTGAGCTGAACTAATCGTGTACTTTCATTATTCATATATCAGTATTGAGTAATAATATTTATAAAAATTTACTTCGCCACCCATCCACCATCTATTGAAAAGCATGCTCCCGTTACATATCCGGATGCAGGACTGGACAAGTACAATGCAATTCCACCGATCTCATGCAAATCTCCAAAGCGGCCCAGTGGTACCGAGGAGATAAATGCTTTATATTTTTCAGGATCATTCATAATGGGAAGATTTATATCTGTTCCAAAAGGTCCGGGCAAAAGGGCATTTACATTAATGCCATCTTTAGCTACTTCCATAGCAAGCGTTCTGGTTAATTGTAAAATAGCTCCTTTGCTGGTGGCATAGGGAGTGCGGTCAGCCATACCAATTAATGATAACATAGAACCAATATTAATAATTCTTCCCCAGCCATTTTTTTTCATGCCAGGTACTACTGCCCTGCAAGCCAGCCAGGAGCCGGTTACATTAACTGCCATTACTTTATTGAAATCATTTAATGACAGATCATCTATTGCTCCCCTGATATTAATGCCTGCGGAATTAATAAGGATATCAATCTTCCCAAAACGAGCCACAGTTTCGTCAATAACATGCTTAACACTCTCCTCTGATGTTACATCACAAAAATTATTTATGCAGTCAACTCCGTAAGTTGATTTAATTATCTCAACAGATTCAACACTGGCTTTATCATCTCTTGCTGCAATAGAAATACTTGCCCCGGCTTCTGCCAATGCTTTAGCCATTGCAAGACCGAGGCCGCGATTCCCACCTGTGATCAATGCAGTTCTTCCATTTAATTTAAAAAGATCAAATATGCTTTGTTCCATGAATTGGTTGGTTTAGGTTTAAGGTTCTGCTTATCGTTAAGTTCTTAATTTCCAGATAACAAATAAACTACTCAATGATATTAAAATTCTCTAAGCCCTCTGTCTTCAAGGTAAGCCCTACACCGGGTTTGGTGTCATCTAACTGAAGTTTCCCATTTTCTGCAATGGCTTCTCCATCAAAAATATACCAGAACATTTCATTGCCTACTTCAATTTCTGTTTGAGGAAAATATTCAGCCATTGGCGATGCAAAAGAGCTCATCACCACGTGAAGATTATGCATTTGTCCTCCATGTGGAATTACTTCAATACCATGTACCAATGCCATAGCACATATCTTTTGCGCTTCTGTAAACCCACCAACACGATTAGTATCAAACTGAAATATGTCTAACGCTTTTGCCTGTACCAGGTCATGAAATCCATAACGAGTATACTCATGTTCGCCACCGGAGAGAGGGATGCCTGTGGATTGTTTCAGCTTTGCAAAATTGTGGATCTCGTCAGGTAATAACAATTCTTCTACCCACCTGAGATTATAAGGCTCTAACAGTTTAAGCAATTGTTTTGCATAAGAATAATTAAAACCCATGTATGCTTCAAGCATAATATTTATATCGTCGCCAACAGCTTCACGAACTGCTTTTACCATCTCCACATTTTTCTTCATTCCCTTAATGCCTTCGGTTAGCGGATAGCCACAACGTAATTTCATTCCTGTAAATCCTGCTGCTTTATAATGTGCCGCTTCTGCCTGCAGGCTATCAAGATTGCGTGTGTACAAACGGCTGTAGTATGTTTCTATATACGGTTTTGTTCTTCCACCCATCAGCATAAATACCGGCTGTTTCATGGCCTTTCCTTTAATATCCCATAAAGCAATATCCAATGCACTGATAGCGGCCAGCACAGCTCCTTTACGCCCATAAGCAATGGTTGAACGGTACATTTTTTCAAACAGGTACTCAGTATTCAGCGGGTTTTCATTTATTAAAAGCGACTTCAATTTGGAGTCAATAATTTGTTTGGTTATGTCAGGGCATAAGCCTGCATTGCCGATGCCTGTATGTCCTGCATCGGTTTCAATCTCTAAAATAAGCCAGCTAAAAAATCTGAAAGGCGCCTGCGAATCATCCTGGAAGGGCAATGCACTTAACGGCGTAGCAAAAATGGTATCACTTGTTTTTACGGGGCCTTTCCATTGATATAGTTTGGTTTTGATTTTAGTTATTTTCATTCTGGCTTCATTGAAACAGTATAGAGCAATATAATTATTTTATGCACTGGCAAATTTGCCCATATTGCGATTGGTGGGGACACCAACTGCGGCAGACCGCTTGCAGACCGTCGTGGCCGGT
>JBDSFG010000334.1:0-9819 GCA_039919615.1 Ginsengibacter sp. | reverse complement strand
ACCGCTTCAACTTATAATGTTCCATCAGGTTTAACAGCAACTACACAATACAGACGCATTACAATATCTACATTAAATAGTATTGCTTGTGAATCAGAACCTACTACTCCGGTTCAGCTAACAGTTCAAACTGTTCCAACAGCAGGCGTTATTGCAGGTGCACAAACTATTTGTAATGGAGGCGATCCAGCTGCATTTACCAGTACAACCAATGGTACCGGTGATGGTACAATAACTTATCGTTGGGAAAGTTCAGTAAGTCCTTTTACAACATGGTCAACAGTGGCAGGACAAACCGCTGCAACTTATGATGTTCCGTCAGGATTAACAGCAACTACACAATACAGACGGATTACTATATCTACGATAAATGGTGTTGCTTGCGAATCATCGCCCACTGGTACGGTTCAGGTAACAGTTCAAACTGTTCCAACAGCAGGAGTCATTGCAGCCGCACAAACAATATGTAATGGGGGTGATCCTACCGCATTTACGAGCACAACAAATGGCAATGGTAGTGGAACGATAACCTATCGTTGGGAAAGTTCAGTAAGTCCTTTTACAACATGGTCAACAGTGGCAGGGCAAACCGCTGCAACTTATGATGTTCCATCAGGATTGACAACAACTACACAATACAGGCGAATTACGATATCTACATTAAATACTATTGTATGTGAATCAGCACCTACTACTCCTCTTCAGATAACAGTTCAAACTGTTCCAACAGCGGGAGTCATTGCGGCTTCACAAACTATATGTAGTGGCGGCGACCCTGCTGCATTTACAAGTACGACAAATGGTACCGGTGATGGAACGATAACCTATCGTTGGGAAAGTTCAGTAAGTCCTTTTACAACATGGTCAACAGTGGCAGGACAAACCGCTTCAACTTATAATGTTCCATCAGGTTTAACAGCAACTACACAATACAGACGCATTACAATATCTACATTAAATAGTATTGCTTGTGAATCAGAACCTACTACTCCGGTTCAGATAACTGTAAATCCACTCCCAACAATTTTTACAGTAACTGGTGGTGGATCTTATTGTAGTGGAGGCACGGGTGTAGTAATTGGATTAAGTGGTTCTCAAAATGGAGTCAACTATCAATTATTCCAAGGTGTTACGCCGGTAGGTTCGGCTGTGGCTGGAACAAACGCTGCAATCAGTTTTGGAAACCAGGCAACTACAGGAACATACACAGTAGTAGCTACTGACGCTACAACCAATTGTACCAGCAATATGACTGGCAGCGCAACTGTAACAGTTCAAAGTATTTCTGCAACTCCTGTAATTAATTCACCTATTTGCCCTGGGACAGCCGTTACTATAAGCGGGACAGTATCAGAAGGTAATAATACTACAATTACCTTGTTTAAGAACGGAGTTTCAATAGGCACCACAACAACTAATGGAAACAGTAATACTTGGACTAAAACTAATGTAACTGTTGCATCAGGAGATGTTATAACAGCAACAGCACAAGCAACTGGCAAATGTGTGAGTGCAACATCTTCCTCTGTAACAGTAAGCCAACCACCAACCTTTACAAGTTGCCCATCAAACATTATCCAGAGCACCGATGCTAATATTTGTACTGCTGTTGTGAGCTATACTGCAACAGCTTCCGGTACACCTGCCCCAACATATACTTATTCATTTACCGGGGTAAATCCTCCAATCCCATCCAGTGGCAGTGGCACTGGTAGCGGCGCAACCTTTAATAAAGGAGTAACAACCGTTACGATAACGGCACACAATGTATGCTCACCAGATGCAACATGTACGTTTACTGTAACTGTTACAGATGATGAGAACCCTGTAGTGACAGCAGCACCGGATGTGACAACAGTTACATCAGCAGATGGCACAGGCGACTGCACCGTAGATGTTGCTATCACCAATGCAGCTACCAGTGACAACTGCACAGTAGCCAAGCTCACATGGGCAATCACAGGTGCTACAACAGATGCTTCACCGGCAACCGGCATCAACCAGGTAGGCACACATACATTTAATATCGGGATATCAACGATCACCTATACAGTAACAGATGGTTCAGGCAACACATCAACAGATTTGATGACTGTAACTGTTACAGATGATGAGAACCCTGTAGTGACAGCAGCACCGGATGTGACAACAGTTACATCAGCAGATGGCACAGGCGACTGTGATGTAGCAGTAGCGATCACCAATGCAACCTTTGGTGATAACTGCGCAGGCAGCACACTTGCATGGGTAATGACCGGAGCCACTACCGGAAGCGGCAGCGGCCAGTTAGGCACACAGACCTTCAATAAAGGTGTAACCACAATCACTTATACAGCAACTGATGCTTCAAGCAATACAGCTCAGGATGTGATGACCGTGACTGTTACAGATGATGAGAACCCAACAGTAACATGCCCTGCTAATAAAGTAATAAGTACTGATGCTAACGTTTGTACTGCTGTTGTTAATGGTATTGCTCCTGCCTCAAGCGGTGACAATTGCCCTGGCTCAGTAATAACTTATACCATCACTGGTGCTACAACTGCGTCAGGTAATAATGACGCTAGCGGAACTACATTCAATAAAGGAGTGTCTTCTGTAACTTATAAGATCACTGATGCTTCTGGCAATATCGGTACTTGCGTCTTTACCGTTACAGTTAATGATACACAGAATCCCACTATAACTTGCAAGCCAGGCAGTCCTTTTACACGTACTGTAAATAACGGTACCGCAACAGTCGCAGCATGTAGCTATAAAGTGGCAGGAACCGAACTTGATCCAACCAGCTTTAGTGATAATTGCGCAGGGGTGTCCATTTTAAACAATTTTAATAATAGCAGTTCATTAGCTAATGCCGTGTTCCCTAAAGGTTCTACTACTGTAATATGGACCGTTACAGATGCGTCTGGGAATAATGCCAATTGCAGCATTACGGTAAACGTAAGTTCAACCCTTGACGTGACGGTAGGAAACAGTAATCCACAACTTTACTACGGTTATACTCTTGATCAATCTGTAGTTATCAAGGCTGCTCCCACAGGCGGAACTGCTCCCTATAAAGTGGTAATCACTATGGACAGAGTACTACAATGCAATGTAATAAATAGTTCAGGCGATGAGTCATGGAAAGCAGCAGGAAATGGAGCAGTAACTAGTACAGGTAATACTTGCCCATCATCAGGTTCTGGCTCTACTCCTGTAACTACAGCTACTGGCGTAGGTGCAGGAGGTAAGGATTCTGTTACCGCTATATTAATAAAGGATGCGGTGTTTACCATAAGTGTTACAGATTTCTACGGATGTACTGTTACAAAAACTACAACAGTACATTCTGAAGATGACCGTTGTTTTGCAGGCAATAGTAGCATAGTAAAGGTTAAGCTTTGTCATCAAACAGGAATTGCAGGTGATAAATGCCATGAGTTATGCGTAGATCAAAGTGCTGTTGCTGCGCATTTAGCACATGGAGACTTCTTAGGTAGCTGTACTGCAAATTGCATTGCACCTCCGGTGTATGCTGGTCGTGCCATAAATCAACCGACAATCGCAAATCCTCTGCCAGATGAACTTACTATAAAAGCAATGCCTAACCCATCGGCTACTTATTTCACTTTAGCCATAAAAAGTCCTGTGCAGGATAAGGTTAAAATGAGAGTTACTGATATATTAGGAAGAGTAATTGAAGTGAAAACTGGTATCTTACCTAATGGCACAATCCAGATTGGAGGTGGGTATTTCCCTGGTACTTTTATAGCAGAATTTATTCAGGGTAAGGAAAAGGTACAAGTAAAATTGATTAAGATTTATAGATAACGTCAGTAAGAAAACCTACAACATGAAGCCGTTTCATAATTTATGAGGCGGCTTTTTTATGACATAGAGAGGCATGAATCTGCTACACATTTTATTACCCCTGGATATAAAAAAGGGCCACTTTTAAAAAGCAGCCCTTGTATATTATTAAAGCGGTAATTTTTTAAGCATCCGCTTCTGCGTAAGATTCAGTTGGTTCACAGGTGCAAATTAAATTCCTGTCGCCATAAGTATTATTGACCCTGCTTACTGATGGCCAGAATTTATTTGATTGTAAATATTCCAAAGGAAACGCAGCATGCTGTCGTGTATATGAATGTTTCCATTCATCAGCCGTGATCACTTTTAAAGTATGTGGCGCATTTTTTAAACCGTTATCTGTCTTATCACTCTTACCTTCTTCAATTGATTTTATCTCATGATAAATATTTATCAGCGCATCACAAAAACGGTCAACCTCTTGTTTGTTCTCGCTTTCTGTTGGCTCTATCATGATAGTTCCGGCAACGGGAAAACTTAACGTTGGCGCATGAAATCCATAATCCATCAATCTTTTGGCAACATCTTCCGCTTCAATACCAGCGCTACTTTTAAAGGGTCGCAGATCAACAATAAATTCATGAGCGCAGGTATTGTTCTTTCCGCTGTATAATATTTTATAAAATTTTTCAAGCCTTGCCTTCATATAATTCGCATTCAATATTGCATATTCAGTTGCTTTGCGAATGCCGTTAGAGCCCAGCATTTTTATATAACCATAACTGATCAATAGGATACTTGCAGACCCGTACGGCGCTGCACTAACAGATCCCTGGCCTTTTTCTCCAGAAACTTCTCCTTTTGGAAAAGAATTCAGGAGGTTTCCCGGCAGAAAAGGCCTCAATTTTTCATTTACACAAATGGGCCCCATACCAGGACCGCCACCGCCATGGGGAATAGAAAATGTTTTATGTAAATTGAGGTGGCAAACATCGGCGCCAATAAGGCCGGGAGAAGTTAACCCGACCTGCGCATTCATGTTAGCGCCATCCATGTAAACTAGTCCGTTATTAGCATGAATCAATTCACAAATCTCTTTAATGCTTTCTTCAAATACACCATGTGTTGATGGATAAGTTACCATTAAACCGGCAAGATCAGCTTTATGTTTCTCCACTTTTTCTTTCAGATCAGGAATATCAATATTTCCGGCTTCATCACATTTTGTAACTATTACTTTAAAGCCGGCCATCACGGCAGAAGCAGGATTGGTGCCATGTGCAGATACCGGTATAAGTATTACATTACGATGATGTTCTTTTTTATCAGCATGATAACGCCTTATTGCCAGCAAGCCGGCGTATTCACCTTGTGCGCCACTGTTTGGCTGAAGGCTGCATGCAGTAAAACCGGTTACCCGGCAAAGCATATCTTCCAACTCATCGATGATAGATTGATAACCCAGGGTCTGATCTGCAGGTGCAAACGGATGTATCTTACTGAACTCAGGCCAGCTTACAGGAATTAATTCTGATGCAGCATTCAGCTTCATGGTACATGAGCCAAGAGCGATCATTGAAGTAGTTAATGAAAGATCTTTGTTTTCTAAAACTTTTAAATAACGCATCAGTTCTGTTTCGCTGTGGTGCGTATTAAAAACAGGATGTAATAAAAACGACGACGTTCTTGTAAGAGCCGGTGGAATATTTTCCAAAACATTTTCTTTATCAAATGTTGCCACTGCGGTGTCAATTCCTTTAGCTGCACTAAATATTCCTCCAATGTTCAGCACATCCATTTGTGTAGTTGTTTCGTCCAGTGAAATAGAAATATTATTTCCTGAATAGTGGAAATTCATTTTGTGCGGCTCAGCAATTGAGCGTATAACTTCTGCATCTTCTGCAATTACATTTATAGTATCAAAATAATTTTCGCTCACTAAGGTGTAACCCAATTCTTTTAATTCAGAAGCGAGTGTATTTGCTAAAACAGCAATCCTTTCTGCAATATTTTTTAATCCTTTTGCGCCATGATATACGGCATACATTGCAGCCATGTTTGCTAATAAAGCCTGGGCTGTACAAATGTTGGATGTAGCTTTTTCCCGTCTTATATGCTGCTCTCTTGTTTGTAAGGCCATACGCAAACAGCGATTGCCCTGCGCATCAATGCTAACCCCAATGATCCGTCCCGGGATATTTCTTTTAAAATCATCTTTAGTGGCAAAAAATGCGGCGTGCGGACCGCCATACCCCAGTGGCACCCCAAACCGCTGCGATGAACCAACTGCAACATCAGCACCCAACTCTCCGGGAGGAGTTAGTAAGGTAAGTGCAAGCAGGTCAGTGGCCATTACCACCTGCGCATTTACTTCATGCACAGAATTTATGAAATCACGATAGTCTTCAACAGAGCCTTCACTGTTCGGGTATTGAATAATAGCGCCAAAATAAGTTTCATCCAATTGAACTGATTGAAAATTAGCGAACACTAATTCAATCCCAACCGGCTTTGCTCTTGTAATTAAGATATCTTTTGTTTGAGTAAATATTTTTTCATCAACAAAAAACCTGGGAGCTATTATGTGATCATGATCTTTGTTCTTATGATTAAATAACATGGCCATTGCTTCTGCAGCGGCAGTCCCTTCATCAAGCAGGCTGGCATTGGCAATTGGCAGTGCAGTAAGATCACTAACCATTGTCTGAAAATTCAGCAGGCTTTCCAGGCGCCCCTGTGCAATCTCAGCCTGGTAAGGCGTGTACTGGGTGTACCATCCGGGGTTTTCAAAAAGATTTCGTAAGATCGGGCCGGGAACTATAGTGTCGTAATAACCCTGGCCGATATAAGACTTATACACCTTATTTTGTGAGGCTATTTTTTTCAGCCCGCTCAAATATTCAAATTCACTCACCGGCGTTGCAACATCGGTATTTTCTTTAATTAGTATCGCCTGGGGAATAGTTTTATTTATTAGTTCTTCCAGCGAGGCCATTCCAATTTCCTTCAACATTTCATTCGCTTCGTCTTCATTTGGCCCTATATGCCTGTCACTAAATTCGTTCGCTTGTTTTTCGAAAAGATTCATACTATTTATTTATAAATTTTAATTTTTTGTATTCAACATTTGTTTTCCATAGCATCAACTGCCGGGTGGCATCCCAGGCAAAGCAGAAGGATAGCACTCTTCTATTCCAGCCCGTTCTCAATTTCTCTTTGAAATTTACTTTTTCGCCGTACGGCATTTTTTACCCCTTTGGGATGGGGGCAAAATCAAAGGCGCAAAGTTACAACCCAACAGCCAGAAAAAAATTAATTAACCGGGGGTTATTGCAACGATTGTATTTAACGGGTCTCTCTTAATCATAAAATCCGTAAAAAGATATAGGTTAAATCTGATGTGATTTATAATTGCTTTTTCCATACCATTCTTTGTTCCACGCTGCTTAGCTCTTAATGAATTTGAGGTTCCTTTTGATACCTGCAAATTTGCTTCGTTTTAAAGGGGAATCTTTAAAAATAATTTTAAAAGATTCTTCTGTAAGGTCTTCCCAGTCTGATGTGGTAAAATTTAGAATTTGCGGTATAGGAGTAAACGCTTTTTCTGTGGTTGGCTTTGAAAACTTATTCCACGGGCAAACATCCTGGCAAATGTCGCAGCCAAACATCCAGTTTTCAAACTTTCCCTGCATTTCATCCGGTATTAATGCATCTCTTAATTCAATTGTAAAATATGAAATGCATTTGCTTCCGTCAATTTCTTTATCGTCCAATATGGCGTTAGTAGGGCAGGCATCAATACACCGTGTACAGGTGCCGCAATAATCTTTTGCATACGCATCGTCTGCCTGTAATTCCAGATCTGTTATTAGGGTGGCTATAAAGTAAAATGATCCCTTTGATTTATTGATCAGGTTGCCATTTTTGCCTATCCAGCCTAAGCCGCTTTTTGCAGCCCAGGTTCTTTCCAGCACAGGCGCACTGTCAACAAATCCCCTGCCGTTAATTTCCCCGATCTCATCCCTAAGCAAGTTCAATAAGGCATTTAGTTTTTCCCTGATCACTTTGTGATAATCATCACCCCATGCATATTTGGAAATTTTGAAAGATTGATTATCGGGTTGTTGCTGAGGAAAATAGTTAAGCAGTAAAGTGATCACAGACTTTGCGCCTGGAACAAGCAAAGCAGGATCAATCCGCTCGTCAAAATATCTTTCCATATAATGCATACTACCATGCCTGTTTTGCTTCAGCCACCTTTCCAGTCTATAGGCATCATCGTCCAGGCGAACTGCTGCTGCTATTCCGCAAAAATCAAAGCCAAGCAAGGCTGATTTCTCTTTAATTAATTTGCTATTTAAGGCTTTTTTCAATATGTTTACGATAGATCATCTTTCTTAAAAACAACACTTCTAATGCCAAAACTTAACAAGACTATTTTTATAGTCACTGCTATTATTTTTTCAACTTCTTTATGTGCGCAAGATAAGCTGAATATAAAATTTGGTAAAGTATCTGCCTCAGATTTTAACTTGCCTGAAAATCGCTATGATACTGCAGCGGCTGCTGTTATAATAGCCGATGTTGGATTCTCAAGATTTGAAGGAAATAACACTGGCGGTTTTACATTAGTGTTTGAACATAAACAGCGTATCAAAATTTTAAAACAAGATGGTGTAGATGCCGCAACATATGATATACCGCTGTATGTAGGGGATGCAGGGTCAGAAGAAAAATTAGAAAGTCTTAAAGCGTATACTTACAATCTTGAAGATGGCAAAGTAGTAGAAACAAAATTAAACGCTGCGCAGGTTTTCAAGGAAAATGTAAGTAAATACTGGATACGAAAAAAGTTTACAATGCCGGCAGTAAAACCCGGATCTGTTATAGAAGTTTCTTATACTATCTCTTCTGAATATTTATTCAATTTGCGCCCGTGGGCTTTCCAGGGTGAGTATCCCAGATTATGGAGTGAGTATGAAGTGATGATACCCGAATATTTTTATTACGTTTTTTTATCGCAGGGGTATGAGCCGGTTTACAACAAAAAAATTGATGTAACCCAGGCCGATTTTCGTATTACGGATAGCAGAACCAGCACCCAAAGGGCGGATGTAGTTGAAGTAAAAGCTAATGTAAATGCTAATAAATGGATATACAAAGATGTGCCTGCTTTAAAGACAGAAAGTTTTACATCTGCCATCCGTAATCACATCACCAAAATAGAGTTCCAGCTTTCTTCAATTAAATATCCGAATACCGTTGAAAATAATATTATGGGAAGTTGGCAGAAAGTAGGTGAGAGATATATGGATGATGAAAAATTTGGATTTGCTATTAACCGGCCCAATAACTGGCTGGATGATGAAATGCTGAAGATCGAGAAGGGTGCAGCTAACGATTTGGAAAAAGCAAAGCTGATCTATTATTTCGTAAAAGATAATTTTAAAAATACCGGCCCGGGATCTCTTAAAGTGGCGGACAATTTAAAAACTGTTTTTAATAAAAGAAGCGGCACCCAGGCTGAAATTAATTTGTTACTGATAGCTATACTGCGCCATGAAAAAATTGAAGCTTACCCAATATTTCTGAGTACGAGAGATCATGGATACACAAACGAGATATATCCCCTGATAGAAAGGTTCAATTATTTGATAGTGGACGTTGTTCTTGATAAAAAAACTTATTACCTCGATGCATCAGAGTCAACGCTTGGGTTTAATAAATTATCGGAGGATTGTTATAACGGCCACGCCAGGATTATTTCCAGAAATCCTTTGCCTGTATATTTTTATGCTGATTCCTTAAAGGAAAGGAAGAGCACTACCGTTATTATTAACTATAATGATAAGGGAGAAAGCGAAGGAAGTTTCAACAGCGATCTTGGCTATTATGAATCTTTAAGTGTTAGAAACAGGATTAAAGAAAAAGGACAGGATGATTTTTTTAAAAAAATTAAGTCCTCATACCTTACGGATGTTGATATTATTGATCCGGGTATTGATTCATTAAAGCTTTTGGAAA
>JBDSFG010000329.1:0-4430 GCA_039919615.1 Ginsengibacter sp. | reverse complement strand
GTTCCAAAATCTTTCCATTGCGGGTTGGCTGGTTGAAAATGTACAGCCGCATAAAAAAGCCAGCCAGGCCATGGCGCAGCTTTTGGGGAATACGCGGTGCCGTGATAAAATATGTGATTTACGCCACCAAGGAAAAACAGATCAATCGCTTTTTTTACATCGCCCCATGAAGAAAGAAAGTGTTCATTTAGCCAGGTAGCAGACTCAGATGAAGCGAGCGCCTTACCTGTAACGTTAGCAGCCGATGAAGCAAATTTAAAGCGCAAAATATCTGTGCCTTCTGTTTCAGGGATATCAACTGCACCATAAAGATCCAAGGTATTGGCCGGTGATCCATGCGATTGATTTCGTACCATTGCACCTTTCGTTTTGCCCCATTTTTTCCATGCCTCTGTAAAATGCTCAAGCAATAATTCATCAATTGTTGACCTGTAATCATACAATACCCTGCTATTCATATCTGCATCCGCTTTGCCAAATAAGGCTGGTAAATTATTTTTAAGATCGTAGCCTTTACGGTTTTTAAATTCTGAAAATAATAATGGTGTCCAATTAGATTGCCCTCTTGAATCATCTACTTCATAAGAGTCATTAAAGAAAGCCCTCAGATAGGAAATATCATGTGCTTTAAATGCCTCATTAAAGTGTTTAAAATAGTTGGCACTTGCCTTTGCTGAAAAATGGTCAATTGCATAACCTTCACCACCGGGAGCTGCCCGCTCTACCATCTTTCCATGAAGCCCTATGAATGCTGCATATAAATTCCAGACGCCGTCAGGTGCTGTCCAAAGGAGTTTTCCTGTTGCATCAACTTTATCAGTAATATCTAATATATCTCCTTTTTGAGAATATGCCATTAACAATTGCAAAGGCAATTTGCCTGGATAAATAATCTGATCTAATGCCAGCGCCTGTAAATTTTTATTAAGAGAAACCGGTTTTAAAATACTGTCAATACCTGCAGGTTTATTATTGGCTGTTCTTACCAAAACTTCCTGTTGATATTCTATTATCTCTTTCAACTCATCTCCACCATTAACTGTATATGTTTTATAGTAAATGGTTTTGCTTGCATCATCATCTGTTACCCAGGGGCCGCCGAAGGGCCAGCCGGTGGCATTTGCAAGATCAACACCTAAACCCAGGCGCTTCGCTTCCTGTAGCGTATAGTTGAGCTCTTCCATCCATTTCGGGGATAGAAAATTTATGAATTGTTTCTCATAGCCATATACACCATAGATAGGGGTAATCTCTACACCTCCCAATCCTGCAGCTTTATATTGCTCCATATTCCATGTAAGATCTTTTGCATTTACTGCGCTGCCTTGCCACCACCAACGTGCCCAGGGCTTGCTTGTTTGAGTAATGGCAGGCCATCTTAGCTGTGCCTTTGCCTGTAATAAAAAAAATACTATACCAATTGTAAGAAGAATTTTTCTGAGCATTTAATTTGAAATTTCATTTATGAACATAGTTAAATATAATCACTAAACTTTTCCTGCATCCCACTTCCAAATGTAAGAAGGGTATAGAAGGCATCATACTTAGCGGGAACAGTGATTGGGGTGCTTTCTATTGGAGTAATTACTAAGAGGCTTTTACTTCCACAGCATAAACGTTTTCTATTCCTTCAAAGTTCGCCCTAAAAATTATCCACTTTCCATCCGGACTGAAGTGTACATTCGGTTCAAGTTTGTAATTATGATGTTTCATGTTCACTAATTTTTCAGAAACAAAATGATCACCTTTCGGCCTGAATAAATATATCCACCTGCCATCTTTTGCTTTTGCAACCTGGCCCGAATCGCCTCCATCGCCGCAGAATAATTTTTGATCCGGTGAGGTATTAAAATGTATTGACCATTCATTACGCAAAAGCGAATACTTTATTTCTTTGCCTGTTTTTACATCTGCACCTGCCACAAAAAATGTTTCGCCTTTTGGCTGTTGCAGATCAAACCAGATTGTTTTGCCGTCGGGAGAGAACCATTCATGCCCTGCTATCTCCATATCCAGGCTGCGTTTGTGTATTAACTTAATATTTTTTGAATCAACACTAATGGTCCATATTCTGTCTACCTTATGCCAGGGACCCTCGTGGCAAAACATCAGTAAAGAGGGATCAGTAGAAGAAAATTGTACATGATTGAGCCATGCGCTGTCTGTAAATATTTTATTAAGCTTCTTCGTTTTTACATCAATGGTAAATAATGTTCGTGGCAACCTGGCTTCATAAATAAGATTAAAATAATCTTTCTTTTCCGGGTTTTTTTTAAACAGCTCCTTCTCCTGATCTCCCGACCAAACACCTGCCAATAAAGTTCCATCGGCATTAATTGTAGTTATGCCCGCTTTAAAATCTGCAGGGAAAACATAAACCAATTGTTCTTTTTTATTTAGCGCATTTACTGCAAACACACTGTCTTTTATCTGGTAATAAACTTCCCCCGTTTTATTATGAACAATCTCTCCATTCATAGGAGAACTGTGAAAGGTAAGCTGCTCTGATTTCAATGTTGAAAGATCAAGAAGATGGAGTTGTTTGTTCTTTGAATTGGCGCTGTATGTTTCCTGCTTTTGAATATTGCTTACATCATTTTTATTGCTGTTATAAAAAACCATGTTGTTACCAATAAAAGGATTATTGTGAAAGTAAAAACCGAGGTTGCTTCCATCAAGCCTTGATAGCTTTACTACTTTATGTTTTGTGTCTTTATCTATCCATTCATCAGGCATTTTTTTACCACCGGTTTCTAACACCTTTTGAGTAAAAGCTGGTTGAATTAGAAAGAAGCAAAGAGTGAGCAGGCAAATTGAAAAGCATTTGGCAGGTCTGTTCATATAGCAATCTTGAGTTATAAAATAAGGGCTTAGTGGCTTTATTTGTATCCTGAACTGTGCTGACCTCACCCCAACCCCTCTCCAAAGGAGAGGGGCTAGCCACTTTAGTTATAAGGCTTCATTAAAAAACAGAGTTTACCAGACATCTTTATAAGCTAAAATCAAAAAGAGCATCTTTTTTATATATACCCTTAAGCCATTCTTCCGGCACAGGGATAAACAATATTCATACTAAGGTTATCATCAGATGGCATAGATGATTGGATTTAAATTTATAAATTGGCGGCGATAATAATCACTCCTTTGGCTTCAAGATTCTACAAAAAAAACTTGATTTTTGTTCCTCAATCAATATTTTCGGAGTTTGTAGCTTTATGCGTTTGTAATGATATTACTTTTCTCAAAGTATAATTCCGGTAAAATGATTTTGATTTCCTTTTCATGTGGCTTCTTCCAATAAATCACAAAATTAACTTTTACTACTTTGAGATTATACCCGTTTCTTTCTTGCTTATTTAAAACTTCGATAAATTTTTTAGACAACTTTAAAACCAAGTCTCCATTTGCTTTTGCGTATCCTTCACCGGTCTTAGTAAGTAAATCCCCACTCATCATGCTACTTAGCCGGTGCTGAATAAATTCAAAGTATCCGAGATTTACATCTTCGTGTGTTAAGTGCATTGTTAATTGGCTCGGAGGTAAATGTTCATCATTGTCTTCAGCTCTCTCCAAATTTTCTGCTGTAAGGTTGTCAAGATAATTTCCGTTTAAGTGAATCGTTAAGTTGCGTTTTGCTCTTGTCATTGCAACATAAAGTTGGCGTTTTGCTTCATCAGTTGTGGGATTGAAAGTTTCAAGCATGATAAAAACATTGTCAAACTCTTTCCCCTTTGCTTTATGAATTGTAGAAACAAAAATCGTCTCTCCGCTTTCATTGTAGAAATCTTCAAGTTTTGATTCTCTTACAAAAACTTCCAAATCGGATTTGTATTTTTTCTTTGAATTGCAGTCTTCGAATTGTTTGATAAGATTGTTGCACACTTCCAACTTTGAACTCTGCTGAAACTTTTTTCTCAATTCGCTTTTTGCGATTGCCCAAACTTCTTCATTTATAATTTTTACGTCGTCGTCCATATTTATTTCATTCAGAAGGAAACGAACTTCTAAAAGATTTTGCAAATTGAAACCATCATTGCTTTGAATCAACTTTGCTTGCATTCCATTTTTTAGAAGCAAGCCTGTTATCTGCAATGCTTCATCATTTGTTTTTGTCAACACGCAAATACTTCCTGCAAGTTCTGTTGAAAGTATGTCTTGAACCAAAGGAGAAATAAGATTTCCGTTTTGATAATGCACCAGCTTTATATTTCCGCTACCAGGTTGTTTGGCAGCAATAGGAGTTTCTTTCAAACGGTGGCTAATTCTTTTTACAAATCCGTTTGTAAATTCAACCAGGTTGTTTTTGCTTCTGTAATTTTCTATTAGTTCGTGTTTTGTCGCTTTCATATCCGCCATGAACTGTTCCAGATATTTTGAACTTGCTCCTCTGAATTCGTAAATATTTTGATCATCGTCTCCAACTGCAATCA